>WHSW01000510.1 GCA_009379895.1 Solirubrobacterales bacterium
GCGCCTCGCGGAGACCCAGGCCACCGTCGCTGGCCACCGCGACCGCGCCGCGGTGGCCGCGCAGCTGGAAAGCGCCGAGGAGCTGCGCACCACCTGGCGGCAGGCCGGCGCCGAGGTGCGGCGGGCGCGCCAGGCCTACCAGGACGCGCGTCGCGGCGCGGAGCGGGCACGAGCCGCCGCGCGCGAGGCCTGGACCCACCTGGAGACCGCGAGGGACGCGCTCGCCGGCTACCGGCCGCCCATGCTCGACCGCGAGGACCTGCAGGCCGCCTGGTCGCAGCTGGCCGTCTGGGCGGCGCAGACCGCCCAGACGCGGCAGGAGCAGCGACCGGCGCTGGAGGCCGCGGTCACCACCGCCACCGACGACGTCGCGCAGGTCCGCGACCGGCTGAGGGCGCTGTTCGGCGGCCACGACCTCGCCGCTCCCGAGCCGCTCGACGCGGCGGGGCTGTCCACCGCGGTCGCGGTCGCCGTCACCCAGGCCGACGGCGAGCACCAGCGGCTCGCCGAGCAGCTGGCCCAGCTCGTGCAGCACAGGGCCGACCGGCACAGCTACG
>WHSW01000511.1 GCA_009379895.1 Solirubrobacterales bacterium
AGTCCTCGAGCTCGGCGAACTCCCGTACGCGGGGAAGCTCGGCGGCCGCGGCCCGCCGGCTCACGCCGTTGACGACGAGCGCGGTGAGCGCGTTCTCGCAGCCGGTGAGGGTGCCGTCGAAGCTGGCGCCGAGGCCCAGCACCGACACCGTGTCGCCCGGCACGTCGAACGAGCCATCAGTGGGAGGGGTGAGCCCGGCGGCGATCCGCAGCAGGGTCGACTTCCCGGCACCGTTTTCGCCCACCAGCGCGTGGATCTCCCCCGGGTGCACGGCGAGACTCGCCTCCGCGAGGACGTCGATGCCCGCATACCGTTTCGCCACGCCGCGCAGCTCCAGCGCAAGCGGCACTTCGCGGGGGGCGGATGGCGCGGCCGACTCTGCCAAGGCTGTTGTCCCTTCTGCTCCGCGTGGCGGCCTAGTCCCGGTACTGCCCATGCAGGTTGAAACGCTCGATCGTCTTCTTGGTGCCGCTTACGTGGAAGCGCTCGGCGACGTCGGTGGACGTCGGCACCTTCTTGCCGCGGGCGTGCTTGAGACCGTACTTTGCGGCAAGGTA
>WHSW01000512.1 GCA_009379895.1 Solirubrobacterales bacterium
GGCGGTCGATGCCAGCGAGGATGCCGCCTTGGCGGTGCTCGGCCAGGAGGATTTCGCCGGCACCCAGTTCGTGCGCATCGACACCGCGGGAGTCGACGAGGAAGTCGGGCGCACGCGAATGCGCAGTCCGAGCGGCGTCGCCTACGACGGCGCCACCGGCGAACTCTACGTCAACGACAAGGGCAACGACCGCATCCTGGTCTTCGACGCCCGGCCCGAGGCGCTCGAGACCGGCATGGTGGGGCTGAACCAGGGGGTGGTCTCGAACCCGGCCGCCCCCTTCGGCGGCGTGAAGCGCTCGGGCTTCGGCCGCAAGGGCGGGCGCCAGGGCCTGGAGGAGTACCTGGACACCAAGTACATCGCGCTGCCCGCCCCCTAGGGCTCAGCAGCAGCGCGCTCACGGGGTGCGCTCGCGATCCTCCATGCGGTGCCGCCGAGCGGGCGCTGGCCCGCGCCGCCGCCCCGGCCGAGCGCCGCCAGGACCAGCCAGGCCGCGCTGATCCGCTCCCCGCGCGCGAGCGCGACGACGCCCACGCCGCCGCCGCGACGAGGGCGAC
>WHSW01000513.1 GCA_009379895.1 Solirubrobacterales bacterium
ACGGCCGCCGGTGCGCGAGTGGCGGAGATGCGCGACTTCTTCGCGTTCCTGCAAAGTGAGGTCCCCGCAATGCTCGCCAAGTGGCACGAGCGGAAGTCGCATACCGAGAGGTGAGCGTCTTCAGCGACGCCTCCGGCTCGGGTTGGCTACGCTGGGGCCGTGCATCCGGCGGCGGGACCAGGGCGGGCGCTGCGCGCCGTCGTCGTGGCCGCCGTCTGCGTCGGCTGCTCGCTGTCTGCACACGTGATGGCGGGTGGCGCCGCGGCGTCGCACCCGATGCTCTTCGGCACCTGGCTGGCGGTCGCCGCGGTCGCCTTCGCGCTGTCCGGTCGCCCGTGGACGTTCGGCCGGCTGCTCGCGGTGCTCGGCGGTGGCCAGCTGGTGCTGCACCCCCTGTTCGACGCGACAGGTGCGCCGTCGGCGAGCGGCTCGCCAGCGATGCCGCTCGCGCACCTCGCCGCCTCGCTCCTCCTCGCCGTGCTGCTGGCCCATGGCGACCGCGCGCTGTGGCGGCTGTGTGCCCTGATCCTGGCGCTGCTGCGCCCGCTCGCCAGCT
>WHSW01000514.1 GCA_009379895.1 Solirubrobacterales bacterium
TGGGAAGACGCCGACAGTTGACTCGTCACGGCGGCTAGCATACCGTTAACTCGCCGGATAATCTTGGAGAATGCCTGAACTGCTCTCCGACCTCTCCAAGAGCTGGGCACGTGACCTCCGCGCCGCGGACAAGGCGGACCGGACCATCGTGCTCTATCCTGTTCGACTGCGGACTACGGATCAGCGAGTGCGCCAACCTGGCGCTCGACGACGTCGACATGGACGCCTCGCCAGCTGGCCTCCGGTCGCCGGCGCGTCGTCTGGGACGAGTAACAGCGGCATGCTCTAACCTGAAGGTGACCATAGGCGCCCGGCGACCACGATGCTGTCGGTCATGTCGGAGGACTACGCGCGCCAGACCGAGGACATCGTCGCCGCCGAGTTGCAGGCAGCCCAGGCGGGCACGCTCACCGGTGGGCTGTCGCCGCGCAGCGTGCCGGTAGCAGAGGTGACCGGCGGAGGTGCGGCGTTGGCGACCGAGCTGCACGGGGTGCTGGCGCGCTACCCGTACGTGCGCGGTCGGCGGGCGAGGGTCGCGCTCGTCTCGCAGGAGGCA
>WHSW01000515.1 GCA_009379895.1 Solirubrobacterales bacterium
CGGTCAAACACATCACCGCGAGCGTGCTCGTCTGGCACCGCCACGAAGACGGCTGGCGGCTCGGTCTGGTCCGGCACCCGCTGCGCTGCCGGCTGCTGCCACCTGGCGGGCACGTCGAGCCGCACGAGAACACCGAGGAGGCCGCGCTTCGCGAGGTGACGGAGGAGACCGGTCTCGCGGTCGACCTCGACCGCGACTCCGACCATGCCGATCTCCCAGAACGGCGGCAACGTCTTCGTCACGCCTTCGCGACGCAGCACCCCGATGCCGGTGACCTCGCCGGCATCGGCGCCGAACCATGCGCGGACCACCGCGCCGAGGTCGAGCGTGCTGCCGTCGGGTAGCGCGACCGTGCCGGCGGCGTCGCGGATCCGTTCCGCCGGTACGTCGTGTGCCTCGGCCGCCATCTCGCGCAGCTTGTGGCGCGCGTCGGCGCAGGCGCGCTGGACCGCCAGGCCGGTGAGCGTGGTGGTGCGGCTGGCGCCGGTGGTGCGCTCGTACGGTGTCAGCGCGGTGTCGGACTGCACCACGGTCACCTGGTCGATCGGTACGCCC
>WHSW01000516.1 GCA_009379895.1 Solirubrobacterales bacterium
GGCGAAATGGTGGGCGTCGCGGACCTCGTCGCTCTCGACGACGATCGACGTGCGCGTGCGGTGCCCGTTGCGCAGCAGGGCGTGGTGCACGGCCCCCACGGCGAGCAGCATGGGGATGGGCGCCCGCTCGTGGCCGATGTTCGTGTCGGAGAGCAGCAGGATGCCGCTGCCCAGCCGGGCCGCCCCCTGCGCCTCCTCGGCGATGTGCTCGATCTGGCGGACCATGCCACGGGCCCCCTGGTCCACGCGGAAGGTCGCGTCCAGCTGGTAGCCGCCGATCGGCTTGAACAGCAGGAACGTGTCGAGCTCCAGCATGGTGGCGCCCTCGGGCCGCTCCCAAAGGATCGGGTCGTGGGGGCCGACGAGCGTGCGGATGCTCATGACCATCCGTTCCCGCAGGGGGTCGATCGCGGGGTTGGTGACCTGGGCGAAGCGCTGCTTGAAGTACGTGTACAGCGGCCGCGTGTGCTCGGAGAGGACGGAGAGCGGGGTGTCGTCGCCCATCGAGAACGTCGGCTCGTGGCCGCTCGAGGCCGTCGGCCGCAGGATCGAGG
>WHSW01000517.1 GCA_009379895.1 Solirubrobacterales bacterium
GGTCCTGTCCGGGAAGTTGCTCGCGCTCACCGTCGTGATGTTGCTGGTCGTGCTGGCCACCTTCGCTGTTGACGCTGCGGCGAGCCTTCTGGTCGCTTCCGTCGCCGACAAGCCTGCGGACTGGCCGCCGATCGGCGAGGTGATCACCGGCGCCGGTGCGGGCTGGCTCGTGGTCGGCATGTGGTGCCTGGCGGGGGCGTTCCTTGGGACCCTCGTGCGCGGCACCGCGCTCGGCATCGGCATCGGCCTGGTGTGGGCGCTCGCGGTGGAGAACCTGCTGCGCATCTTCGGCTCGATCGTGGACGTGGTGGATGTGGTGCAGCGCTTCACGCCCGGCACGAACGCCGGCGCCCTGGCCGCCGCCCTCGGCGTCCCGGTGCAAGGCCAGCCCGGTGGCACGCCGGGCGTCACCGATGTCGTCGGCGGTATCTCCGCGGCGCTGGTCCTGGCCGCCTACCTGGTGGTGTTCGTGTCGGTCGCGGCGGTGCTGGTGCACCGCCGCGACGTCGCCTGACCCTCACTGAGAAGGAGAAAGAATGAATGTGCAGCGATCG
>WHSW01000518.1:0-229 GCA_009379895.1 Solirubrobacterales bacterium
CTCGGCCTCGCCGGGATCGAGGACACCGACATGCCCTATGACGGCGGCGACGTCTGGTTGCGTCTCACCCTGATGCTCGGCGCACCGCTGCTGCTCGGCATCGCCGCGGCGCTCGCCTTCTGGCCCACTCGCCGGAGGACTCCCGGTCGCATCCTGGCGCTCGGCGTGCTCGTGCTCGTGTACGCGATCGCGGTCACGCTCGACTCTCCCGGGGCCGAGCTGGCCTGGG
>WHSW01000518.1:239-554 GCA_009379895.1 Solirubrobacterales bacterium
TACGGGCCGCTCGACTGGCCGCAGGAGGGAACCACCCTGCTCGAGGTCCGCAGCGTCAAGCCGCTGTATTGGAAGGCGAGCGTGCTCGACCGCTTCGACGGCTTCACCTGGCAGCGGGCGCACGGCGACGACGCGCTCTCCGCCGCGGAGCGACTCGCGCGACGCCGGGTGCCAGGGGCCAAGCTACCCGAGCTCCATCGCAACTGGCTCACCCAGGCCAGCTTCGAGGTGGAGGCGCTCGAGAGTGGGCTCGCGATCGGGGCGGGGACGACGCAGGGGTACCAGGGCCTCGACGACGCCAGCGTCAGCTCCGAC
>WHSW01000519.1 GCA_009379895.1 Solirubrobacterales bacterium
GACGTTCACCTCGCGCTGCTTGGCGAGGCCGTCGAGCCCCCCGGTCAGCTTGCCCACGACCTCGTCCTTCCAGCCGCGGAGCGCGTCGAGGTCGATCTTCGGCGCCTTGAACTTGACCCCGAACCCGCGCGCCTCCTCGGCCTCGGCGATCACGCGCGCCGCATGCAGCACCGCCTTCGAAGGAATGCACCCGACGTTCAGGCAAACCCCACCAAGCGCCTCGTCACGCTCGACCAGCGTCACGTCCAACCCAAGGTCCGCCGCCCGAAACGCCGCGGTGTAGCCGGCGACACCCGAGCCGATGACCAGGACGCGGCCGGAGGCGTTCTCCCCGCGATCGGGGATGCCGGATTCTGGCCTCGGCTCAGGTGCGGACTCCTCCTCGGCCGAGTCGCGGGACCCCGACCCCGTCGGCCCCGGACGCGAAGCGGAGGAGCCGACGGGCTTGTATTCCAGGATGGGCGTTCCTTCACTGACGTTGTCGTCGATCTGCACGAGGACGTCGGTGACCTTGCCGGCCGCGGGCGAGGGGACGTCCATCGTCGCCTTGTC
>WHSW01000051.1 GCA_009379895.1 Solirubrobacterales bacterium
ATCGCCGCGGAGAGCCAGGTCTGAAGCGGAGCCTGGGCGCTCTTGCCCATCGCCGCCAGCACGAGCCCCAGGCCGACCACGGCGCCGAGCGCACCCTCGGGTCGCTGGGCGTCGAAGCCGAGCCCACCGGTGGCGGCGAACAGCGCTAGCACCGCCAGATAGAGGCCGAGGTCGGCGCTGCGGGTGGTGAGGAAGGCCCGGACCGCGCCCGGCGCCGCCGCCGGGTCCTCGCGCGAGTAGGCGATCAGCCGCGCCGAGGCCGCGCCGACCAGCTCCCAGAAGATCAGCAGGGTCAGGTATCCGTCGGCGAGGACCAGCCCCTGCATGGCGGCGAGGAAGGCGAGCAGGCCGGCCAGCGCCGAAGGTCGCCGTGGGTCACCGGCGAAGTAGCCGGTCGCATAGACGACCACCACCAGGCCCACCGTCGCCACCGTCGCCGCCATCACGGCCGAGAGGCCGTCGAGTCGCAGGCCGACCTCGAGGCCGGCGGCCGGCAGCCACTCGAAAGCCGAGTCGGCGCCGGTGCCCGAGGCGGCGCCGGCGAGCAACACCCAGGCGGGCAGGGCGGCGGCCACGGCGCCAGCGGCGGCGAGCGCCGCGCTCGCGCGGGGAGCGAAGCGAACGATCAGCGCCGCCGCCAGCGGCGTTGCGAGGGCGATCCATAGCAGGGCGACCATCAGCCCCGCAGCTCCGTCAGATCGTCGACCTCGGCCGTGCGCGAGTGACGGAAGGCGCTGACGACGAGCGCGAAGCCGACCGCTGCCTCGACCGCCATCAGCGTCATCAAGACCAGGACGAAGAAGCTGCCGCTGGTCGCGTCGGGATGCGTGTAGCGCAGAAAGCCGACCACGTTGAGCATCGAGGCGCCCAGCATCAACTCGACGCCCATGATCACCATGATCGTGTTGGTCTGTCCGAGGACGCCGTAGAGGCCGATGCCGAACATCACCCCGGCGAAGGCGAGTACGACCGGCAGCGAGATCATCGGGCCTCGCCCCCGCGGTCCTCGCCGGCCGGGGCGCCGATCCGGTAGCGCCCGCCGTACTTGGCGAGCAGGACCCCGCCGACCATCGCGAACAGGATCGTCATCGCGGCGAACAGGAAGGTCAGCATCGAGCGGCCCATGACCTCGAAGCCGATCGCGCGCACGTCGGGGGCGTCGGTGCCGACCGCGCGCGCAGGCCAGTCGGTGAGCACCGCCACCAGCGCGAGCCCGACGCCGACGAGCCCCGCGACGGCGGCCGAGCGGCGCTTGTCGTGGACCATGTCCATCCCCATCAGCCCGCCCGGATCGGGCATGAACATGACCATGAAGAAGACCATGGTCACCATCTCGCCGCTCATCATCAGCAGCTGCAGCACGCCCAGGAACTCGCTCGACAGCGCCAGGAAGACCAAGCCCTCGATGCCCAGCGAAGCCAGCAGCAGCAGGCCCGCTCGGGCCATCGAGCTGGTGATGAAGACGTACAGGCCGGTGACCAGCATCAGCACCGCGGCGGGCCAGAAGACGAGCGCTGTCGCCAGGTCGCTCACCGGTAGAAGAGCAACGTGATCAGTCCGGCGTAGGCGATCGCCAGGATCGCGAGGGGGTTTGCGACTTTCCAGGCCAGCGACAGCACGCGGTCGACCTCCAGCCGCGGCAGTCGTCGCCCGACCCAGAGGAAGAGTCCAGCGACCGCCATCGTCTTGAGTGCCATCCACAGCGCCGGCGGCAGCAGCGGCCCCTGCCAGCCGCCGAGAAAGAGGACCGCGGTCATCCCCGAGACCGCGACCAACAGGATGCGCTGCGCGAAGCCGATCAGCGCGGCGTCGAGCCCGCGGTATTCCGAGAACGCGCCGCCGCCGAGCTCGCCGTCGGCCTGCGGGAGGTCGAACGGCGGCAGAAAGCAGACCGCGAGCGCCGCGGGCAGCCACAGCGCCAGGGCGAGCGGCTGCACGAGCGCCATCGGGACCGCGTGCTGAACCTCGACGATGTCGGTCGGGCGAAGCGAGCCCGCGGGCGCCGCGACCGCGGTGATGATCATCGCCAGCGGCATCGCGTAGGCCAGCATCAGCGCGAGCCAGCGAAAGCCGCCGACCACGGCCAGCGGCCGGCCCGCTCCCCAGCCGGCCATGAAGATCGCCGGGGTTACGTAGGCGAGGGCGGCCGCAAAGGCGATCGCCCCGGTGGAGAGGTCGATGCCGCGAAAGCCCGGCGCCCACGGTACGAACGCCAACGCGCCGAGCGCGGCGATGAGCAGCAGTCCCGGCGCCAGGTGAAAGAGCCAGCCGTCGCGTCGATCGGGGCGGCTGAGCGGCTGGCGCAGGGTCGCCGCAGCGGCCCGCGCGAGCGCCAGCGGCGCTGGCCGCACCCCGGCGACCAGCTGCTCGAGCAGGCCGACGATCGCGGCTCCGGCGGCGGCGACGGCAAAGACGGCAAGCGGCGTGAGGTCGCTCACCGGCCCACCACCCAGGGCGAGAGATCGAGCGAGGCGAGGGCGACCAGGGCCGCCGCCCATTCCTCTCCCACCATCAGCTCGCCGGCGAGCGAGCGAGCCGCGTCGGCTCCGCGAGCGTCGAGATCCCAGCCGTCGGCGCGGCGGCGGGCGCGCAGCGGCCCGCGGGGCCCCTCGACCGTGGCCGTCGGCGACCGAAGCTGTGCTGCGGTGGCGTCGCCGTTCGCCACGCGGTTGAGCGCGGCGTGCGCGAGCTGCGCGGACTGCTCGGCCTCGTCGACCCGAAGCAGCGCCCGAGCCAGCGCGTCGCCCTCCTGGCGCACCACCGGCTCGAAGCCGAGCAGGCGGTACAGGGGATCGTCGGCTCGCGCGTCGTCGGTGACCCCGCAGGCCCGGGCGATCGGGCCCGCCAGGTTGCGCTCGGCCGCGTCAGCAGCACGGACCGCGCCGAGCCCACCGGTGCGCAGGCGAAGCGCGCGGCTACCGTCCAGGCGGCGAGCCAGCGCCCCGATCGCCTCGCCCGCGGCTTCGAGGTCACTCGCGGCCTCGACCGCTCCCGGAGTATGTCGGTCTGGGCCCCCCGGCAGGCTCCTGCGGGCCACCCGCAATGGAATCAGGGCTGCGGTCACCGACGCCACGACCTCGGCCCAGCCGAGCAGCCGCATGAACGCGCGCAGCCAGGCCAGATGGTTGATCGCGCGCTCGAGCTCGATCCCGGCAACCCGCACCCAGCGCGCCGCGGCCGGCGCGCCGGCCGCGGCGGGGGCCGCGTCCGCGCGCCTCATCGCCTCCCCCCAGGCCGCCGCCGCGAGGGCGTCGGGCGAGGCGGGGCGCCCGTCGGCGGAGGGCTCGGCCCGAAGCAGCGCCTCGACCCTCGCCTCAGCCACGACGTCGCCATCGAGCGTCACATCGGCCGCCAGGCCCCCTGGCAGCGGAGTCGCCAGCGGGCCATAGCGAAGCTCGATCGGCTCCATGACCAGCCCGTCGGCGGAGGGCTCGCCGACGATCGCCATCATGTCGTGGCCCTCACCGTGCTCGTGCGCGGATTGGTCCTGGCCGTCCGCGTCGTGGTGGTGTGCATCGTCCCCGTCGCCATGTCCGTGCGCGGCATGCTCGGGCGTGTCCTCGCCGTGGGTGTCGTGGACATGTCCGCCGTTGCCCGGATCAGCGACCGCGCGGAGCTGGGCGAGCGGCTCGGCGAGCTGCGGCGGGAGGTCGTCCGCCACGAGCACCCGCCGGGCCCTCGCGATCGAGTAGGTCACGTCCGCGCCCAGGTCGGCCGGGTCACGGTCAGCCATGGTCCAGGTCTGCTCGTCGGGGACGACGAGCGCCGGGGTCGGGGTGGGCCGCAAGGAGCTCACCAGCCCTCGAGCGCCCGCTCCCGCCACGCGTAGAGGATCCCGAGCCCCAGCACGGTGAGGAAGAAGCCGATCTCGGCGTAGGCGAAGACGCCGAGATCACGAAAGACGACCGCCCACGGGTACATGTAGGCCATCTCCATGTCGAAGGCGATGAAGAGGATCGCGAAGACGTAGAAGTGGACGTGAAAGCGCGGCCACGCGGGTTGCTCGCCACGGTGCACGCGCACGACGCCGCGGGTCGCGATCGCCACCGCGTAGGCGACGAGGATCACGCCGGCGGCGATCGCGAGCAGGACGAAGAAGAGCTCGATGGCGGTCATGAGCCGCCGCCCACCGTCGCTCGGTCGAGGCGCAGGTCAGGCGATCGCGGTCCGATCGCGGCGCCCGCGGTGGCGAGGCGTTGAGCCGAAGAGCTGAGATGACGCATCGTTTCCCGGCCTGCAAGCAATCGGAGGGTCCAGGGGCAGCATCAACCTAACATACCCCTCAAGGGTATGAATCCAGCCGGGATCCATAGTCGCGTCAGACCACAAAGGGCCGAGCGGGGCGGTTCTGACTACCTCTCCATGGAGCCGGCTCCGGGCGCCGTCGACTTGCCGCCCATCGCGTTTCCCTCCCCCTCCATGCCCATGGCCTCCATCGCCTTGCCCGCGTCGGGTGGGCCGGGGATCGTGAGGCCGGGCACGTCCTCGGGCGCGAACGCGACCGCTATTCCGAGCACCACGAGCAAGACCGCGATGCCGCGGTTGGCGACCGTCTGCCACGGCAAGAGCTTCTCAAGCGCGATCAGGGCGGCGATTAACACCATCCAGCCGATGCTCATCACGCCGAGGGCGAACAGCGCCGCCATCAACGCCCAACAGCAGCCGACGCACCAGGCGCCGTGCTCGAGTCCGAGTCGCAGCGCCCCGCCTACCCCGTCACGCCAGCGCTCCGTGAGGAAGTCGAGCGGGCCACGGCAGCGGCTCAGGCAGGCGTCCTTGAGCGGTGTGAGCTGATAGGCGGCGGCGGCGATGATCACCCCACCCGCGAGGTAGGGTCCGCCCTCGTCCCATGAGACCGCCTCGATGTCGAACGATCGGACGAGCGCGAAGGTGGCGTAGGCGGCAAGGCCGAACAGCGTCCATGTGAGGAGGTACCCGGTGACGAAGGCGACGATCTCCGCCGTCGGCTCGCCGAGCCCCCGCCGCGCATGGCGGCTGCGCTGGACGAGCGCGTAGGTGCGGACCATCGGCGAGATCGAGGGGAACATCATCGCCGCCATCATCACCACCCAGGCACCGACGTAGAAGGAGAGCGAGCCGAGGTCGCTCCCCGGGCCCATGTCCATCCCCTCCATCGTCTCGCCGGTGAGCGCCCAGGACACGGCGGCGAGCGCGAGCAGGCCGGCGATGAGCGCGATCTGAAGCGCGTCGATGCGCTGCGCCGGTCGGCGCGAACCCTCGGCGAAGACGCCCATTGCCTTGCGACCCTAGCCGGGGTAGGCTCGCCCGACAAGCTCGAACAGAGGGGAGCTGCGATGACCGACACATGGTCCCTAGAGGGCGCGTGGTTCAAGAACTGCAACTGCGATCCCGGGTGTCCTTGTGACTTCAACCAGGCGCCGACCACCGGTCAATGCGAGGGCGTGATCGCGATGCAGATCGACGAGGGGCACTTCGGCGACGTCTCTCTCGACGGGCTCAAGTTCGTCGGCGCCGCCTGGTGGCCCGGCCGCATCGACGAAGGCAACGGGCACATCATTCCTATCGTCGACGAGTCGGCCGACGAGGAGCAACGCAACGCGCTGCTGACGATCCTCAGCGGACAGGCGGGCGGGACGATGTTCGAGATCTTCTCCGCCGTCTGCCCGCACGTTCGCGAGCCGGTCTTCGCCCCGATCGACTTCGAGTTCGACATCGAGACCCGCAGCGGGCGCCTGAAGGCCGGCGAGCTGGTCGAGAGCGAGGTCGAGACCCTGCGAGGGATTGACCCGCCCGATCCCTACCAGATCGTGGTCCGGATCCCGGACGGCTTCGAGTACACCGGCGAGAACCGGGAGGCCGAAACGGCGCTCTCGAAGTCGCTCAAGGTTCGCGGAGGGGACCAGCTCGACTACGAGCACACCGACAGCCACAGCTCGATGGCCTTCGTCAAGCACGAAGGTCAGGTGCCGGTGGCCGCCTAGAACCCGCCTCGGCCTGCGGCCCGAGCCGGCAGCATCTGTCGCGTAGAACGTCGAGCGGCACCTCGGCCCTGATCGCGAGCGACGCCGGGGATCGCCGCCGGGCTTTTGTTCGCGCTCGCGAATATGTGGTACGCGGTCAGCCAGGCCTTCCCGCAGTCGCGCCGCTGTACGACATCTCCTCTTGGTCGCGATCGTCTCACGGAGACCGCGGTGGCGGAGGTTCCCAAACCCGGCCAACCAAGCGAGGAGGAAGGGCGCCGATACCAGCGCACCCGCGCGAGACAGCGTTCGTAGCTCGTTCGACGCTTGCCGATCGAGGACGTCTCACTGCGTGTTCGGCTGGAGCTGAACCCGGCTGCCGCCGATGCAATCCACCCAGCGTCGTGGGCGAGCGGCCTCATCCGCTACGCTCGATAGTAGATGGCGGAGGATCAGCCAAGCGGGCGCCATCAGCCGCACGGGCGCGCCGCCGACGCGACGAGAGCGAGACGCCCGGCGCATCGAACCGGCAGGCGCCATGCGGTGCCGGCGATCGCCGTGCTCGCCCTCCTCGCCGTCGCCGCCGGCGGATGCGGGGGATCCGGGAAGGCCGCCCCGGCCGGCGCGCCCGCGCCCGCGAGGCTCGATTTCCCAGCGGTCGACGGCCGGGGGCTCGAGCAGATCGCCGCCGACGTTGGGCTCACCGACCAGGTTGTCGCCTCCCCCACCGGCGGGGTCTTTCGGGTGGGACGCAACCGCTTCGGCTTCGGGCTTTTCACGGTCGGCCGCGAGCAGATCGCCGACGCAGAGGTCGCCGTCTATGCGGCCAGGGGCGCGAGCGGCAAGGCGCGTGGGCCGTTTCCGGCGAGCGGCGAGAGCCTCGCCTCCGAGCCCGCATTCGTCGCCCAGACGACGGCCGCCGACCCCGATGCCATCACTGTCATCTACACCTCGCAGCTCAGGCTGCCCGCGCGGGGAGAATGGCGGCTGCTCGCCGTTGTGCGCGACGGTGACGAGCTCAGCGCCACTCGTATGCCGAGCATCGAGGTGGGGCGATTCGAGAGGATTCCCGCGCCCGGGGAGCACGCCCCGCTGATCCATACCCCGACGGTCGCCGACGTCGGCGACATCTCGCGGATCGATACCCGCGTCCCGCACAGCACCATGCACGATGTCGACTTCGCCGACGTGCTCGACGAAAAGCCGATCGTGCTGCTGTTCGCCACCCCCGCGCTTTGTCAGAGCCGGGTCTGCGGGCCGGTAGTCGACGTCGCCGAGCAGGTCAAACGGGATTTCGCCGACGAGGAGGTCGCCTTCATCTATATGGAGGTCTACCGAGACAACAACCCAAACAAGGGCCTGCGGCCCCAGCTCAAGGCGTTCGGGCTTCCCAGCGAGCCGTGGTTATTCGTCATCGACGCCCGGGGTCGCGTCTCGACGGCGATCGAGGGCGGGTTCGGGGTCGAGGAGCTGCGACACGCGGTCGAGCGAGTCCTGCCCGGTTGATGGCGAAGTGGTGGGCCGCCCGCGCAGCACCATCGTCCTTTCGCTGGTAGGCGTCGGCCTGCTCGTCACGGGCTGTGGCTCGACGGGCGATGGATCGCCGAGCGCCCCCGCGCCGACAGCCAAGCGCGAGCTCCCGCCGGGTCCCCTGCGCGAACTCGCAGCGCAGGCGAACCAGATCTTCGACGGCGGGGCCGAGGCCTTCGAGCGACGCGTAACGGAGCTTCGCGGCCATCCGATCGTGGTCAACCAATGGGCCTCTTGGTGCGGGCCCTGTCGCTTTGAGTTTCCCTTCTTTCAGCGGCTGGCCGACCGCTACGCGGGCAGGGCCGCCTTTCTGGGCGTCAACTCCCAGGACAGCCGCGAGGCGGCGCAGTCGTTCCTCGAGGACTTTCCGGTGCCCTACCCGCACTACTTCGACCCCGACGCCGACATCGCCCGCGTCTTCGAGGGAGGCCGCGCATGGCCGACGACCGCCTTCTATGACGCCCGGGGGGAGCTCGTGCAGACCAGGCCCGGCGGCTATGCGAGCCAGGAGGATCTAGACGCCGACATCCGGAGGTTCGCGCTCGGTGGTTGACAGCCCCAGCCTCGCCCTAGCGTTCGCCGCCGGGCTCGTCTCGTTCGTCTCGCCCTGCTGTCTGCCGCTGGTGCCCGGGTACCTGGCCACCGTGTGCGGCAAGCCGAGCGGCGACCAGGGTTTCGATCGTGCCGTGATCGCCCGCAGCCTGGCATTCGTCGCGAGCTTCTCGGCGGTGTTCATCATGCTGGGACTTACGGCCACCGCGATCGGCAGCGTGCTCTTCGAGAACCAGGTAACGCTGCGCAGGGTCGCCGGGGGTGCGATCGCCGCCCTCGGCCTGCTTTTCCTCGCCTCTGTCTTCCTTACCTCCCTGAATCGCGAATGGCGGCCGGCCGGCCTGATCGAGCGGGCCGGCCGCGGGGGCCCGCTGATTGCCGGCGTCGCCTTCGCGGTCGCCTGGACGCCGTGCGTCGGGCCGACGCTCGGGGCGATCCTCGGCCTGGCAAGCCTCGGGGACTCAACGGCCCAGGGCGCCGGACTGCTGGCCGTCTACTCGGCCGGGCTTGGGATTCCCTTCCTGTTCGCCGCCGTCGGCTTCAGCGGCGCGCAGCGCGGCTTTACCTGGATCAAGCGCCACTACGCAGCGATTCAGATCGCCTCCGGCCTGGTCTTGGTGACGATGGGGGTGCTCGTGTTCACCAACGAGCTCTTTCGCCTCAACATCGAGGTCCAGCAGTTCCTCGACCGCTTCGGCCTGAACTTCTTTCAGTCGGTGTAGCGATGACGCCGGCTTACACCGGGATCGACGCCACTGGCGACGATCGCGATTGGCCGGAGCGAGCACCGATCATCGCTCGCCTCGCGCCCGAGGCGCGGCTCGATCGCCGCCGCCTGCTCACGCGCGGGCTCGCCCTGGCCCTCGGGGCACTACCCGGTGCATCCCTGCTCGCCGCCTGCGGCGGCGAGGACGCAATGATGGGCCGGCGCATGCCCGGCTGGATGATGAGCGGCGGACAGATGATGGACTCGGACGTGATGGAGGACATGCGCGTGATCCACGAGCTGCTGACGAGCCACGATCAGATCAGCCGTCATGTCGAGGATCTCCCCGACGGCATCCGAGCGCGAACGACGAGCCGCGACCGCACGGTTGCGGAGCTGATCGCCACTCATGTCCGTCAGATGAAGGCCCGTGTGAAGGAGGGAGATCCGATCCGGCTCATGGACCCCGTCTTTCGCGAGATCTTCGAGCACCACGAGGCCGTGCGGATGGAAATCGAGCCGATCGCCAAGGGCGTGTTGGTGATCGAGACCTCAGCCGACCCACAGGTCGAGCTGCTGATCCGCCAGCATGCTCGTCGGGCGGTGTCGGAATTCGTCGCCGAGGGCATGCCCCGCGCCATGCGCCCGACGCCCCTCCCTCCCGGCTACCGGGATAGCTGAGGCTCCGCGCAGAGCGCCCGGCCGCCCGTGGTCGCGCGGAGTCGGCGCCGACACCGGCGAATCCTCGACTACGCAATGTAGTATGTCTGGTCCGCCAGCTCCCGATGTGAATGCCAGTGACCAAGATGGATCGCAAAGGCCATCCGCGAGATAGCGAACGCGGGCTCGACCGCCGGCGCTTGGTGGCGGGCTACTTCGTCGCCGCCCTGCTCGTCTCGGCGCTTGTGGCGGCGCTGATCGTCGTCGTATTCGCCGACGGCGATCAGGACGCGAGCGCCGTCGCTTCCGATGACCCGTTCGCGGCCCACTACGAAGGCCTCGAACAAGCCCGGCTCGCGGCGGGTGTGCCGACCATGGCCGAGGGCGGCGGCGAGCACTTCCACGCGCTTCTCGAGGTCTACGCCGATGGGGAGCCGGTCCCGGTTCCGGCCAACATCGGCATCGACCCGACCCAGCCGCCGACCGAGATGGCCGGGTTGCACACCCACGACACCTCCGGGACGATTCACAACGAAGCCGGAACCGGCTCGACGCTGGGCCAGTTCTTTGCGATCTGGGGCGTTCCCTGCTCGGCCGACCGCCTCGGCCCCTACGAGTCGAAGGCTCGTGAGCGGGTTCGGATGTGGGTCGACGGGGAGCCAGCCGAGAGTTTCGGCGATCTCATGCTGGCCGACGGGCAACAGATCGTCGTTGCCTTCGGCGACGAGACCGAGCTGCCGCCGGGCGTTCGCTCCTAGGCCCGTTCGATGGTCGGCGCTTCTTACGGCTGCGGGGTTCCGCTGGAACCGCTTCGTGATCGGTTGCCCCTTGATCGGCAGGCGCAAGACGCGAGATCCAACATCGCCATGATGACTCTCCCGACGATCCGAGGTGAAGCGAATGTCAACAGGCCCCCCTACTGACACCGAGACCGAGCGAGTCCGGCGGATCCAGGACAAGACCGCCCCGCGCTATGACCGCCAGATCTCGTTCTTCGAGAAGGTGCTCTTCGCCGATGGACGCGAGTGGGCCACCTCACAGGCCGAGGGCGCGGTGTTGGAGATCGCGGTTGGGACCGGACGCAACCTCGAGCATTACCCGCCCGGGATCGAGCTGGCCGGGATCGAGCTCAGCGAGGAGATGCTGGCGATCGCGCGCGAGCGAGCGAGTGCGCTGGGCCGCGAGGCCGACCTGCGCCAGGGCGACGCCCAGGCCCTCGACTTCCCCGACGCCAGCTTCGACACCGTGCTCATCACGCTCGCCCTGTGCACGATTCCCGATGACCGGGCGGCGGCTCGTGAGGCCCGGCGGGTGCTGGCGCCCGGCGGCAAGCTGGTCTTGCTCGAGCACGTTCGCAGCCCGGTCGGGCCGGTGCGAGCGATTCAGCGCCTGATCGACCCGCTCAGCGTCCGCTTCGAGGCCGATCACGTCGTGCGCGACCCACTCGATTACCTGGCGGCGGAAGGCTTCGAGGTCGAGAGCGTCAGCAGACTGAAGTGGGGAATCGTCGAGCGGGTCGTGGCCCGCAAGCCCCGGGACTTGAGCACGGCCACCTCGTCGTCTGGGTCGACCAGCTGACCTCCCCCACGCGCTTTTTCCAGCGTCACAGGCACAGCCGCGGAGGCGTCGGCCCTTGCTAGGCTCTACTACGCACAGTCGTACTACGACCCTCGGAGGCATGTGATGGAAACGGTTGTCCTGGCTTTAGTCGCGCTGGCGTGCCCCGTGGGCATGGGTCTGATGATGTGGATGATGGCCCGCGGGATGCGCGCTGGCGACAAGCAAGAGACCGCCGACATCGATCTCGAGCAGCTTCGAGCCGAGCAGCAGCGCCTCAGTGCCGAGGTCGCACGCCTGGAGGACGAGCGCAAAGTCGGCGCCACCTGATGGAGGCTGTGCCGGCGATCCTCGTCGTGTTGGTCGCCGGCCTGGCCTGCCCGGCGATCATGTGGTGGCAACGCCGTCGCGGGCGCGATGCCGCTTGCTGTCTGCCGGCGCGCGGGGACGCCGGCGACGAGTTCGCCGAGCTGCGGCGCGCCAACGCCGCACTCTCGGCTCGCCTGGCCGAGCTTCAGAGGTGAGTGCGGGGCGCCGGCTCGCAACGGCATAAGCTCCTACGACGATGGCTAGGAAGAATCCGCCGCCGCCCCTGCACGAGCTCGAGGCGCTGGTGATGGAGGAGGTTTGGAACCCGGGCCAGGCCACGGTCCGAGACGTGCTCACAAAGCTCAACCGTGGCGAGCGCCAGCGCGCCTACACGACCGTGATGACGATCATGGCCAGGCTCGACGAGAAGGGCCTGTTGAGTCGCGAGCGCCAGGGCAAGACCGACGTCTACAAACCGGTCATGAGCAGAGACGCGTATCGAAGCGCCAGAGCCCAAGCCGAAGTCGCGGCGCTCGTGAGCGAGTTTGGCGATGTCGCGCTGGCTCAATTCGCGGCGCGGGTGGGCGAGCTTGACGGCAAGCGACTGCGCGAGCTGCGCAAGCTCGCCGCCGATGAGTAGCGCGCGCCGCCTTTATCTACTGAACGTCGGCCTTGCCTCGCTGGCCGCGGTAGCGGTCGCCCTGGCCGCGGTGGTCGCGATCACTCGGCTTCGACCCGGCCTGCCGTCGACGGAGGCGATCGCCGCCGCCTGTCAGCGCATGGTCCCGCTCGACCCGGGTCTGGCGGTGCTGCTGGTCGGAGGGTTGGCCGGCCTGGGAATCACGGTCCTCATCCTCGGAGCCCGCTCGGTGCTGCGACAGCTGGCGGCGCAGCGACGGCTCCTGGCGGCGCTCGAGCCCGTTGAGACGGTCACGATCGATGCAAGCCAGGTGCAAGTGGTGGACGGGGATCGCCCGATCGCCTTCTGCGCCGGCGCGCTGCACCCGCGCATCTACGTCTCTGCCGGCTCGCTCGCCCGCCTCACCGACGGCGAACTGCGCGCCATCGTCGCCCACGAACGCCACCACCAGCAGAGCCGTGACCCGCTGCGGATCCTGCTCGTTCGCGTGCTTGCCGACGCGCTCTTTTTCCTACCGACATTGCGCCTTCTCGCCGAGCGCTACCGCCAGCTGGCCGAGCTGGCCGCCGACGACGCCGCCGCGGGCGCGCACGGTCGCTCGGCCTTGGCTTCGGCGCTGCTTCGCTTCGGTGAGCGCCGCGGTGAAGCGGCGCCGGTGGCGGGGATCGCGCCGGAGCGAGTCGATCATCTACTGGGCGCGACGCCGCGCTGGCGGCTATCGGTCTCAGCGCTGCTCGGGACTCTCCTCATCCTCGTCTCCCTGCTCGCGCTGGTCGTCAGCGCGCCACGCCTGGTTGGGGCACAAAGCCTCAGCCTGGCCTCGCTGCTGGCCGAGGGCTGCATGGTGGCGATGATCGCCGGCCCGATTGCGCTGGCGGCCGGCGCCACCTACCTGTCTCGGGCGCATCTGCGCGCCCGCTCGCAGGCGCGGTAGCAGCGCCGGGACTCCCCGGGGTCGTGGGCGCGCGCGGACGATTCGCGCGATCATCGGACTCGACCTCAAGCCAGCGCTGGAAGATCAGGGCGCTTCCACCTTCTCGACTGCCGTTTTTGACCGACGCTGAAGGCACCCTCGATCCGCGTGCCGACCCGGCCGGACTTGTCCAGGACGGACGGGTGAGCCTGAGCTCGGCGCCCTCGCCGATCTGAAGAAAAGCCGGCTCCTCGGCCGAGCGCGCCCGCGGCCGGCGCTCAAGCGGCATTGGCGCGGGCCAGGACGCACAGGGACGGATACCCCCGGTGGACGTAGCGGGCCTTGATCGGCTCGAGACCGTGTCGGACCAGCTCCTGGCGCGGGTCCATCCCTCGCAGTCCGAGCGAGTTGTCGCTCAGCTGCGCGAGCGCCGCAACGGTCAGCTGGTAGGGCCACCCGAGGCACGAGCGCGGCGCGACGGGGGTCACGGTCACGACGCGCCCGCCGGGCTTCGTCACCCGTCGCATCTCGCCTACCGCTCGGCGGAGGGCCGGGCGGTCGAGGAGGTGCAGCAGATAGGACGCGAGCACCACATCGAAGCCCGCGGCCTGGAAGGGCAGCCTCGTCGCGTTAGCGCGGGCGAGGCTCCATCCGGCCGGAAGCGAGGGAATGCGCGCCAGCATCTAATCGGACTTGTCGAGGCCGGTCACCGTCGCAGGCCGAGATGGGCGTCGGACCAGTGCCCGCAGCACCGCCCCCGTCCCGGTCGCCACGTCGAGTACGTGGTCCTCGGGGCCCGGGTCCGCGAGCTCGACCGCGGCCTCCACCGGTCGACGCTCCAGCGGGAGCTGCCAGTCGTAGACGCGGGCGACGCGATCCCAGATGCTCGCGATCTCAGGGCCGCTCATCGAATACCGTCCTTGCGTCGCCTGAGCACTTCCATCGGTGACCGTCGGCCCAGATACTACATACGGTCGTAGACCTTCGACCGAAGGCTCGTCGGTCTTCATGGTGCACAATTACGATGCGGTGTCGTTGATCGGCGCCGCCCATAGACAGACCGATGCCGCTCCCTCTCGCCCCCGCCTGTGTCGCTGGATACGCCGCACGAAGGCGGCCTGCGGGCGGTTAGGTTGAGGATCCCGTGACCCGACCCCGGCTGCTCCTGATCCCATCGTTCACCGAGCTGGAGTGGGGAATCCTTCCCCGCTTGGAGCAGTGGGCCGACGTTTCGACGTTCGACATGCCGGGGGTCGGCGAAGAGCCGCTCCCGGTGGATATGGAGCTCGAGCCGGACCGCGCGTCCGAGCTCCTATCGCGCTGGCGGGCGGCGGGGGTACGGCGAGCGGGCGCGGAGGTCGATCGACGCGGATGGGCCCAGTGGGTGGTCGTGACCGACGACATGGGTGCACCGACGGCGGTCCGCTTCGCGCTCGGGCGACCGAAGGCAGTGCTCGGAATGGCGGTCGGACACGCGGCGCTCTCGCATTCGACCGTGGGCGAACGAGCACCGATGAATGCGGGCACCTGGGCGGCCCTGGGCCAGCTCGCGCGCCAGGGCAACGAAACGTTCGTGCGCTACGGCATCGCACAGATGACGCAGGGCGGGATCAGCGAGGAGGTCGCAGAACGGATGCTCGAGCGCTTCGGTGACATGGAGCTCGTAGCGACGATGGTCGAGGCACTGGGTCGGGAGCCCGAGCCGATCGGGGATGACCTGGCGGCGCTCGATATTCCACTTTTGCTCGCAAAGCACGAGGGTTGCCTCGGGCACACCGACGAGGGCTTCGAGGACATCCTGGCAGCGTTTCCCGACGCCGCGACCGCGATCTGCCCGGAGGCGTGCACCTCGAGTCCGGCGTTCGCGGAGGCAGCGCGGCGGTTCTGCCGCCAGGTCGCACCCTGACGCGACCCGAGGGCAACCGACCGTTATCGAGGCTCTCAACGCGCGGTCTAGTTGGGCTCGGTCGGCGACCCTCCGGCTCGCGTCGACGACGCCGGATCGGCGCGGCCTGCCGGTCGGTTCAGGCCTGTCTCGTAGGCGAAGATCACGGCCTGGACGCGGTCACGGAGCTCGAGCTTCATCAGGATCCGCTTCACATGGGTCCTGATCGTCGATTCCTCAACGACGAGCGCGGCGGCGGCCTCACGATTCGAGAGGCCGCGGGCGATCAGCTCGAGAACCTCCCGCTCGCGAGGGGTGAGCTCATCGAGCTTGGCCTGATCGGCGAGCTCCGGCGTCGGCTGCTGGGCCATGCGGTCGATCACGCGTCGGGTGACCGAAGGCGAGAGCAGGGAGTCGCCGGCGGCGATCGTGTTTACCGCCGCGATCAGCTCCTCGGGTCGAGTTCGCTTGATCAGGAAGCCGGAGGCGCCGGCGCGCAGCGCGCCGAAGACATAGTCGTCCTGCTCGAAGGTCGTCAGGATCAGGACCCTCGCCCCCGGGGCCGCGCGCGACAGCTCGCGGGTCGCCCCGATCCCGTCGAGGTCAGGCATGCGAACGTCCATCAGCACGACGTCGGGGTCGAGTCTGCGCGATCGCTCGACGGCTTCCCGTCCCGTCGCTGCCTCCCCGACGATCTCGAGTCCAGGATCGTTTGAGAGCAGCTCAACGAGCCCGGCCCGCATCAGGTCGTCGTCGTCGGCGATCAGCACCCGCGTCAAGCGTCGTGACCGCCGTAGGGAATCCGCGCGCGCAGGCGAAACGCGCCGTTGTCTCGCCCGGCGTCGAGGTTGCCACCGACCAGGGTCGCGCGCTCACGCATGCCGATCACCCCGTGCCCACGGTTCGTCCGCGGCGGGCCGCCGTCCGGCACCGGGTTGGTGACGGTCAGCTCGAACGCCTCGTCGTCGAACGCGAGCTCGATCCGGGCACTGCCCGCGCCGTGACGGGCGGCGTTGGTGAGCGCCTCCTGCAGGATCCGGTAGGCGGCCTGGTCGACGACGCCGCGAAGCGGTCGCGGCGCGGTCGCGGCCTCGACCGTCACGTCGAGCCCCGTCGCATCGTGATCCGCGATCAGCGTGTCCAGTGAGGCGAGACCGGGCGGAGGCTCGACGATCCCGTTCGCGTCCCCGCCCTCCCGCAGGGTGCCGACGATCTGGTCGATCTCGTCGCCCGTCTGCCGCGCAACCTCCTCGATCGCCTCCAGCGCGAGGAGCGAGCGATCCGGGTCTTGGCCGTGCCGCATCCGGGCCGCGCCGGCGCGAACGGCGATCACGTTGATCGCGTGGCCGGCGGAATCGTGGAGGTCGCGGGCGATCCGAGCGCGCTCCTCGGCCACGGCGAGCAGGCGCTCGCGCTCCGCGTCGCGCTCGGCGCGCCGGGTACGCTCCGCCAGCTCGGCGACGTGCTCGTGGCGCAGGCGCGTGCGCTCGCCGGCGAACCAGGCCACCGCCCAGGCGAGGCCGGTGTGGAGGAGCTCGCTTGTCGGAAAGCTCTCCTGTGCGGCGGCGGTCGCGCCCAGGTAGGCGACGAGCAGCCCGACGACGACGGCGCTCGTGCGGGGTGTCCATGGATGCCCGTCTTCGCGGCTCGCCGCGAGCAGATAGAGCGCAGCCGTCGGGCCGAGCGGCAGCCCGAGCGGGTAGCCCAGTCCCGCCAGCAGAGCGCTCGCTGCAGCGGTCAAGGCGAAGACCCCCATCGGGGCCCGCCGCCAAGCCAGCAGGGGGACCGACGCGCATGCAGCCAGCAGGATCCCGAGCGCGTCGAGATGGGCCCCATCGCCGGCGGAGCCGGGGATGCCGCCGTGGGACATCAGCGACACCGAGCCGGCCAGCGCGACGGTCGCGATCGCCGCGTCGACCAGCGCTCCCGATCTCGGCTGGGCTACGAAGAGCCGATGCGCGGTGGCCGTCGACGACACGAACGCTCCGAGCGTACCTCCGTGCGGGCGCTTGGGAATCCCCCGGGCGGATGATCCACGTGGACTGATTGGGGACGCAGAAGTTCCCCCAGCAGGGCGTTTCGCGACGGCCCCGGCGCCCGTACCTTGGCCGCCGTGACCGCGATCGACAACCTCGCGTACCTTCTTCTGGCCCAGGTGAGCCACGGCCCTGGCATGCACGGGGGCGTGATCGGGCTCGCCGTCATGGCCGTCGCCGTGATCGGAGTTGTGGTCTACGTGGCTCGGCGGAAGCACTCCGCCAACGACGCCGAGACCGATGGGGGCCCGGAAACGGATGCCGAGAGCGATCGGGGCCCGGGAGCGTGACCGCCACCAGGCCGACGTTCGGTCCGGTCAACGACGGACGCGTACAGGACGAACCGCAGTCCGGGCGCGCCGTCGCCGATGATTCGATCGTCAGCGTTCAAGGGCTGAGCAAGCGCTTCGGCGAACTCGTCGCCGTCGACGGGCTGACGTTCTCGCTCGAGCCGGGCAGCGTGACCGGGTTCCTGGGACCGAACGGGGCCGGCAAGACCACCACTCTGCGGCTGCTGCTCGGGCTCGCCGAGCCGACCACGGGCGAGGCGCTCGTCTTCGGCCGTCACTACCGCGAGCTCGACGAGCCCACGCGCCGGGTCGGCGCGGTGCTCGAGTCCAACGACTTCCACCCCGGCCGCTCCGGTCGAGACCACCTGCGCATCCTCGCTCTGGCTGCGGAGATCCCGCCGAGCCGGATCGACGAGGTGCTGGACTTGGTCGAGCTCGAGGGCGTCGCCGCCAGGCGGGTCAAGACCTACTCGCTCGGCATGCGCCAGCGGCTGGGGCTCGCGGGGGCGCTGCTCGGCGACCCCGAGCTGCTGGTCCTCGACGAGCCGGCCAACGGCCTCGACCCCGCAGGGGTCCATTGGCTGCGCATCTTTCTGCGGGGCTTCGCAGACAGCGGCGGCACGGTGCTGATCTCAAGCCATGTGCTCGCCGAGGTGGCGCAGACCGTCGACGGTGTATTGATCATCGACCGGGGCCGTCTCGTCGCCAGCGCGCGGCTCGACGAGCTCGCCGGTCGCGGCCAGACGCTCGAGGACGCCTACCTAGCGCTCACCGTGCGCGGTGCGTCATGAAGGCCCAGTTTCGTGCCGAGCTGCTGAAGCAGCGCTCGACCCGGACCGGCCTTGGGCTCTTTGCGGGGATGCTCGGCCTCGTCCTGCTCGTCGTGCTCCTGCACGGCTTCGGCCTCGCCGCCGAGGGCCTGGAGGGCAGCTCGGATCAGCTCATGGTGTTAGGTCGTGGCGAGTTCCTCGCCGTCCTGTTCGCCGCCCTGCTCGGCGCGCTGTCGGTCACGAACGAGATCCGCCACGGGACGATCCGACCGACGTTCCTGGTCAGCCCGTGGCGTGGTCGCGTGGTCGCGGCGAAGGTCTGGGCGAGCGCGCTGATCGGGGCCGGGTTCGGCCTCGCCGCCTGTGCGCTCGCGGCGGGGGTCGGCACCGCGGCGCTGCGGCTGCGGGGGATCGACGTCGAGCTCGACGGCGGCGACTACGCGCTCCTGCTCGCGGGGGGCACGGCGGCGGCCGCGCTGTGGGCGGCGATCGGCGTCGGTCTCGGCGCCATCGTTCGCGACCAGGTACCGACCCTGATCGGCATCTGCGCGTGGCTGCTGTTCGTCGAGGGCCTGCTCGTCGGCGACGTCGCCGGTGTTGCCGAAAATGTCGGCCGGTTCGCCCCCGGGGCACTCGGACAGGCGCTCAGCGGGCAGGACCCCGACACCTTGCTCGCACCGGCCCTCGGCGCGCCCCTGCTCGCGCTCTACGCGACGGCCGCGGCCGCGGCCGGATGGATCGCCACAACCCGCCGCGGCGTCGCCTGACTACCGAAGGGACCCACGCAGATGTTCTACCTGGAGTACTTGTTCGCCGAGGTTGGTCGTCGACCGGGGCGCACGGCGCTCACCGCACTCGGGCTCGCGGTCGGCGTCGGCCTGGTGGTCATCGTCGGCGCCCTGTCCGCGGGCCTCGACGACGCCCAGGACGAGGTGCTGGAGCCGCTCGCCGGGGTCGGCACCGACCTCTCGGTCAGCCGTCCGATCGCGGTGCCGGACGACGACTCGGCGGCCGCAGGATCGGGCGATCCCTTCGAGCGGCTCTCCGGGCCCGAGCAGCGCCGGCTCCAGCGCGAGAACCGCGAGCACAACCGGGAGTTCAACTTCGCCGAGCTCGGGGAGCCGGGAGAGCGCTTCTCGGAGGACTCGTTCCTCTCCACCGAGCTCAGCTTCCCGACCTCCAAGGTGGCGAAGATCCGAGACCTCGACGGCGCCGAGGGCGCCGCCGCCAGCCTCACCCTGAACGCCACCCACGTCGAGGGCGTCGTGCCGGAGGGCGGCGCGGCACCACTCGGGGCCGGCGCCCATGGACCCGGCGGCGGTGGCTTCGGCGGCGCCGGCGGCTTCGAGTTCGAGTCCCTGCCGGTGTCGGGGGTCGACGTGCGAAAGCCCGACCTGGCGGTGGTGACGCCGGACCAGGTCACCACGGGTCGCTACCTCTCTGAGACCCCGAAACGGGCACGCGGCGAGGCCGTGGTCGATCTCGCCTTCGCGCGCCAGAACGACATCGGGGTGGGCGACGAGACCGAGGTCGCCGGTGAGGAGTTCACGGTCGTCGGCCTCGCCAGCGCCCCTCTGGGCGGGGACGCGTCCAACGTCTACGTGGAGCTGGGGCGGCTTCAGGAGCTCTCCGACCGTGAGGGCCGGGTCAACGCCATCCAGGTCCGCGCGGACTCCGCCGACGCCGTGGCCCGCCTCGAGGACGGGATCGCCGAGCGGCTACCAGGCGCGGACGTGGTCACGGCCGCGGACCTCGCCGACCGCGTCGGCGGCTCCCTCGACGACGCCGACGACCTCTCCTCGAAGCTCGGCACGGCGCTGGCGGTCGTCGCCCTCTTGGCCGCCTTCCTGATCGCCGCCCTGCTCACCCTGTCGAGCGTCCAGAAGCGAACCCGCGAGCTCGGCACCCTGAAGGCGCTCGGCTGGCGCCAGCGCCTCGTGGTCCGCCAGGTTGCGGGCGAATCGCTCGTGCAGGGTGCGATCGGCGGGCTGCTCGGGGCCGCGATCGGGATCGCCGGTGCGGCGATCATCGACGCGATCGGGCCGACGCTCGAGGCGTCGGTCGAGGGGCAACCGGGCGCCGGATTCGGCCCCTTCGGGCAGGGGGACATCACCGCCGGCAGCACCGACGTCGTCCTCGGGGCGCCTGTGGACGTGGGTCTGCTGCTGGTCGCGGTCGGCCTCGCGATCGTCGGCGGCCTGCTCGCCGGCGTCGCCGGAGGGCTGCGGGCGGCGCGGCTTCGCCCGGCCGAGGCGCTTCGGAGCGCGGAGTGACCGGCCATGGCCTGGAGAACCGAGAGAAGGAGACGATGAGCACCCCTACCGAGATCACGCCGACCTACGAGCTCGACGACGCGACCCGGTCCTACGGCGAGGACTCAACCCTGGTCACGGCCCTGGACGCGCTCACGCTGACGATCAAGCGGGGCGAGTTCGTCGCCATCTTCGGGCCCTCGGGCTCGGGGAAGACGACCCTCCTGCAGCTCCTCGGGGCCCTGGATCGCCCGAGCGGCGGCTCGATCCACTTCGAGGGCCAGCCGCTCGAGCTGCTCGGGGACTCGGCGCTGGCGGAGCTGCGGCTCCGTGCGCTGGGGTTCGTCTTTCAGCAGTTCAACCTGATCCCGACGCTGACCGCCGCCGAGAACGTCGAGACCGCACTGGCGCCGTTGGGGATGTCGCGGCTCGAGCGCAAGGACGCGGCCGAGAAGTCCCTCGAGGCCGTCGGCCTCGCGCCGCGCGCCCGGCACCTCCCTACCCAGCTCTCGGGCGGGGAGCAGCAGCGGGTGGCGATCGCGCGCGCCCTTGCGCGCTCGCCGCGCGTGGTGCTCGCCGACGAGCCGACCGGCAACCCCGATACCCGCAACGGCGAGATGGTCATGGAGCTGCTCGCGCGCCTGCACATAGAGCTCGAGATCACGCTGGTGCTCGTCACCCACGACGAATGGATCGCCGAGCGGGCCGACCGCGTGCTGCGTCTGGCCGACGGACGGTTGGCCGAGGACTCGGCGGTGTCGGTGGCCGAGAGGCTGGCGCGGTGAGGCGCCTCCGAGCGCTCGCCGCGCTCGCCCTGGCGCTGGTCGCGCTTGCCCTGATGCTCGCGGCCTGCGGCGGCGGCGATGACGAGGAGACGACCACCGGCCCGGCGCCTTCGGAGGCTCCAGGCGCGGGGGCGACGCCGCCGAGCGATCCGGGCGCCTTGCCGCCCGAGTTCGTGCAGTGCATGGCCGATCAGGGATTCGACGTCGAGTCATCGGCCGATATTCACTCGGCGCCCCAGCAGGTGCTGCAAGCGTGCTTCGGATCCCTGCACTAAGTAGCGGCTGAGGGACAACGAGGAGGACCGAATGGCTGATGCAATTGCCGTGATCATTCGCTTCAGCGGCGATCCCGACGACCTGTTCGAGCGGTTCGAGCGGGCGCGCGGGATGTGGATGGAGGCGCAGGACGCCGAATACGAACGACCCGTTTTCTACGCTACCTGCAAGACGGACGGGGGGGTCGCCATCGTGAGCGGCTGGGAGACCGCGGTTGCGCACCGGGCGTTCGGTCAAGGGCTCCACACCCACATCGATGCGGCTGGCATGAGCAAGCCAGATCAAATCGACCGGATGCGGATCGAGAGGTTCGGCTGGGACTGAGACGGCGTCGCCGCCTCAGGCGGCGCCTTCAGACTGCATCAAGGTCGGTCTGCTATGGAGCGTAGTAGCGGGCCGGGGCAGCGCTCACGGCCGCCCCCG
>WHSW01000520.1 GCA_009379895.1 Solirubrobacterales bacterium
AAGATGCCCTCCTCGGCAAGGAGGCGCCGCACGCCAATGACCGCGTCCCGGTTGTTGACGAGGAACTTGTCGTCGAGGACCGATGCATCGAGCACCGGTGGCACGAACCCCTCGTCGAGCGACCGCAGCCCCTGGACCTGCTCCCCGGGCAGCGGCTCGGCGGCGATGATCCGCACCCCCGGCCGGACGCGCTTGAGGAAGCGGCCGACACCGGTGAGCGTCCCGCCGGTGCCGAGGCCGGCGACGAAGACGTCCACCTCGGGCACCTGGGCCAGGATCTCCGGACCGGTGGTCTGCTCGTGGGATCGCGGGTTCGCCTCGTTGCCGTACTGGTAGGGCATGAACCAGCCGGGGTCATCGGCGACGAGCTGCTGTGCCAGGCGGATGGCGCCGTTGGAGCCCTCCGCGCCGGGGGAATGGACGATCTCGGCGCCATACAGCCGCAGGAGCTGCTCGCGCTCCGGCGTCGTGTTGTCCGGCAGCACGATCCGCACCGGGTGGCCGAGCAGCCGCCCGATCAATGCCAGGCTGATGCCGGTATTTCCGCTCGTC
>WHSW01000521.1 GCA_009379895.1 Solirubrobacterales bacterium
AGGAGGAGTTCCTGCGCCTGCAGCAGCAGATCCACAAGACGATCGTCTTCGTCACCCACGACATCCGGGAGGCGATGGCGCTCGGTAGCAAGATCGCTCTCCTGGAGGTCGGCGGGCTCCTGGCCCAGTACGACACGCCGGAGCGACTCCTGACCGCACCGAGCAACGAGTTCGTCTCGGAGTTCATTGGCCCGGGGAAGGAGGTGCGCCGGCTCGACCTCGCCCGGGTGAGCGACAGCGCGCTCGATCCGGTGACCACGGTGCGCGCAGCGGACGCCTCCGCTGCCGAGAGACCTGCGCCGGACGGTAGCCGGACCATCGTGGTCGACGAGTCGGGACGGCCACAGCGCTGGCTCCACGAGACCGGAGCGGCCGGCATCCCGGTCGTGCGCGAGGGCGACACCCTCTACCAGGCGCTCGACGCCCTGCTCGATAAGCGCCATGACGTCGCGGTCGTCGTCGACGACGACGGCGTCGTCGTCGGCACCCTGCCGTGGAGCACGGTCCTCCATGGCCTACCCGCGCGGCACGGCTCGGAAACGGCGCAGCGAT
>WHSW01000522.1 GCA_009379895.1 Solirubrobacterales bacterium
CGGCGGAAGGGATGCGCGGCACTCGTCGGTCGCCATACGGCAGCGTGGATGAAAACTGCAACCGCTGGGCAAGGCCGCCATATCCGGTGGCGATCCGACAATCGGATTCAGTTGCTGGCGGTCGACGTCGGCGCGCGGAACCGATTCCAGCAACGCCAGCGTATACGGATGGGCAGGGCACGACAGCACGTCGCGCACCGGACCGCTTTCGACCACGCGGCCGCCGTACATGACGGCGACGTGATCGGCCACCTCTGCGACGACGCCCAGGTCGTGGGTAATGAGCACCATCGCCATGCGACGTTCGCGTTGCAGGTCGAGCAGCAGGTCCATGATCTGCGCCTGCACCGTGACGTCGAGGGCGCTCCATGAACCTTGGCGCTCCGGGTGCCGGCGTGGGCTGGCCAGGTCAGGCTTGAGCATCCGGGTGGCGAGCAGGTGGCTGACACCGGAATGGTGCGCGTTCGGCATACGTGGGAGGCCGGGGACGAGATCCGGCTCCACCTGCCGGTGCAGCCGCGATGGACTCGGCCCGACCCGCGGATCGACGCG
>WHSW01000523.1 GCA_009379895.1 Solirubrobacterales bacterium
TCCACTCACATAGCCGCTCACGCGAGGCAGCGAAGCGCTGCTCGGAGAGCTCACCTTCCTCGGGATCGAGCACCGCCGCCTGGAACACGCTCTTGTGGATATCGATTGCCGCCAGCATGAAAGCCCTCCTCGGGTGTGGATCACGAATCGGCCTCGGCAGCGCTTCGGACGACGCCGATTCATCACATCCCTACGGATGCGAAAGGGGGGTCGCGCTGGAAACGACTCACTAAGCGGAATCAATACCCGAGCGCGAACTTCGCGGGAACCTCCCGCGATCCAGCCGCTCGATTCGGATTTCGCGGGGATCCACGAGCGCCGAAGCCGCTCCAAGGTGGGGGTTTAGGACTCCGAATTGGACTCCAGGCGCAGAAATCGCCCCATTGGCGCCCGGGCCTTGAGCTCCAGAAAGATCCCAACTTGCAGGAAGAAAGCGAATGGCGAGGGGCGGAATCGAACCGCCGACACCACGATTTTCAGCGACTCGGAGCGGGCTGATCTGGAGGCCCAGAACCCGCATGGCCATGCGGTGCCTCGCGACTGGCCGTATC
>WHSW01000524.1 GCA_009379895.1 Solirubrobacterales bacterium
GGGCGTGAGCCGGCCGGTGCGGCTCAGCACACCGACGCGAGCCGGCACGGTGGCGTCCGCCGGCGGCGTCGACGGCCGGGCGAGCAGGGCCTCCAGCATCGCCAGGCAGGTGGGTAGCTCCGCTGCGAGCGGGCCGATCGCGTCCTGCTCGGGCGCCAGCGGGGTCACGCCGGTCAGGCCGACCGCGCCGGTCGTCGGCCGGAAGCCGAGCACCCCGCACAGCGCCGCGGGGATCCGGATCGAGCCGCCGGTGTCGGTGCCAAGCGCGCCGTGCGCGGCGCCGGTGGCGACACACGCCGCGGAGCCGCCGGAGGAGCCGCCGCAGCTGTGCGCGGCGTGGCGTGGGTGCGGGATCTGCGGCGTGGTGACGCCCCACGCCATCTCGTGCGTGGCGCTCTTCCCGACGCACCGGGCGCCGGCCTCGGCGAGCAGCTGCCACGCGGTGGCCGATCGCACCGGCTCGCGCCACCGGCCGCCCGCAGTGCCGTTGCGGGTGGGCAGCCCGGCGACGTCGACGATGTCCTTCACCGCGACGGACAGGCCGGCCAGC
>WHSW01000525.1 GCA_009379895.1 Solirubrobacterales bacterium
ACGGTGGCGGAGAACGCCATGGTGGGCGCGTTCCTGCGGGAGCATCGTCGAACGGGGGCGCGCCGGCACGCCGAGCGCGTGCTCGCCGAGGTCGAGCTCGACCATCGCGCCGATGTCCGGGCGTCCGAGCTCACGCTCGCCGAACGCAAACGCCTGGAGGTCGCGCGGGCGCTGGCCACCCGGCCGGAGCTGCTGCTGCTCGACGAGGTCATGGCCGGGCTCAACGCGACGGAGGTCGGGCAGGCTATCGAGCTCATTCGCCGCCTCAACCGCGGCGGTCTGACGGTGTTGTTGATCGAGCACAACCTGAAGGTCGTGCGGGCGCTGGCGCAGCGGGTGCTGGTGCTCGACCATGGCGCACCGATCGCCGAGGGGAGTCCGGACGAGGTGCTGGCCAACCCCCAGGTCGTGACGGCCTATCTGGGAAGGACGAGGACGTGAGCGACGCTTGCGAACTGCGGGTGGAGGGCCTGCACGCGAGTTACGGCGACGTACCCGTGCTCGACGACGTGACCTTGCAGGTGAACGCCGGCGAGGTGGTCTCGGTGGT
>WHSW01000526.1 GCA_009379895.1 Solirubrobacterales bacterium
CGAAGGGCAGCTCGAGGGCCTGAGACGCCGCTACAGAGGCGAGGGCGTTGTAGACGTTGTATAGGCCGCCCAGCGCCATCTCGATGGAGGATATGCTACCGGCGCTCTGCAGCTCGAAGCCGACGCTGCGCCCGTCGCGCAGGTCGACGCCCGTAGCCACCACATCAGGCTTGGGGCGAGAGCGCCCGCAGGCGTCACAGCGCCAGTGGCCGACGTGGCCGAAGAACGCCACGCTGTACTCCAGCCGTGCGCCGCACGTGCAGCTGAGGGCGTCGCTGGCGTGGTCGGGAGCGCCCTGGTCGAGCTTGCGGTCTTCGACGCCGAAGTACGTCACGTTGTCGCGTGCTTCGCCCAGGGAGGCGACAGAGGGGTCATCCGCTTTGAGCACGAGGTGGAGGTCTGCGGGGTAGGCCGAAAGCGCCTTGCGCCAGAGCGCCGCGACGGCCTCGACCTCGCCGTAGCGATCGAGCTGGTCGCGGAAGAGGTTGGTGAAGACGGCGACACGCGGTCGAAGCTCGGGCAGGAGCAGCGGCACCGTCGCCTCGTCCAC
>WHSW01000527.1 GCA_009379895.1 Solirubrobacterales bacterium
CCGTGCGGCGCGCCGAGGTCGATCGTCCGGTTGATCTCCACCGCGTCGAGCAACGCTCGGTCATGCGAGACGAGGACCAGCGTGCCGTCGAAGTCGTCGAGCGCCGACTCCAGCTGCTCGATGGCCTCGAGGTCGAGGTGGTTGGTCGGCTCGTCGAGGACGAGGCAGTTGACACCCGTCGCCATGAGCTCGGCGAGCAACGCCCGCGTGCGCTCGCCAGGCGAGAGGGCGCTGCCGGGCCGGTCGACGTGATCGGCGCCGAGCGCGAACTTGGCGAGCAGTGAGCGCGCCTCTGACCGGTCGAGGCCGGTGGCGCGCAGGAACCCGTCGAGCAGCGGCGTAGCGCCCCCGTAGCGGGAGCGGCGCTGGTCGAGCAGGCCGAAGCGGGCGCCCGGACCGACCCAGCGGCTGCCGGCCGCCACCTCGACCTCGCCCAGCAGCGCTCGCAGCAGGGTCGTCTTGCCGGAGCCGTTGGGGCCGAGCACGGCCAGCCGGTCCTGCCACGCCAGGTCCAGGTCGACCGGGCCCAGCCGGAACGGCCCCAGCTCG
>WHSW01000528.1 GCA_009379895.1 Solirubrobacterales bacterium
GGTGCCTTCGACCTCGACGAGGCCATCCGCGACTCACGCGCGCGGATGCGGCGGCACGAGCAGCTCACCAATCAGCGGCATGTGCTCACCGACCTGCGAGAGGCCGTCCAGGAGCGGATCGCCAGCTACGAGCGCGAGTTCGCGGCGGAGAAGAAGGACGTCGATCGGCTCGAGCGCGGCGGCTTCGCCCGGCTGATCGGTGACCTGGCCGGGGGCAGGGAGACCAAGCTTGCCGCCGAGTGGGTCGAGGCGGAGGCTGTCTGGCTGAAGCTGGAGGGCGAGCGGTCTCGCCTGGCGCAGGTCGACACCGATCTCGCAGAGCTGACCGCCGAGCTCGCCGCGCTGGGCGATGCGCGGGAGCGATACGACTACGCGGTGAAGCGCAAGGCGCAGGCGCTGGTCGCCGGCGGCGACCTGCGGGGAACGCAGCTCAGCGAGCTTCACGAGCGGTACATGACCGTGGACATGGATCTCCGCGAGTGCAGCGAGGCGCAGCAGGCGAGCATGGTCGCCGGGGGCGTGCTCATGCGCATGTACGAGCACCTCGG
>WHSW01000529.1 GCA_009379895.1 Solirubrobacterales bacterium
ATGCCGCGGAGCATATGCTCGCGCGTCTGGGGCAGCGGGCGTTGCCGCTGGTGGTCCAGGAGATGGCGTCGGGCTTCGAGCTGCTGGTGGGCGCCGCCCGCGATCCCGAGCTCGGCGTCTCCGTCACCGTGGGACTGGGTGGCACCGCCACCGAGGTGCATCGCGACCTGGTCACCGAGCACGCCCCGGTCAACGCGGACCGGGCCAGGGACATGCTGCGCCGGCTGCGCTGCTGGCCGCTTCTCGAGGGCTACCGGGGGGAGCCGGCGCGTGACGTCGAGGCGGTGTGCGGCATCGTGACGGCGGTCTCGGCCTTGATGCTGGACGACCCGTCGATCGGCGAGCTGGACCTCAACCCCGTCCTGGTCGGACCCGCCGGGGACGGCGCCGTCGCGGTCGACGTGCGGATCCTGCCGCTGAACGCACCCGGGTCCGGCAGGCCGCGCCGCGCGGAGCCCCTCATGCTGGACCGGATGATGGACCCCCGCCACGTCGTCGTGGTCGGCGTCTCGGACGACCAGGACAAGGTGGGCGCCCGGCTGTTCC
>WHSW01000052.1 GCA_009379895.1 Solirubrobacterales bacterium
GCCCAGCCCACGCCGGACGCGGCCCCTCGAAGGAGGGGTCGTTTGCGATCCGATGGGCCTCCCAGGCGCGCACGTCGTCGAGCCCGAAGGCGAGCCGAAAGCGAAAGTAGATGTAGCGGCGGATGAACGTCAGGCGGCAATCGTGGGTGATCGCGGCGAGACGCCCTCGCTTCGACGCCGCGGCGCGCGAGACCGTGGCGAGCTCGCGGAAATTGGCGAACCCCGGCTCGCCTCCTGGCTCCCACGGCGCGAGGAAGAAGGTGCTCGCCAGCGCCACCCGGCGCCGCCCTTCGATCTCCCGGTAACCGGCGACGACGAGCGAGCGCTGGAAGTCGTCCTCCAGGTCGGACAGCGGCCTCACCCGTGCGACCTGGATCTCCCGCACCGCGCGCTTGGGCAGCTCGCAGGTCGGGTGAACGATCTGCGCGGCGAGCCACCGCTCCCCTCCCACGGTCGGTCCCGGGATCAGGTCACCCTGGCGCAGCGGATAGTCGGCGAGCTCGTCGGGGTCGACGTAGTAGTCGGCGGCGTCGAGGTACCAGGCGTCGCTCACAGGCCGAGCTCGGACTCGTCCTCGAGCACCGGCTCGGGCAGGGCGGTCGGCGCCACCGCCCAGGGCTCGCCCGCTTCGCCCTCGGTGAAGGTGACCGCGGTGCCGGCGGTGAAGCGGTTCAGCGCGCGCCAGTCGAACGGGATCTCGATGCCCAGCTCGCGGAGCGTCTGCGACGGGACCGCGGCGCCGGCGGCGGCCGCCGCCATCAGCAGCGGGATCGCCTCGCGGAGGCGCTCGGCGCGCTCCAGCGCCTCGCGTGCCTCGGGCGGGACCAGGTACGCGTCGACCTCGCCCCGATTCGTGATCGGGACCGCGAGCCCGCGCTCGACGGTCTCGCGGAGGACCGCCGGCAGCTCGTTCTTCACCCGCCGATGGCCGACGGCATGGGCGAAACGAAGCTTCATCTCATCGCTCGCACTTGTAGCAACACTTGTGGTCACATCATAGCCGAGGCTGGCCATACGTCCCTCCGTCAGATCCTGCTCACCGCCGCGATCGGTCTCGGTCATCGCGGCCCGAGCGTAGGTCGTGAGGACGCACGCATGGCGCGCACACCGTGGCTACTCCGTGCCGCCGGCCGGCCGCGTTCAGCCCCCTCGACCGCCGGGCTCGCCGACCAGCGGTCGCGCGAGCGCATCCCGACGCGGCAGCGCCGAGGCGATCAGCGCACCGAGCAGCGAGAGCCCGGCAGCGACCGCGGGCGCGACCGCGGGCGCGAACGCGGCGGCGGAGGTATAGCCGCCGGCCCCGGCGAAGACGGCGACCACGACCGCGATCCCGAACACCCCCGCCGAGCTCGCGCATCATGCTGTTCGCGCCCGCCGCCTTGCCGACGTCGGCGAGCAAGATCCCGCGCACGACGGCGTTCTGGGCGGATCAGCAGGCCGACCGTCATCAGGGCTCGGGCGCGCCCGAACTCCGCGTCTAGGTCAGCTCGCAGAGGCCCGAGTGGCGCTCGAGCCGGCGCGCCGGCGAGATCCTGGGATCGCCTGAGCTACCCAGCTTCGCGGTCTCGGTCGCCGAGCCGTTCCTGCGGCGCGCCCGGCCCTCGCACCTTCCCCGGACCCGAGCCCTTGGCCGCCTGTGCGGAGTCGAGCTTCGCCTCCGAGTCGCGCGCCGCCTCGCAAACGAGCTTTGCAAGCGCGCGAACGGTGGAGTCGGAGTGCCGCGCGGTGGGGGCCGCGAAGCCGATCGAGGCGACCACCCCGCCCCCGATCAGGATCGGCGCGGCGAGGCCCCAAGCGCCGATGTTGTTCTCCTCGTAGGACGACGCCCAGCCTTGGGCGCGGATCTCCTCCAGCTGCCGGCGGAGGGTTTCGGGATCGGTCACGGTGCCCGGTGCCAGTGGTTCGAGGTCGCGGGATAGCACCTCCTCGACGATCGGCTCCTCGAGGAAGGCGAGCAGCGCCTTCGCCGAAGCGCCGGCGTGAACCGGGGTCACTCGGCCGATCTCGATCGCGAGCCGAAGGCTATGGGTGGTCTCGATGCGATCGACACAGAGCGAGCCATGGCGGCTCTCGTCGTAGACCGTGAGCAGTGCCGTCTCCCCCGTGGTCCGCGCGAGCTCGCGCAGGACGCCGCCGACGCGTGATCTCAGGTCAACCGACGCCGTGGCGCGCCGGCCGAGGTCGATGGCGGCGAACCCGAGCCGGTAACCCGACTCCACCCTCGCCAGGTAGGAGCGGGCCTCGAGCGCTCGCACGATGCGATGCGCCGTCGCGGTCGGCATCTCGAGGCGGCGCGCGATCTCGGTGACCGACCACGACGGGCGCTCGACCGTGAACAGGTCGAGCACGCGGAGGGTCTTCTCGAGCACCTTTGGCCCGGCAGCCGACGAGCTTTCACCCCGGTCCTCGGTTCTGCGCGTCGTTTTCACGATGTGGACCCTCCTGCGTTCGGCGCCATCGAGGCCGCCAGCGGAATGTTATCTTGGGTGCTCACTTCGTGAACCGTTATCTCATATTATGAGAAGCGACGAAAACACGAACGGCTCGCCGCCGGGCTCGCGCACGATCAAGCGGGCGCTCTGCCTGCTCGACTCGTTCACGGTCCGCGAGCCAACGTGGCGCACGACCAACCTCGCGGAGAACTGCGGGCTGCCGATCCCCACGACCCACCGCATCCTTCGCATGCTCGAACGGTTCGAGTACGTCGTCCGTGACCCGTCGGGCGCCTACGGTCTCGGCCCAGCCGCCGCGAGCCTCGCGCGCAGCGACCTTCCGTTCGCCGAGCTGCGAGCCCAGGCGCTGCCGGCCCTGCGCGCGATTCACCGGGCGACGAGCGAGCGGGTCTCGCTTCGGGTCCTCGCGGAGTCGCGCGATCACAGCTACGAGGTCTGCGTCGTCGGGCGAGCGGGCCGCGACGGCCGCGTCCGTCCCCGGCCGTCGGGCTCCCGAATCGACCCGCTGCACGCTGGAGCCTCGAGCAAGGCGCTGCTCGCGCAACTCGGTAACGAGGACCTCGCTCGGGCGATCCGCCGCGGACTCGAGCGCGTTGGGCCGGCGACGATCACGCGGCCGGCGCGGTTGCGACGCGAGCTTGCCGCGATCAGGCGGCGCGGCTGGGCGTTCTCGCGTGAGGAGACCGCGGCGGGCACCTGGGCAGTAGCCGTGCCGCTTGCCGGCCCGTCCCCATCTTCCGCATGCGCGGTGGCGGTCTCAGGCCCGCTCGCACGCTGCGACGCGGAGCGCGCTCGCAGCCACATCTCGGTGCTCGCACGCGGCGCGCGTTGGCTGTCGAACGGACTCGAGGCCGAGCTCGGAGAATCGGTCATGGCGCCGATGTCCGCGGAGAAGGTGGCGTGACCGAGTCGGCGAGCCCAAGTCCGATCCGGTCCGAGAGCCGGCGACGCGAGGCCGAGAGGACGAAGGTGGCGCACATCCGCCTGAAACAGCAGAGAGGAGACCCGCGATGGCAGACGGTGTAACCGAGAGGACCGAGGCCGTCCCGACCCGAGAACGCCCTCTCGAGCTCCACGGCCAGATCGCGATCGTGACCGGCGCCGCCAAGGGGATGGGCGGACCGATCTGCAGCGCGCTGGCCGAGGAGGGAGCCGGGCTGGTGCTCGCCGGCCGCGACACGGGTGCGATCGAAGAGCATGTGGAGCAGCTTCGGGAGCGGTTCTCAGACCTCCAAGCGCTGATCGTTCGCTGCGACGTCACGGACGAGTCGGCGACATCGGCTCTGGCGGCATCGGCGCGCGAGCGCTTCGGCCGCATCGACATGCTCGTCAACACCGCCGGGGTGGTCGGGCCGATCGAGACCGCGGCCCAGGACGTCGCACTCGACGAGTTCCGCTCCGTCCTCGAGGTCAACGTGATCGGGACGTTCCTCGCCTGCAAGGCAGTGATCCCGTCGATGATCGCGGCGGGGCACGGACGAATCGTCAACATCGCCGGCACCTCGGGCCTGCGCGGGTACCGCAATCGGGCCGCCTACTCATCTTCGAAGTGGGCGGTTCGAGGTCTGACCCGCACGCTGGCGCTCGAGCTCGGCCCCCACGACGTGACCGTGAACGCGGTGTGCCCGAACGTCACCAACGGGGCGAGGATGGACCGCATCGTCACGGGTAAGGCCGAGCGGACGGGCCGGAGCTACGACGAGGTCTACGCCGACTTCGCCTCGCAGACGGCGCTCGGGCGATTCGTCGACGAGGACGACGTCGCCGAGGCGGTCCGCTTCCTGGTCTCCGAGCGGGCGCGAAACATCACCGGCCACGACATCGTCGTCGACGCTGGGTGGGACGTCTGAGGTGTATCCGCGGCCGTTCGAGTACGCGCGCCCGGATTCGGTCGGCGACGCCATCCAGGCACTCTCCGGAGCCGCCGGCGAGGGACGGGCGATCGCCGGCGGCCAGAGCCTCGTGCCGATGATGAGCCTCGGCCTCGCCTCCCCCGACCTGCTGGTCGACGTCGGGCGGCTGCCGCTCGCGGGGGCCGAGCGCGCCGGCGGCACGCTCGTCCTCGGGGCTCTGACCCGCCACCGCGAGCTCGAGCGCAGCGGCGAGCTCGGTCGCCACGTGCCGCTGGCCGCCGACGCGGCCCGCTACATCGGCAATCCTCGGGTGCGCAACCGCGGCACGCTCGGAGGCAGCCTCAGCCACGCCGACCCCGCCTCGGAGCTGGGCGCGGTCGCGCTGGCCCACGGCGGTCGCGTGGTGATCGCCAGCGGCGACGGCGAGCGCTCGGTGGCGATCCGCGACTTCTTCCACGGCTACTTCGTCACCGCGGTCCGCTCGGGCGAGCTGCTGACCCGGGTCGAGCTCGACCTGCCACCCCCCGGCACCGGTCATGGCTTCTCCGAGATCTCAAACCGCGCCGACGACTTCGCGACCGCGGCAGCGGCCGCCCTCGTGACGATCGACGATCGCGGCCTGTGCGCCGCCGCGAGGCTGGCCCTGGCCGGCGTCGGCGACCGGGCAATGCGTTGCGAGCGCGCAGAGGCGCTCTGTCGCGGCGAGACGCTCGACGACGAGCTCCTCGGCAGGCTCAACCGCACGGTCGTCGAGGCGGTCGCGCCCGAGGCCGACGCGTTCGTCTCCGCCGAGTACCGCGCCCGAGCGGCGGGGATCTGCGCCGCGCGAGCCCTGGGCGCCGCATGGCGTCGGGCGCGCGAGGAGCGGCTGTGATCGTCGGCTTCACCCTCAACGGCAGTCCGCAGCGCTGCGAGGTGCCGGCGCACTGGACGCTGCTTCGCATGCTCCGCGACGCCGCCGGTCGGACCGACGCCAAGCACGGTTGCGGCGAGGGTGTCTGCGGGGCCTGCGCCGTGTTCGTCGACGGGGTGGCGGTCAACTCCTGCTCGGTGCTCGCCCCCCAAGTCGAGGGCGCCGCGGTGGAGACAGTCGCCGGGCTCGGCGCGGACGGCGAGCTTCATCCGCTGCAGACGGAGATGGTGGCGCGCGGGGGTGTGCAGTGCGGGTTCTGCACCCCCGGCATGGTGATCAGCGCCGTCGAGGCGGTGCGCATCGGCGCCGCCGGATCCGAGGAGGAGATCCGCCACAGCCTCGCCGGCAACCTCTGCCGCTGCACCGGCTACGGCAAGATCGTCGGCGCCGTCGCCGCCTACCGGGACGGCGAGCCGGAATGAGCGCGGTCGAGGTCAAGACCCGCCGGCGAGTCGTCGGCTCCGACCTGACGCGCCACGACGCGGTCGAGAAGGTCCAGGGACGGACCGCCTACGCGGCCGACTTCTCGCTGCCGGGAATGCTGCACGCGAGGCTGAAGCGCTCCGACTACGCGCACGCCAGGCTCGCCCGCGTCGACACCTCGGCTGCCGAGGCGATCGACGGCGTCGTCAGCGTATACACGGCGGCCGACGTGCCCCGCAACACGGTCTGGGTCGACGTCCCGGGCCAGACCCTGGAGGTGGGCGCGCTCAAGGCTCGCTCGAACGTGCTCGCCGACGAGGTCGTCCGCTATCACGGCGAGCCGATCGCGCTCGTCGCCGCCGAGACCGAGGACGCGGCGCTCGCCGCGGTCGACGCAATCGCGATCGACTACGAGCCGCTGGCGGTGGTCGACGACGCCGAGCGCGCCCTCGACCCGGACGCACCGCGGATCCACGAGACGGGCAACATGCTCGCCCACTGGGAGCTCGAGGAGGGCGATGTCGAGGCGGGGTTGGACGCCGCCGAGGCCATGGTGGAGAGCGAGTACCGCACGCAGTTCGTCGACCACGCCTACCTGGAGCCCGAGGCGGGGGTCTCGTGGCGCGACACCGACGGGGTGATCACGATCCGCGCCGCGACGCAGGTGGTCGAGCACTTCCGCGACGTGGCGAAGATCCTCGACCTGCCCGACAACAGGGTGCGGCTGATCACCCCATACGTCGGGGGAGGCTTCGGCGGCAAGGAGGACATGACGGTCGAGCCTTACCTCGGGATCGTGGTCGCGCTCACCGGGCGACCCGTGCGCATGGTCTGGAGCCGCCAGGAGTCGCTGATGGCGCGACAGAACCGCCACGCGGTGCGCATGCGCTACCGGACCGGCGCCGATGCCGGCGGCCGGCTGGTGGCGATGGACGTCGACATCCTCTCCGACGGCGGCGCCTACGCCCTGCTCAGCGCCCTGGTCCTCCTCTACTCGACCACCTGCGCCGCGGGCCCGTACCGGTGCCCCAACGTGCGCATCCGAGCGCGGACCGTCTATACGAACCACACGCCGTGCAGCGCGATGCGTGGCTTCGGCGGCATGCAGGTGGCGCTCGGCTACGAGGGCCAGATGGACCTGCTGGCGGCCGAGCTGGGCATCGATCCGCTCGAGCTTCGGCGGCTGAACTTCGTCGAGCGCGGCGACACGCTTCCGATCGGTCAGCCGCTGGAGACGACCGTCGAGCTTCCGGCTCTCGTCGACGCGGTCACCGACCGGCTCGGGCCGCTGCCGGAGCCGAGCGGGCGGCGGCGTGCCGTCGGGCGTGGGTTCGCCTGCAACCTTCAGCCCTACGGCCGCTGCGTGTGGCTCAACGACTGGTCGAGCGCCTGGATCGGCTTCGAGCTCGACGGCACGCTGGTGATCCGGATCGCGGTCCCCGACATCGGCGGCGGCCAGGCCTCGTCGCTGATCCAGATCGCCTCCGAGACGCTCGGCGTGCCGCCCGAGAGGATCGCGATCCATATCGGCGACTCGGCCCTCAACCCGCTGACCGGGACGACGACCGCCACGCGCCAGCTCTACATGTCGGGCAACGCGGTGCTCGAGGCCGCACGCCGGCTGCGCGAGCGGCTCGCTGGGGTCGCGGCGGAGCTGCTCGAGGTCGAACCCGAGCGGATCGAATTCGCCGCCGAGGGGGTCCGCGAGCGCGACGGCAGTCGGTCGCTCGACTTCAAGGCACTGCTTGCGGCGTGCGCCTCGGTCGACGTGGCGTGGCACGTGCTCGCCACCTACCGGGCGCCGAAGGGCGTCCCGTGGCAGGCCGACGAGACGTGGCGCGGGCGAGTCTTCCCCGACTTCACCTACGGGTGTCACGCGGCGGACGTCGAGATCGACCTCGACAGCGGCCAGGCCCGGGTCCTGCGCTACGTCGCCGCGCACGACGTCGGCCAGGCGATCAACCCGCAGTCGGTCGAGGGCCAGATCGAGGGCGGGGTGGCGATGGGGCTTGGCTACGCGCTCTCGGAGCGCCTGGTCTTCGAGGAGGGTCAGAACCTGACCGGCTCGTTCGCCCAGTACCTGATCCCGACGGCGGTCGAGGTCCCCGACATCACCCCGGTGATCCTCGAGAGCGGCGAGGGCAAGGGGCCCTTCAACGCCCGCGGAATCGGTGAGCCGCCGATCGGCCCGCCCGCTCCGGCGGTGGCGGCGGCGATCCACGCGGCCACCGAACTCAGGCTCACCGAGCTGCCGTTCACCCCCGAGCGGATCAGCGCCGCGATCGGCGCACGAGAGGAGGCCGCCGATGCCACGAGTTGAGGGAAGCGAGCGACTGTCGCTGTCGCGGGCGGAGGTCTGGCGGCTGCTCAACGACCCGGACACGCTCGCCGCCTCGATTCCCGGCTGCCGCGGCTTCGACCGCGATGACGGCGCCGCGCACCGCTACCGGACCTCGATCGAGGTCGCGGTCGGCCCCGTCACGGGGGTCTACGAGGGCACCGTGGAGTACCTCGAGGTCGAGGAGCCCGAGCGCTGCACGATCGTGGTCACCGGCAAGGGAGACAAGGGGGCGATCGACGGCCGCGGAGCGATCACGCTCGCGGCCGACGGCGAGAGCACGGAGGTCGGATACGTGGGCGACTTCAAGCTCACCGGCCCCGTCGCCGGCGTCGGCCAGCGGATGGCGCCGGGGGTGACCCGCAAGATGATTGTCGAGACGCTGAACAACCTCGCGCGCCACGGCGGGGCCGAACCGAACCGGCCCGCGACCGCCGAGGAGTCGCCCGCGCCGTCGAGCGAGCCGACCCCGTCCGGCGCAGTGCGGCCCGCGTCCAGCTCCGTCGCCCCGCCGCGCGACCCCGGCGCCGAGCCGTTCCGCCCGCTCTCCGTCGCCCCCCCGGTCGCGTTCGCGGCCGGGTGGACGTACGGCATGCTCGGCGGCGCCCTCCTGCGAGATTTCACGATGCGAGAGCGGCTTTTGAAACGTGAGAAGACGGCTAGGGTGGATCTCGGGCGTCGCGCGAGGCCACGGACGAGGAGGACCCCATGAGCGTGACGGCAACGCAAGCGGACCGAACGGCCGACGAGCTCGCCGCGGTCGACCGGCAGCGGATCATCCATCCCTATCTGCCGAGCTCGACCGACGAGCGCGTTGTGATGGTCGACGGGGACGGATGCCGGCTTCGCGACGTCGAGGGTCGCGAGTACCTCGACGCCACCGGTGGACTCTGGCTGGCGCAGATCGGGCATGGCCGGCGGGAGATCGCCGCGGCGGCGGCGGAGCAGATGCAGCGCCTCGAGTACTTCACCAGCTTCTGGGAGTTCTCCAACGATCGGGCGATCGAGCTCGCCGAGCGACTGACCACCCTCTCCCCCCCGCGCCAGACGCGCGTCTACTTCACCAGCGGCGGCTCGGAGGGAAACGAGGCGGCGCTCAAGCTCTCACGTTTCGCGCATTCGCGCCGCGGGGACGGCGACCGGACCTGGATCCTCGCGCGCCGCCAGGCCTACCACGGGGTCGGCTACGGCTCGGGCACGGTGACCGGCTTTCCCGTCTACCACGAGGGCTTCGGTCCCATGCTCCCGCACGTACGCCACCTGACCCCACCGTGGCCGTACCGGGCCGAGCTCTTCGACGGCGACGACCCGACCGAGTTCTGCATCCGCGAGCTCGAGAACGCGATCGACGAGCTCGGCGCAGACCGGATCGCGGCCTTCATCGGCGAGCCCGTGATGGGGGTAGCCGGGATGCTGGTGCCGCCGGACGACTACTGGCCGCGGGTCCAGGCGCTGCTGCGCGAGCACGGGATCACCTTCATCTTCGACGAGGTGGTGAGCGCCTACGGGCGCATCGGGCGCTGGTTCGCGGCCGAGCACTTCGGGGTCGAGCCCGACATCATCGTCACCGCGAAGGGCATCACCTCCGGCTACGCGCCGCTCGGCGCGGTGCTGGTCAGCGAGGAGATCGCCGAGGCGGTGACCCAGGAGGGCTTTCCGATGGGCTTCACCTACAACGGGCACCCGACCTCGTGCGCGGTGGCGCTCGCGAATCTCGGCGTGATCGAAAGCGAGGGGCTGCTCGACCGCGCCCGGGAGACGGGCGCCTACATTCTCGAGCGGCTCGGCGAGCTGACCGCGCTGCCGATCGTCGGCGAGGTGCGCGGGGTCGGGATGATGCACGCCGTCGAGCTGGTGGCCGACCGCGAGACGCGCGCGCCGCTGCCGATGGACGGCGCACCTCAGGACGTGATCCGTCGCGAGACCGGCGTCATCGTCCGCGACTGCCAGCACAACCTGGTGATCTCGCCGCCGCTGATCATGTCGCGCGAGGAGGCCGACGAGGTGATCGAGGCGATGCGCTCCGTGCTCGAGCGTACCGACGCGTCGGGCCGCATCGGGCCGCGCGAGTGAGGCGCACCCGGCACGGTTGACGATGCCTGTCCCCACCCACACCCGCGAGCAATGGAACGACCGCGCCGCGGAGCTCCACCCGGAGGGAAGGGCGTTCATCGGCGGCGAGCACGTCGACTCGGCCTCCGGCGAGACCTTCTCCTCGATCAACCCGGCCACGGGGCGGGGGCTTGGCGAGGTCGCGGCGGGGGACGAGGAGGACGTGGAACGCGCGGTTCGCGCGGCGCGGCGCGCGTTCGAGGGCGGCGAGTGGTCGGAGTCCGCGCCCGCCGACCGAAAGCGCGTCCTGGTCCTCCTGGCGGAGCTGATCCGCGAGCGAGCCGAGGAGCTGGCGCTGCTCGATTCACTCGACATGGGAAAGCCGGTGGAGGACGCGATGAGCGTGGACGTGCCGGCGGCGGCGGGCGTGTTTCAGTGGTACGGGGAGGCCGCCGACAAGCTCTACGACGAGATCGCGCCCACCGCCGCCACCGATCTCGCCCTCGTCACCCGTGAGCCGCTGGGGGTCGTCGGGGCGGTGGTCCCGTGGAATTTCCCCCTCGACCTCGCCGCCTGGAAGGTGGCGCCGGCGCTCGTCGCCGGCAACAGCGTCGTCCTAAAGCCCGCCGAGCAGTCGCCGCTCTCGGCGATCCGCCTCGCCGAGCTCGCGGCGGCGGCGGGGCTGCCGCCCGGCGTGCTCAACGTCGTCCCCGGCTTCGGCGAGACCGCGGGGCGGGCGCTCGGGCGACACCCGGACGTCGACTGCCTCACCTTCACCGGCTCGACCGAGGTCGGCAAGCTGTTTCTGCGCTACTCGGCGGAGTCGAACGCGAAGCCGGTCTGGCTCGAGTGCGGTGGCAAGAGCCCGAACCTCGTCTTCGCCGACGCCGAGGACCTCGACCGGGCGGCGGAGATGGCGGCCTTCGGGATCTTCTACAACCAGGGCGAGGTCTGCTCGGCGAACTCCCGCCTGCTGGTCGAGCGCTCGGTCGCCGAAGAGGTGGTCGAGCGGGTGCTCGAGCGGGCCCGCTCCGTGCGGGTCGGCGACCCCCTGGATCCGGAGACGACGATGGGTCCGCTGGTCGACGAGCGGCACGCCGGGCGGGTGCTGAGCTACGTCGACGCGGGTCGCGAGGCGGGCAACCTGCGCTTTGGCGGCGGCCGCGTCGCGGTCGACGGCTACGACCGTTGCTTCGTCGGGCCGACGGTGTTCGACGGGATCGCCAACGACGCCCGCGTCGCCCAGGAGGAGATCTTCGGTCCGGTGTTGACCGTGCTCGACTTCGCTGACGACGAGGAGGCGGTGCGGGTCGCCAACGAGAGCCGCTACGGGCTCGCGGCCTCGATCTGGACCACCGATCTCGGCCGGGCGCACCGCCTCGCGCGCCGGCTGCGGGTCGGGACGGTCTCGGTGAACACGGTCGACGCACTCAGCCCGCAGACGCCGTTCGGCGGCTTCAAGGGGTCGGGTTTTGGCCGCGACCTCTCGCTGCACGCGGTCGACAAGTACACCGGGCTGAAGACCACATGGATCAACGTCTGACTTCGAAAGTGCCGTTCAACACGCGACGAGAAGGGATAGGGCCATGGCGATGAAGGGACAACCGTTGACGAGGATCGGCCTGATCGCCGCGCTCGCGCTGCTGCTTGCTGTGCTGCTCGCATCCTGCGGGGGCGAAGACAGCGACGCTGGCACGGAGGCCGGCGGCGACGGCTCCAACGAGATGACCGAGGTGGCGATCGGCACCCAGCCCTGGATCGGCTACGGGCCGTTCTGGATCGCCGACGAGCAGGGGTTCGACACGGACCACGGAGTCGACATCAAGCTGGTCAACTTCTCGACCGACCAGGATCTGGAGTCCGGGTTCGCGAGCGGCAAGTTCCAGGCGGCGAACAACGCCAACAACACGCTGATCCGCCTCGCCGACCTCGGCCTCGACTACAAGATCGTGTTGATGGAGGACGTTTCGCTGGAGGCGGACGCGATCGTCTCCTGCAACCCCGACATCCGCTCGATCGACGACCTCGAGGGCGCCAAGGTCGCATTTGAGGAGTTCTCCGTTTCCGACGTTCTCTTCCGCTACGCGCTGAACGAGGCCGGAATCAGCTTCGACACGATCGACTACGTTCCGATTCCCGCCGCGGATGCCGGTACCGCTGCGGTCGCGGGGCGGGTCGACGTCGCGGTCACGTACCAGCCCTACCTGCAAGCTGCCGTCGAGGAGGGCGACAACTGCGAGATCATCTTCACGGCGGGGGAGAACCCGGGGCTGATCTCCGACGCGCTGGCGATCAACAGCGAGTTCGCCGAGTCGGACCCCGACGCCGTGGTCGGCGTCCTGCAGGCCTGGGGCGACGCGGTCGACTTCTATAACGAGAGCACCAAGGAGGCCCAGGCGATCATCGCCAAGAACGTCGGCTCGAAGCCCGGGGAGTTGGGATCGACCTTCGAAGGCGTCCAGCTCTTCGACCTCCAGCAGTCACAGGACTACCTGGCAAAGGACTACGAGAGCCTGTGGGCGGACATTCGCTCGATCATGCTCGACCAGGGCCAGATCGAGAGCGAGCCGGACGTAAATGACTACCTCGACACCTCGTTCGGTGAGCAGGCGCTCGGGGGCGAGTAGGTCGGATGGCGGGCGCAGCCGACCAGGCGGCAGCCGGAGCCCCGCGCCGGGCTCCGGCTCCCGCGCGGCCGAAACGGAAGCGCAAGCTGTTTCAGCTCTACAGCCCGATCCAGCCACGCACCTACCTGATCATCGCGATCCTCTCGTTCGCCGCTCTGCTCGGCGGCTGGTGGCTGGCGGCGGAGCTCGACCTAGCCAAGGACATCTTCCTGCCCACGCCGGCAGACGTCTGGCGCTCCGCGGTCGACGCCGCCAAGGACGGCACCCTCTGGGACGACGCGCGCGCCAGCTTCGTCCGGATCACGATCGGCTTCTCGATCTCGACCGTGTTGGCGCTGCCGATCGGGATCCTGATCGGCACCTACCGCGCGGCCGAGGCGGTGATCGAGCCCTCGGTCGACTTCATCCGCTACATGCCGGCGGTCGCGTTCGTGCCGCTGACGATCGTCTGGGTCGGGGTCGATGAGCCCCAGAAGTGGCTGATCATCTTCATCGGCACCTTCTTCCAGCAGGTGCTGCTGGTGCAGGACAACGTCAAGCGCGTGCCGCGCGAGTACGTCGACATCGGGCACACGCTGGGGATGAAGGACCGCACCGTGCTCCGGCGCGTGGTCCTACCGGCGGCCGCACCGGCGATCTGGGACACGCTGCGGATCACCCTCGGCTGGGCCTGGACCTGGCTGGTGGTCGCCGAGCTGGTCGCCGCCTCCGACGGCCTCGGCCATTCGATCGTCGTTGCTCAGCGCTTCTTCCAGACCGAGACGATCTTTCTGGGCATCATCGTGATCGGGCTGCTCGGGCTGATCATGGATCAGGCGATGAAGCTCGCCGGCAAGCGCCTCTTTCGCTGGGCGGAGTGAGCCGCGCGATGGACGCCGCAAAGCTCTCGGTGCGCGACCTGCGCAAGGTCTTCGGCGCGGACGGCTCCGGGGAGCTCGTGGCGCTCGACGGCGTCGACTTCGAGATCGCCGAGAAGGAGTTCGTGACCGTGATCGGCACCAGTGGCTGCGGGAAGTCGACGCTGCTCTCGATCATCGCCGGGCTCGAGGAGGAGACCGGCGGCGTCGTCGTGGTCGACGGCGAGCACGTCGTCGGTCCCGGGCGCGATCGCGGGGTGGTCTTTCAAACCTACACGCTGTTCCCCTGGTTGACGGCGCAGAAGAACGTCGAGTTCGCCCTTCAGGGCTCGAGCAGCGAGCGCGCCGATGTCGCCCGCGAGCACCTCGAGCTGGTCGGCCTCGATCGTTTCAGAGACTCCTATCCCAGCCAGCTCTCGGGCGGCATGCGACAGCGGGTGGCGATTGCGCGGGCGCTCTCCTATAAGCCCGAGGTGCTGCTCATGGACGAGCCGTTCGGGGCCCTCGACGCGCAGACGCGCCAGCTCATGCAGGAGCTGTTGACCAAGATCTGGGAGGAGCACCGACTGACGGTCATGTTCGTCACCCACGACATCGACGAGGCCGTCTTTCTCTCCGACCGGGTGCTGGTGATGACGGCGAGCCCCGGCCGGATCAAGGAGGACCTCCCGATCGGGATCGAGCGCCCGCGCACGTTCGAGGTCTTCTCGACCCCGGAGTTCTTCGAGTACAAGGCGCACCTGTTGAAGTCGGTGCGCGAGGAGAGCCTGCGCTCCGCCGAGGCGATGGAAGCGCTCGCGTGAGCGACGAGTCGCGGGTCGTCACCGCGCTCGACGAGCGCTCGGACGCGCTCGTCGCGCTGGCCGCAGAGCTGATCCGCTTCAACACCACGACCCGCGGCGAGCCCGACGAGCCGGCCCGCGACGAGGCGGCGCTCCAGGAGGCGCTCGCCGAGCGCCTGCGCGGGGCCGGCGCCGAGGTCGAGCTCTGGGAGCCTCGGCCCGGCGAGCTCGACCGCTGGCGGCGTCAGGTGCCCGCCGGGCTTGGGTTTGCGGGGCGTCCGCAGCTGGTGGCGCGCTTCGGCGGCGGCGGCGAGGGACGCAGCCTGCTGCTCAACGGCCACGTCGACGTCGTGTCCGCCGAGCCGCGCGAGCGCTGGGCGAGCGACCCGTTCGAGCCCGTGATCCGCGACGGGCGCCTGTACGGCCGCGGCGCATGCGACATGAAGGGTGGCGTGGCGACGATGGTCGCCGCGGCGCTCGCGCTCGCCGAGTGCGGGATCGAGCTCGAGGGCGAGCTGATCGTGAGCACGGTCACCGACGAGGAGTGGAACGGCGCCGGGGCATTGGCGCTCGCCGCGCGCGGCATCGCCGCCGACGCCGGGATCGTCCCCGAGGCGACCGGCTTCGAACCCTGGATCGCCTGCCGCGGGGTGCTCAACCCGACGGTGACCGTCGCCGGGCGCCCGGGCCACGCCGAGATGCCGCAGCCCGACTGGCGCGAGGGCGGCGCCGTGAACGCGATCGAGAAGACGACGATCATGCTCGACGCCGTGCGCACGCTGCGCGAGCGCTGGCAGGCGGCCGACGGTGAGCACCCCCTGCTGGCGCCGGGGGAGCTGGTGCCGACCGTGATCCAGGGCGGCGAGTGGTGGGTCAACTACCCGGCCTCGTGCACGACCACGGTCGACGTCACCTACCTGCCGCAGCAGGGCGACGCCGACGGCGGCTGGGGCGCGCGCCTGGAGCGCGAGATCGAGTCCTGGATCCTCGAGCGCACCCGCGAGGACCCGTGGCTGGCCGAGCACCCGCCGAGCTTCGAGTGGGGCACCAACCTCGCCCCGGCCGAGATCTCCGCAGAGCACCCGATCGTCGAGTGCGCGCTCGCCGCCGGGCGGGAGGTCGGGCGCCCGGGCAAGGTGGCCGCGCTTCAGGGGTGGCACGACGCGGCGACCTTCACCCGTTTCGGCACGCCGACGATCAGCTACGGGCCCGCGGGGCTCTCGAACGAGGGCGAGACGATGGCCCACGCGGTCGACGAGTTCGTGCCCGTTGACGACCTCGTCGCCTGCGCGCAGGCGCTCGCGGTCGCCGCCTTGCGCTGGTGCGGGGTGGCGTCGGAGCCCTAGAGGCAATCGAAGCGAAGGAGAGAGCATGAGACCCGACCTGAAGCTGCTCGTCGACGCGATCGACATGCACGCCCACACGCACCCGGCGCTGTTTCGCCGCCCGATCGACGACGCCGACCTCGCGTCGCACGCGATGGACTACGGGATGCGCGGGTTCGTGCTCAAGGATCACGACAGCGACACCACCGGCCGCGCCTACCACGTCGAGCGGCAGTTCCGGCACGTGAAGCCGTTCGGGGCGGTGGTGCTCAACCGCTCCGTCGGCGGGCTCAACCCGTACGTGGTCCAGAACGCGCTTCATTACGGCGCCCGCGTAGTCTGGATGCCGAGCAACCACTCGAAGTATCACGCCGAGTACTTCGACACGCCCGACTACCCTCAGCTCGGTCGCAAGCGCCGCCAGCTGAAGGGCGACGGGGTCACCGTGTTCGACGAGAACGGCAACCTGAAGCCGGAGGTCGGGGAGATCTGCGACCTCGTCGCCGAGGAGGACGCCTGCCTGGCCACCGGCCACCTCAGCATCGACGAGACCCGAGCGCTGCAGGCCGAGGCGACCAAGCGCGGAGTGAAGAAGTTTCTCGTCACCCACGTCAACTGGGCGCTGACCCGCTACGAGCTCGACGTCCAGCGCGAGCTGATCGCCAACGGCGCCTACCTCGAGTACGTCGCCGTGTCCTGCGTCTCACCGATCTTCTGGGAGCAGAAGCCCGATGAGCTCGCCGAGTGGATCGGCGAGCTCGGCGGCGATCGCCTGATCCTGAGCTCCGATCTCGGGCAGGCTTCCGCCGCGCCGCATCCGGAGGGCATGCGGATGCTGATCAGCTCGATGCTCGACGTTGGCGCCGACTACGACGAGCTCGAGAAGATGACCAAGGCGAACCCTGCCCATCTATTGGGCCTCTCGGCGTGAGCGCGGCGAGCTTCAGCCCGGCCACCTCGATGTCCATCAACCGTGGAGGTACCCCATGCCGCTGATCGAGTTGAAGGCCTTCGAGCGCCGCTTCGAGGACCCCGAGGCCGCCGAGCGCGTGATCGCGAAGCTCACCGATGCCCTCTGTGAGGCGCTCGGCGAGGAAGTGCGCGAGGAGACCTGGGTCGTGCTCGAGGGCGTCGAACCGGCGCGCTGGGGCTTCGCGGGCAAGGTGCGTACCTAGGCGATGGCCGCCTCGCGCGTCCTCTCGACCTCGCTCACCTCGGGCTCCCAGCCCCTGGTCGTCCGCGCCGAGGGCGTGTGGCTCGAGCTCGAGGACGGGCGCCGGGTAATCGACGCCACCAACACCGCGGCGCCACTCGGACACGCACACCCCGAGATCGTCGCCGCGGTGCGGGCCGCGGCGACCTCGCCGGCGATCAACGAGGGCGTGCGCTGGGCCGGGCGCGACGCGGCCGCCGAGGCCCTGCTCGAGACCGCGCTCGCGGGCGAAGACTGGGCCGGGGCGGTGCGCTTCTTCATCAGCGCCGGCGAGGCCAACGACGCGGCGCTCTCGCTGGCGCAGGCGCTCAGCGGCCGCTCGGCGCTGGCTACGCGAGAGCGGGCTTACCACGGCGGCGTCGGGCTCTCGCGCGACCTCACCGTGCAGCCGCAGTGGCACGGCGGGCTCGCCTATCGCGACCGCACCCTCGCCCCGCCCCGGCTGGCCGATGTCCGCGAGCTGCCGGCGCCGGTCGGCGCCCGGATCGCTGGGCCGCCCGCGGACCCCGAGGCCGACCGCACCGGGCTGGCGGCGGTGGCGGGCGAGCTTGCCGACGTCGCCGCGGTGCTGATCGACTACAGCCAGGGCGGTATCTACCACCAGCCCGAATACCAGGATCAACTCGCCGCGTTGGCCCGCGACGCCGAGGCGATCTGGATCGCAGACGAGACCGTGACCGGCCTCGGCCGGGTCGGAAGCTGGTTTCAGTTTCAGGCCGGCGAATCGCGCCCCGACGTGGTCATCATGGGCAAGGGGCTCGCCGCCGGCGGGGCGCCGGCCGGCGCCGCGGTGCTCTCGCGCGAGCTGCTCGAGCGCATGGAGGACGCCGGCTGGCAGTCCTACAGCAGCTACCGCGCGCACCCGATCGAGTGCGCCGCGATCGAGGCCCACGTCCGGGTCTCGGCCCGCGACGGCCTCTGGCGCCGAGCGCTCGACTTCGACGAGCTGCTCGCACGCGAGATGCAGCGCCTCGCCGACGCCCACCCCGGAATCTCACGCATCGACGGCCGCGGCCTGCACTGGACGATCGAGCTCCACGGCCCGAGCTGGCGCCAGTGGGAGGGCCACGACCCCGATCCGCTCGCCTCGCAGATCGCCGCCCGCGTGCTCGACGCCGGCGCGATGATCGCGACCAGCGGCGAGCAGACCTCGCTCTTCATCGCGCCACCGCTGATCGTCGAGGAGGGTGAGTTGATGAGGGTCCTCGAGGGGCTCGATCATGGGCTGGCGCTGGCCGATGCGGAGGTCCAGCGCGTGGCCGGCTGAGCAGGACGCTCGACCGAACGTCGCTAGTCGGCTCTCGGTGGCTCGCCATGCGCCTAGGTCGCCGCTGCGCCCCAACCAGTGGACCAGCATTCACTGCAGATCTGCCCCAGCTTTCGGATTTTCATGATGCGAACGCGCCGTGACAGTACTCACGCGATCAAGCAACATGCTGCTCGCACATTCTGCGCCTCCATTACCACCATGTGGAATGAGAAAGGGATCCGGGTATGTATACGCTGAAGCGGGCCGGAGCATTCACGATCTTTACGATGGTTCTCGTGGCTCTGGCCGGGGCGACTCAGGCCTCTCCAGCTAGCAAGGTCAAGGACAGCCAGGCGGCTGACCTTGTACTGCGAAATGGTTTCGTCTACACGGTCGACGCAAAGGAGCGCGTCAAGCAGGCCGTTGCCGTCGATGACGGAAGAATCGTCTTCGTTGGCAGCAACGGCAAGGCCAAGCAGTTCATTGGACCTGACACTCGGGTCGTAGACCTCCGCGGCAAGATGGTCATGCCCGGTCTCATGGATGGCCACATCCACGAACTAAGCGGGGGAAGGCAGCTAACGGCCTGCTCGCTCGACTATCAGGACTTGGAGGACGACCAGATGCGGGCGGTCATCCAGGAGTGCCTGGACTCAACGTCCGACCAAGAGCCGGACGGCTGGTTGAGCGTCGAGGCCTGGCTTGCTCAGTCCACGCCAGATCCCGACAAGTCGATCCTCGATGCCCTCGACACCAACCGCCCGATCCTTGTTACCGACACTCATGTCGGCCTCGCGAACTCCCGCGCACTTGAGCTTGCGGGAATCGACTCCGGCACGCCGGATCCTCCGGACGGCAGGATCGGGCGTTATCCGAATGGTGAGCCCAACGGCATCCTGGTCGATGGCGCGGTTGGTCTTGTCCGGGACCTGATTCCGCAACCGACCTTCGAACAGGATCTCGCGTCGCTAAACGCGGCGGTTGACGCCCTGAACGCGGAGGGCGTGACCTCGATCATGGATGCGAGCGCGGACGAGCACACGCTGCAACTGTTTGAGGCCCTTGAGGCCCAGGGCGAGCTGACCCTTAGAGCCGACTTTGCGCTGCGTATCTCACAGGCCGAGGCATTCGGAAACCAGGACGAGGCGATCGCCCGGGTCACCGATCTGAAGGACCGGTACTCCGATGCGACCGTGACGGTAGCTCCCAACATCAACACGAACACCATCAAGCTCGTTCTCGACGGCCTGAGGACGTTTCCCACTCAAACGGGAGCTCTCCTCGAGCCCTACTACGTGAACATCGGGACGGAGGCAGAGCCTGAGTGGGTTCCCGGCGATGACTACGGAGAGCTGTATATCCCGCATAACAACCTCTTCCCGCTCGTGCGCTCGCTTGACGCGGCCGGATGGCAGCTCCACATGCACGTGGTCGGCGATAGGGCAACGCGAGAAGGGCTCGACGCCATCGAATTCACACGGAACGGCAACGGACCGAACGACCAGCGACACACGCTCGTTCACATCGATCTCGCACACCCAACGGATTACCCGCGCTTCGCCGAACTCGACACGATCGCAAGCGTGTCCTACCAATGGGGCCGGCGCGATCAGTTCACCATCGACGGAGAACAGGACTACATGGGTCCGGAGCGGTTCGATCGCCTCTACCCGTTCCAGAGCCTGCGCCAAAACGGGGCGTTCATAGCGTGGGGATCTGACTGGCCAGTGGACCCGCTCAGCGAGTGGCGATCGTTGGAGATCGGCGTCACGCGCACGAACGACCTCACCACGGACCCCAAGTACACGGACCCTCTCAATGCGAGCGAGGGCACCGATATCGAGGACGTCGTGCATTCGGCGACTGCGGGTACCGCATACCAGCTCCATAAAGAGGGCGTCCTCGGTTCGATCGAGGTCGGCAAGCTCGCGGACCTGATCGTGCTCAACCAGAACGTGCTCCAGGTCCCGCCGGGAGAGATATCCGAGACCAAGGTGTTGGAGACAATCGTCGGCGGCGAGACTGTCTATTCGCGGTAGGACCGTGGAGGAGTAATCAATGACGGCGGGGCCGGGCCTTGGTGCCCGGCTCCGCTTCCTTGTCCTGGTCTCGTCCTATAGGTCGTGCGGAGGCACGATTGACGCGCACGATGTTCCAAATCGAGCGCGAAGGAGTCGCGGGTCGCCTTCGCTCCAGGCGACCACACGGCCGCACGGCGCCGCTAGCCGAGCTCTGGCGGCAGCTCGAGCCCAAGCTCCCCATCGTTCGCCGCACGCGCCGTCGAAGGTCGCGACGGTGGCCGATCGCGCCCGGGCGGTCGCCAGCGCGAAGCCGTCGGCCAGGCTGATTCCCATCGAGCGGTGGGCGGCGGCATCGCGGGCGAGCGCGGCCGTCGGCGCCACGGCGGCAATTCCGAGCGCCGCCATCGCATCGATTGCGAGCCGTCATCGTCTCGGCATCTTCCGCGGGCCTGACCAGGACCTCGGCGTAGTTGACGGTGGAGATCAGCAGCTCAGCCCGGCGCTCCGAGCGCCCCTGCACCTTGACGATGATGTGCCTCGCTTCGGTCGAGGGACGCGATCACGACATCGGTCTCGAGGACGCAGGCACTCAAGCGCGCTCGCCGGACCGAAGCCGGTCGAGGTAGCCGGTCTCGTAGAGTCCGAAGACGCCGAGCGCCTCGCCCGGATCACTGACCGCTCGCCTGACGACGATCGATCGCAACCTCGTCGCCGGCGCGTAAGCCGGCCAGCTCCAGCGCCTCCACCGCGAACGTGACTGGTGCCTGGAGGAGATCCTCGGCATGCCTTGACTTGGAGTAAGGCATAGGTCAACCACCCTCGACCGCCGGCTCGGGCTCACCCACCAGCGGCCGCCCGACCGCATCCCGGCGCGGTAGCGCCGAGGCGATGATCGCGCCGAGCAGCGAGAGCCCGGCGGCGACCCCGACCGCGGGCGCGAACCCGTCGGCGAATGCCGCGGCGGAGGCATAGCCGCCCGCGCCGGCGAAGACGGCGACCACGACCGCGATCCCGAACACGCCGCCCAGCTCGCGCATCATGCTGTTCGCGCCCGCCGCCTTGCCGACGTCGGCGAGCAAGA
>WHSW01000530.1 GCA_009379895.1 Solirubrobacterales bacterium
GAGCGCAAGGCGCTCGAAGGCACCACGCTGGAGCTGATGGAGCTCGACGAGTCCGCCTTCTGACGTCCGCGGGCAACGCGAGGGCGCGCCAAATCGGCGGCGCGGCGGCGGTCACCGGGCGGCGGCTGTGACGCCGTCGGCGGCGAGCCGGGCCAGCCACTCCACCACCAGGTCGCGGAACGGGCCGGTACGCAGGTCCTCGCCGAAGATCTCGCGCACCCCGAGCAGCGCGTCGGCCACGGCCGCCGGCGTTGCCGCGTCGGCCACCGCGGCCGCGATCCGCTCGGCGAGCGGGTCTTCCACGGTGATCGGCTCGCCGGTGTCGGAGCGTCCAGTGGTGACGTAGCGCATCCAGGTCGCGGTGGCGAGCGCCGCGTACTCCGGCTGCCGTCCTGCGGCCAGCAGGTCACGCACGGTGCCGAGCAGCCGCGGCCCGAGCTTCTGCGAACCGTCCATCGCCACCTGCCTGGTGGTGTGGCCGAGCGCGGGATTGGCGAACCTCCGCCGGACGGCGTGCCGGTACTCGTCCAGGTCGACGCCCACC
>WHSW01000531.1 GCA_009379895.1 Solirubrobacterales bacterium
CCGGGACTCGGCGCGTAGGTCGCGGAGCTCCTCGATCACGGCGTCGGTCTTGCCCATGCTCTCGCGCACGGCGTCGACGAGTTGCCGCGTAACCCGCTCGCTGCGACGCGTCATCTCGCGCATGAGCTGACTGTTCTCCTCCAGGATCCGCTCGGTGGCCCGTTCGTGGCGGTCGAATGCCTCGATGTTGCGGTCGAAGGCCTCGGTGTTGCGGTCGAACGCCTCCCGGTTGCGCTCGAAAGCTTCGGTGTTGCGGTCAGACGCAGCCCGGTTTCGTTCGAACGCCTCGGTGTTGCGGTCGAACGCAGCCCGGTTGAGGCGCATGTGCTCCTCGCCCCGCCCGAGGTGAGCGTCGATGCTGCGCATCAACTCGTCGCTCATGGTCGAAATTCTCGCACCCGGATCGTCGACGAGCAACAGCGGTTCGCGTCGGATCGGTGCCAAGGGCCGCGTGGAGGCAGCACGGGTCGCTAGCCTCCGGGCGGTGAGTCGCTACACGTCCGCCACCGACTCCGACCGCGCCGCGATGCTCGCCGCGATCGG
>WHSW01000532.1 GCA_009379895.1 Solirubrobacterales bacterium
TGGACCCTAAGTGGGCGGGAGGCCGTCCCCGCCTGCTCAGCCCTGACGACGAGGACTTCGTCATCCAGACGGCCACCGCCCGCCCGACCAAGCTCGGCCAGCCCTTCACCCGTTGGTCCATCCGCAAGCTCGCCGCCTACCTGCGCCGCGTCCATGGCCGGGTGATCCGCATCGGCCGCGAAGCCCTGCGGTGCCTGCTCGCCCGCCGCGGGATCACCTTTCAGCGCACCAAGACGTGGAAGGAGTCCACCGACCCCGACCGCGACGCCAAGCTGGATCGGATCGAGTACGTCATCGAGTACTTCCCCGACCGCACCTTCGCCTTCGACGAGTTCGGCCCGCTGGGCATCCGCCCCGCCGGCGGGTCCTGCTGGGCCGAGCGGGGCCGTCCCGACCGGCTGCCGGCGACCTACCACCGCACTCATGGCGTCACCTACTTTCACGGCTGCTACTCGATCGGCGACGACACTCTCTGGGGCGTCAACCGTCGCCGCAAAGGCGCGGCCAACACCCTGGCGGCGCTGAAGTCGATCCGGGCCGC
>WHSW01000533.1 GCA_009379895.1 Solirubrobacterales bacterium
AATAGGCGCATGAACGACCCGATCGTCTGCCCGCGCTGCGAGCTCCACCTCGAGTTCGTCGGCACCCGCGACTTCCACGAGGGCACCCGCTGGGGCGTTCTCGGCGAGCTCGGCGAGCTGTTCGTCAACAAGCAGCGCTTCGACGTCTTCGTCTGCCCGCGGTGCGGGCGCGTCGCGACGAGGCGCACATCCCGCCGGAGGTCGGCTTCGCCACCAAGCCGCAGATCGCCGCGCGGCTGGTCCGCGACGTCGCCGCGCTGGGGCAGGTCGAACTGGGCTGGGTCACGGCCGACGAGGCGTACGGCAAGAACGGCGCGTTCCTGGACGAGCTGGAGGCGCTGGAGCAGCGCTACGTCGTCGAGGTGCCGGCCAATACCACCGTCTGGACCAGCGACCCGGCGGGCCGGGTCGGGCGCAACCGCGCCTTGCCGACGGTCGCCCGGCGGGCCGCCTCGCTGCCGGCCGACGCCTGGCGGACCCTGTCGGTGCGGCCGGGGGCGAAGGGCCCGCTCGGCTTCGCGTTCGCCCGGGTGCGGGTCTG
>WHSW01000534.1:0-335 GCA_009379895.1 Solirubrobacterales bacterium
AAAGGAGAGCGCGCCTCTCCGACCATCGCTCCCGCTGCACCCCGTGTGTGGCTGGGCTAGCGTGTGCGCGGGTGACGTTGACGCTGCACGTCAGGCAGGCGGCACCGCGGGCTTTCTCGCCTTGGCGACCGTCTTGTGGTCGCAGCCGACGATGCGGGCGATCTCCCGGTCCGAGCGGGAGTCGTCGATGGCGAGTTCCTCGGCGACCCGCTGACCGACGTTCTCGCGCCCCTGCGCGGCCGACGGACCCTCACGGCTGGGGACCTCCCCGTCCACGCGGTCGACGAAACCCCCAGGGCCCACTTGAGCGCGGTCGAACCGTCCACGTCGAGAAC
>WHSW01000534.1:345-540 GCA_009379895.1 Solirubrobacterales bacterium
AAAGGAGAGCGCGCCTCTCCGACCATCGCTCCCGCTGCACCCCGTGTGTGGCTGGGCTAGCGTGTGCGCGGGTGACGTTGACGCTGCACGTCAGGCAGGCGGCACCGCGGGCTTTCTCGCCTTGGCGACCGTCTTGTGGTCGCAGCCGACGATGCGGGCGATCTCCCGGTCCGAGCGGGAGTCGTCGATGGCGAG
>WHSW01000535.1 GCA_009379895.1 Solirubrobacterales bacterium
ACCAACTTCGCGACGTTCATCGACTCGGCCAACGCCCGCGCGCCGATCGCCCAACGCGGCAAGGCCAAGCAGAAACGCCACGACCTGCGTCTGGTCGGCCTCGCGCTGGTGCTCACCCACGACGGCGCGGTCCCGGTCGTCTCCCACCCCTATCCGGGCAATCGGCACGACTCCACCCAGTTCACCGGCCTGCTGGATGAGATCGTTGGCCGATGGGAAGCTCTCGGCGGCGATCCGGCCGAGTTGACCGTGACCTATGACTCCGGACAGAACTCCACCGACAACCACGCCCACAACGAACGGCTCAGGCTGGGCTATGTCACCTCGCTGCCGCCCTCGGACCATCCCGAGCTGCTCGCGATACCCCACAACGAGTTCGACGAAGTCGACCCCGACCGCTACGAGGGCGTGACCGCCCACGACACCTTCGTGGAGGCACTCGGAGTCACCCGCCGGGCGGTGATCACCCACTCGACCACCTTCCACCAGCGCCAGGCAGCCGGGTTCGAACAGACCCTGGCCAAGGCCCGCCGGCAACT
>WHSW01000536.1 GCA_009379895.1 Solirubrobacterales bacterium
GGCCATGCCATGCCGGGTGCTCGCGGCGGCGGCGGCGCTGAAGCAGGCCCCCTTGTTGCCGCCGTGGCCGTTCACGATGACCATGCGGTGGCCACCGTCCCTGCCCACCGAGCCAGCGAGCTCGACCATGGCCGCGGTCATGGTCTCCTGGCTCAGCGACAGCGTGCCGCCGAAGGGGAAGTGATGGTCGGACGCGCCGAACGGCAGCGTCGGCGCCAGCACCACGTCGCGCGGAGCGCGAGGCGCCGCCCGCTGCGCCGCGGCGCCGGTGACGGCCGTGACCAACAGCGCGTCGGTGCCCGTCGGTAGATGTGGGCCGTGCTGCTCGGTGGCACCCACCGGCAGCACCACCAGAGCGTCCGGCAGCACCGTGGTCAACGTCGCACGGTTGATCTCATCCCATCGAAACAGCGCCATCTCGCCTCCTTCGGTCGTCGCCTCGCGATGCCCCGACGCTCACGGCAACAGCAGCCCGTCGGCCAGCTCGTCGCGGTCGTCGAGCAGGAACCTGTGCTCACCGATGCGATCCGCCGACCCCT
>WHSW01000537.1 GCA_009379895.1 Solirubrobacterales bacterium
GGAGAAGTTGACCAGAGCCTTACTGGTATGATGACTGCTATCCTTCCGATCGACAGGCTCGTGGGGTCGGGCAGGTACATGAGCACCCCGTGGCAGAGCACCGCGTCGAAGGCGGCGTGCCCGAACCGCGCTCGTCGTCGCGGATGGCCTCTCCTGCCGTACCCGGGCAGCCACTCGTACGGCCACTGCGCCTCCTGACCGCCCGGCACGCCGCTGCCTCGAAGGAGAGGGCGACCAATGTGCGTTGGGTCACGAGAGTCACGCGCCGCCGCGGCACGGCCGGCGCCGGCCCGCCGACGCCCGCGGCGCCCCCGGTTACCGATCCAAGCCCCAACGAGGAGGCTGAACCATGTCACAGACGCCCGGCAGCCGGCACAGCGGACCACCACTCACCCGCCGTCGTTTCCTGGCGAAGACGGCCAGCGCGGGGGCGAGCCTCGGGCTCGCGCCCACCCTGCTCTCCGCGTGCGGCGGCTCGTCGTCGGAGTCGGGGCCGCTGACCTTCTGGAACTTCTACGCTCCCGCGAAGAGCGCCGGC
>WHSW01000538.1 GCA_009379895.1 Solirubrobacterales bacterium
TCCGCACCCGCGAGCTGGTCGCCGAGAACGAGCGCGTCATCTACCAAGGCGCCCTGCGCGCCGAGGCGACGCTCGCCGACACCGAGGTCGAGATCGTCGGCGTCCCGGACTTCCTGCTCCCCGCCCGGGCCGGCTATGCGATCCGCGACTCGAAGCTCGCCCGCCGGATCGGCGACGGCCGCAACCGGGCGATCGAGCTCCAGCTCGCCACCTACGGCTGGCTCTACGAGCAGACCTTCGGCCTGGCGCCGATCGCGCTTCAGGTCCACAACGGCGCCGGCGTGATCGCCGACATCCCCTATGAGGGCGGCGAACGGGCGCTGGAGACGCTCGAGCGGATCCTTAGCGGCCGCCTCGCCGAGCAGGAGCCGAGCGAGCCGGTCGCGTGGGGCAAGTGCTCGGGTTGCGCGTTCTTCGATCGCTGCTGGCCGCGGGCCGTCGAACGCCGCTCGGTCGGCCTTCTGCCCTGGGCCGGGGCCGGGCTGATCGGCGAGCTCGAGCGCCGCGGGACCGAGACGCTCGACCAGCTGCTCGAGCG
>WHSW01000539.1:0-265 GCA_009379895.1 Solirubrobacterales bacterium
GGATGTTGACCACGGTGGCCTCCCGGACCTTCGGGTGCGCCATGAGCGCGTTCTCCAGATCGATCGAGGAGATCCACTCGCCCCCGGACTTGATGAGGTCCTTCGAGCGGTCTTTGAGGATCACGTAGCCGTCGGGGTCGATCGCACCGACGTCACCGGTGCGGAACCAGCTGTCGACCATGCTCTCGGCCGTACGGTCGTCCTTGTAGTAGGCACTCGCGGTGAACGGCGAGCGGACCCACAAGTCGCCGACGCTCTGCCCGTC
>WHSW01000539.1:275-537 GCA_009379895.1 Solirubrobacterales bacterium
CTTGATCTCGACCAGCGGGATGGGCTGGCCCTGCTTCTGGCGCAGGGCCAGCAGTTCGTCCTCGCCGGCCGTCTCGCGCAGCGTGCTCTTGATCGCGGAGAAGCAGATCTGGGGGGTGTTCTCGGTCATGCCCCAGCCTTGGGTGATGTAGGTGCCGTACTGCTCAGTCCACCACTGCATGATCGCCTTGGACGGGGCCTGGCCACCGAGCCAGATCGTCTTCAGGCTGGTGAGGTCCCAGTCCTTGTCCGAGGCCTGTACG
>WHSW01000053.1 GCA_009379895.1 Solirubrobacterales bacterium
AAGATCCGCGCCCTGACCGTCTGCCCGTCGACCGCGATGAAGGAGACGTTGGTGCGATTCGGGAACTGCGAGCTCCCCTCGATCGCGGGCCCGATCGCCGCCAGGTCGAGCCGCTCGAGCTCCTCGCCGACCTCGATCACGCACTGGGGATTGCCGACGTTGACATGGCGAAACGCCCACTCGCGCCCGTCCGACTCGACCGTACCGGCGCCGTCCTCGGGACCGGCCGGGTAGTCGTCGGAGATCAGGGAGGCGCGCCCGAGCGCCATCGAGACCTGGCCGGGGCCGGTGATCGTCGGCGTCACCGGACCCGCCTTGGTCAGGATCGAGAAGCTGTCCTCGTCGGTCCAGCCGGCCGCACGCAGGTAGAGCACCGCCTCGCGGGCCCCGTTGCCCGACAGCTCGGCCTCCGAGCCGTCGGGGTTGAAGATCCGCAGCTCGGCGACGTGCGCCGCGTCGGCCGCCGGCGAGAGCAGCAGGATCCCGTCCGAGCCGACGCCGAAGTGCGCGTCGCAGATCCCGCGGATCCGCTCCGAGGTCAGCTCCCACGCGAGCGCCCGGCGCTCGAGCACGACGTAGTCGTTGCCGAGCGCCTGCCACTTCTCGAACCTCATCGCCCGCAGTATCGCTGGCGGCTCAGTCGAGCATCGGCACGATCTCCGCGGCGATCTCGTCGTCGCTTCGTTCGGCGCGGTCGATCGTGTGGACGGCGTCCATCCTGCGCATCCAGGTGAGCTGGCGGCGCGCGTAGGCGCGCTGCGCGGACTTCGTCGCCTCGACATCGCCGCGCAAGAGCTGCTCGAAGCCGATCGCGGCGCGCGCCGTGCGCGAGGCGCCCCGCTCGGCGGCGCGCCGCACCTTCTCCTCGGCCCCGGCGGCGAGCATCGCCTCGACCCGGGCATCGATCCGCCTGCGCAGCTCCTCGCGGTCGACCGTCAGCCCGACGAGCAACGCCGGGCGCCGCAGGCGCGCCGTCCACATCCCGACCGCGCTTGCGTGCGGGTAGATCCCGGCGCGCTGGAGCTCGAGCAGCCTTGCGATCCGCTTGCGGTCGTTGGGGTGGACGGTCTCGGCCAGGTCAGGGTCCAGCTCGGCGTGCAGCGCCGCCGGGCCGCGCTCGGCGAGCTCGCGCTCGACGCCGGCACGGACCTCGGCCGGGACCGGCGGGCGCAGGTCGAGGTCGGAGAGCGCCGCGCGCAGGTAGAGGCCGGTGCCGCCGACGACGATCGGTCGGCGTCCCTCGGCGAGCCGCGCGTCGATCTCGGCGTGGGCGAGGCCGGCGAAGAGCCCGGCGGAGAACTCGCCGTCGATCGCCACGATGCCGACCAGCCGGTGCTCGAGGCGCTCGCGCTCGGCGGCGGTCGGCGCGCCGCTGATGATCCCCAGGTCCCGGTAGACCTGGATCGCGTCGCAGGAGACCGCGATCGGGTCCTCGCCGCGGGCGCGCAGGCGCTCGGCGACCGCGAGCGCGACCCCGGTCTTGCCGACCGCGGTCGGCCCGAAGAGCGCGAGCACCTGCATGGCCCGATTCTCCCGGTCGGTGCCCCGTCAACGCCGCTCAGGTCCCCCGTAGCCGGACTCCGCTACGGGGTTGCCCGGCGCTCAGACGACGCGGCTGAGCAGCCGCTCCTGGCCGCTGAGGGTCATCGAGGTCGCCGCGTCGATCTCGACCTCGATCAGGTCGCCCGGAGCGCCGGTGCCCTCGAAGTTGACCGCCTTGTTGTGGCGGCTGCGGCCGCGCAGCCGGGCCGGGTCGGTGCGGCTCGGGCCCTCGACGAGCACCTCCATGGTCCGACCGACGAAGCGCTGCGCGCGCTCGCGGGCGCGACGCTGGACCGCCTCGACCAGGCGCTCCATGCGCTCGCGCTTGACCGGGTGCGCGAGCCGGCCCTCGAGGGTGGCCGCCTCGGTGCCGCGACGGGGCGAGAAGACGAAGGTGAAGGCACCGTCGTAGCCGACCGCCTCGACGACCTCGAGCGTCTCGGCGAAGTCGCGCTCGGTCTCGCCCGGGAAGCCGACGATGATGTCGGTGGTCAGCGCGCAGTCGGGGACGTGCTCGCGGATCAGCGCGACCCGGTCGAGGTAGCGGCCGCGGTCATAGGTCCGGCGCATCGCCTTCAGGATCCGGCTCGACCCCGACTGCAGCGGTAGGTGGATGTGCTCGCACAGCGCCGGCAGCTCGGCGTGGGCGCGGATCACGTCCTCGCGCATGTCCTTGGGGTGCGGGCTCGTATAGCGGATGCGCTCGATCCCGGCGACCGAGTCGACCAATGCGAGCAGCTCGGCGAAGGTGGTCTTGCGCTCGCGCGGCACGTCGCGCCCGTAGCTGTTGACGTTTTGGCCCAGCAGGGTGACCTCGCGCACCCCGTCGGCCGCCAGGCGCTCGACCTCGGCGGTCAGCTCGACCGGGTCCCGGCTCTGCTCGCGGCCGCGGGTCGAGGGCACGATGCAGTACGAGCAGCGGCAGTTGCAGCCCTGCGAGATCTGAATCCAGGCCTGGAACTCGCGCTCGCGCTTGTCCGGCAGGTGGCCGGAGAAGTCCTCGAACTCGAAGTAGCCCTGCGCGGTGAGCGAGTCGCTGGCGAGGAACTCCGCGAGGCGGTGGATCTGGCCCGGGCCGAAGGCGACGTCGACGAACGGGAAACGCTCGAAGACCTCGTCCTTGACCGACTGCGCCCAGCAACCGCCGACCCCGACCACGCGCCCGGGGTCCTCGGACTTGAGCCGCTTGGCCTCCCCGAGATGGGCGATGAAGCGGTTGTCGGCGGCCTCGCGGATCGAGCAGGTGTTGAACAGGATCAGATCGGCGTCGGCGCGCTCGGCGGCCTCGGAGTAGCCGAGCGACTCGAGCATCCCCTTCATCCGCTCGGAGTCATGCGCGTTCATCTGGCACCCGAAGGTGGTGACGTGGTAGCGCTGCGAGGCGATGGCGAAAGCGTATCGGCGCCCGGCAGCGGTCGGGCGACGGACCTGTGCTCAGCCCCCGCCCTTGGCTCCGGTGCTCTCGGCCAGATACTGGACCAGGGCGTCGAGCTCGTCCGAGCTGAGATCGCTGCCGAAGTTCTCGGGCATCACGCCCGGCGAGTAGCTCGTGGCGATCTCGGCGTTCGGGTCGACGATCGAGGTGTGGATGAACTCCTCGGTCTTGCCCTTCAGGGCGCCGTCGAGGTCGGGCCCGATCTGACCGGTGGAGCCGGCCGCCGCGAGCGTGTGGCAGCCGCCGCAACCGTTCTCGTCGAAGACCTGGGCTCCCGCGGCCGAGGCGGCGGCCGTCGTCGTGGTCGTCGCCACCCCCGGGCCGACCTCCTCCTGGGCCTCGGCCTCGTCGCCGCCCGCCTCGTTGGACTCCGCCGCCTCCGCGAGCGCCTCCTCGTGCTGGTGCTGCTGCTCATCCTCGGCCTCGAGCCAGGCGAACGCCGCGGTGCCGACGACGACCGCCGCGAAGAGCGCCACGACGCCGAGCTGCACGAGCCGTGAGCCGGGGAACTTCTCGAACCGCAGCCCGATCGCCGAGACGATCAGGGCGAGCGCGACGAGCCCGATCCCGAGGATGAAGAAGAGCGTCTTGTTTTCCATCGGCGACGGATCCTATAGCGCGGTCAGGAGGCGTAGGACGTCGCTCGGCTCTCCCGGATCACGGTGATCTTGATGCGCCCCGGGTAGTCGATCTCGCCCTCCACGGCGGCCGCGATCTCGTGTGAGATCAACGCCGCGCGCTCGTCGTCGACCGCCCCGGGATCGACCACCACCCGGATCTCGCGCCCGGCTCGCATCGCGAACACCCGCTCGACGCCCTGGTGGCGCGAGGCGATCTCCTCGAGGTCGCGCAGTCGGGCGACGTACTGCTCGAGCGCGTCGCCTCGGGCGCCCGGGCGGGCGCCGGAGACCGCGTCGGCGGCCTGGACGATGACCGCCTCCACGGTGCGCGGCTCGACCTCGCCGTGGTGGGCCTCGATCGCATGCGCGACGGCCTCGTTCTCGCCGTGCCGGCGGACGATCCGGGCGCCGACCTGCGCGTGCGGGCCCTCGACCTCGTGGGTGACCGCCTTGCCGATGTCGTGCAGGAGCGCCGCCCGGCGCGCGGTCTCGACCGAGGCGCCGAGCTCGGAGGCCATCAGCGCCGCCAGGTGCGAGCACTCGACCAGGTGGTCGAGCACGTTCTGGCCGTAGCTGGTCCGGAAGCGAAGCTGTCCCAGCAGCCGCAGCGGCTCGGGATCGACGCCCGCCACATGCGCGTCGAGCGCCGCCCGCTCGCCCTCCTGGACGATTCGCGCCTCGATCTCCTCGCGGGCGTGCTCGTAGGTCTCCTCGATCAGGGCCGGATGGATGCGCCCGTCGGCGATCAGGCGCTCGAGCGTGATCCGAGCGACCTCCCGCCGGACGCCGTCGAAGCTCGAGAGCGTGACCGCCGAGGGCGTCTCGTCGATGATCACGTCGACGCCCGTGAGCTTCTCCAGGGCGCGGATGTTGCGCCCGTCGCGCCCGATGATCCGACCCTTCATCTCGTCGCCGGGCAGCTCGACCAGCCGCGTGGTCGCCTCGTTGGAGGCCTTCGCCGCGAGCCGCTGCATCGCCACCGCGAGGATGTTGCGGGCCCGGCGTTCGGCCTCGGCCTTGGTCTGCTCCTCGATCTCGCGCAGGCGCATGCCCGCCTGCTGCTCGGCCTCCTGCTCGACATCGGCGAGCAGCATCTGCTTCGCCTGCGCGACGCTCAGGCCCGAGACGCGCTCGAGCTCACGGCGCTGGACGCGCTTTGAACGCTTGAGCTCCTCGGACTCCTTGTCGAGGTTGCGCGCGCGGTCGTCGAGCGCCTGCACGCGCCGCTCGAGGTCCGCCTGGCGGGTGGCGAGCGACTCGGCCTCGAGCAGCGCCCGCTCCTCCATCCGGGCGATCTCGTCGCGGCGCGCGCCGAGCTCGTCGCTCGGTCGGCCGTTCGCGCCGGCCCCATCGACCGTCGCCCCCTCCCCCGCTCGCCCGCCGGTGCGCTCGCGACGCCACGGTAGCCACAACGCGCGTTGGCCCATCGCTTCCTCTCCCCGGTCGCTTCGCGCCCGGTGTCGCCTTGCCGCTGTCCGGCGGCGCAAAGGCCGCCGCGACCCCGCCGCGGAGCGCGCCTGGCTGCTGTATCTGTCAACGCGCGAGGGAAGCTCGCACGCCTTGGCTACGGGTGCGAGCCCGCCTGTCCGGCGGTCCCCTCCTCACGGATGCTCGCGAAAGAAACGGTCAAAGACATCTAAATATCTGCTGTTTGAGCTAGCCAGGTGCGTCTTCACGCGGCGCTGGGCCGCCGACTGATCGTAGTCCCGGGCGGAGTCGTTCGCAAGCCGCGGCACACGGGTTGCAGGCCGCCACGAGCGGAGCGCGACGGCGTCGGCCTCCTCGCGGCCGCGTCAGGCGGCGCGGTGCCGCTCGAAGCCACGCACGGCGTCGTAGGCCAGCGCAGTGTCGTAGCCGCGCCGGGCGAGGTAGCCAAGCGCGCGGGCTCGGCTCAACTCGTCGCGCACGTCGCCGCCACGGCCACGCAAGAGGTCGATCGCGCGCTCGAGCTGGGCCGATCGGTCGTCGGCCGCCAGCGCGACCTCGATCTGCTCGCGCTCGACGCCACGCGCGGCGAGCGCCTCGCCGATCCGTTCCGGGCCCCAGCCGCGAAGCTCGCGCTTGTCCTCGGCGAAGCGGCGGGCGAAGCGCGCGTCATCGAGCGCCCCCGCCTCGACCAGGCGCTCGATCGTGGCGCTGACCTGCGAGCGCTCGAAGCCGCGCTCGGCCAACCAGGTGACCAGCTCGCCGACCGTGCGCTCCTTGCGCGAGAGCGCCTCCAGCGCCCGCTCGAAGGCTTCGTCGCCCATCGACTCTCCTCGCGGGGTTCTCGGGGTCGGGATCGGCGCGAGGTCAGGCGGCCTCGCGCTCGGCCTCCGGCTCCTGGACGGGGGCGGCCCCCGGCTCCTCGGCGGGCGCGCCCTTCGACCCCTGAGCGGGAGCCTCGGATTCGGGCGCGTCAGGGACCGCCCGCGGCGGCGACGGCGCCCGCTCGATCCCGAGCTCGGCGAACAGCTTGAGCTCGATCTCGTTCGCCAGCTCGGGGTTCTCGGCCAGGTACTGCTTGGTGTTGTTGCGGCCCTGCCCGAGCCGCAGCTCCCCGTAGGAGAAGAACGAGCCCGACTTCTGGACCAGCTCGTTCTCGAGCGCCAGGTCGAGCAGGTTGCCCTCGTGCGAGATGCCGTCGCCGTACTCGATGTCGAACTCCGCCTGACGAAAGGGGGCCGCGACCTTGTTCTTGACCACCTTCACCCGAACCCGGTTGCCGACCGCCTCGGTGCCCTCCTTGAGCGTCTCGATGCGGCGGATGTCGAGCCTCTGCGAGCAGTAGAACTTCAGCGCCCGCCCGCCGGGCTGGGTCTCATTCGACCCAAACATCACGCCGATCTTCTCCCGGATCTGATTCGTGAACAGGCAGACGGTCTTGGACCGGTTGAGGTTGCCGGTGAGCTTGCGCATCGCCTGCGACATCATTCGCGCCTGGAGGCCGACCTGCTGCTCTCCCATCTGGCCCTCGAGCTCGACCCGGGGGGTGAGCGCGGCGACCGAGTCGACCGCGACCACGTCGATGGCGCCGGAGCGCACCAGCACGTCGACGATCTCGAGCGCCTGCTCGCCGAAGTCGGGCTGTGAGACGAGCAGCTCGTCTGTATCGACGCCGATCCGCTTCGCGTAGATCGGGTCGATCGCGTGCTCGGCGTCGACGAACGCGCACACCCCGCCGCGGGCCTGGGCCTGGGCGATGATGTGGTAGACGAGCGTCGTCTTGCCCGACGACTCGGGGCCGAAGATCTCGACGATCCGCCCGCGCGGCACCCCGCCGACGCCGAGCGCCATGTCGAGCGACAGCGCCCCGGTCGGGATCGCATCGACCGGGATCGCGGCGTCGTCGCCGAGCCGCATCACCGAGCCCTGCCCGAATTGCTTCTCGATCTGGCTCACCGCGGCCTTGAGCGCGGCGTCCTTGGCCTGGGCCTCCTTCTGGGCCGCCTTCAGGTTCGCCTTCTTCTCGTCTGCCATCTTCTTCTCATCACCTCTTCTGGTCCCCTTGCGGGGACGGCAAGTCAACGCCCGCGAGGGATACGTACTCGGCCCCCTCGGGCTTCAGATTGGAACGGTAGAGAGCCATTCGGACGGCTCCGAACGGGCTCGTGAGCTTCCTCGGCAGGCGCGCGGGAGACTTCGAGACTCGCCTCGGCCGACCCTTCCCCCGGCGCTCGCCCGGGCCGGGAGGGCGGCGCTCGGAGCGCACCCTGGCGACCGTCAGGTGGGGCCAGAAGGGACGCTTCTCGGGCTCATAGAGCCGCACCGCCGAGAGCGCCTCGGCCAGCTCGGCCTGGAGCTCACCCGCGGCTGCGCCGGTGGCGCCGATCGCGTACAGCCTCGGCCTCCCGCCGGGGATCGGCACCGGCTCGGCGCCCAGCGCGAGCTCGACCGGCCTGGCCTCGATCTCGGCGAGGATCCCCGCGATCTCATCGATCGAGCGCTCCGGGCGGTAGCCCAGGAAGCAGAGCGTCACGTGGAGGGCCTCCGGCTTCATCGCCCGCAGCACCGGGTCGGCGAGCGCCGCCCGTTGCCAGTCCACGAGCCCGTCGCGAACCGACGCCGGCAGGTCGAGCGCGACGAACAGCCGCGCCCGGGGGCTCTTCAGGCGTTCCTTGGCCACCCACCCCACGCTACGGCCTCGCTCGGCGCGAGAGGCGCGCGCACGGTCAGGAGAGCGTCAACAAGCACGCGCGAATGCCCGCAGCGGCCCGATGGGCGCCGGGGGACGGACTGGATCGGCCCGCGTTCGAGGCGTACCCTGAGCCTGTGACACGCGAGGAAGCCACGGCCCTCTGCGCGCGGCTGCGAGAGGCGCACGCCGACCGATTCACCCATCAGTGGCGACCGCGCCAGGACGCCTCGGGCGACTGGACCGTGCTCAAGATCGCGCTGCCCGAGCGGCGCGACGAGGATCGTCGCACCGAGCTACGAGCGGACGAGCGCCCGCCATCCGCCGATGACCCGCGCCCCGCCCTCGAGCGCAACGTCGGCGGCCCCTGGGCGGGCGGCGTCTAGCGAGCGAAGCGGCCCGCCGGCGGCCGCCACGGCCTTTCGCGGTCGCCGCCGAGAGCAAAGGCGCGCGGTGGCCTCGAGCTGGCTCTCGCCGCCGTCGATCCCTTGCAGAGCTCGTGGCGGCCGGCCAGTCCGAGCGTCGTCCTGGCGACGGTGAGTTTACCGACACCAGAATTTTATAGTTGCTATAACTCTGTCCGTGATCGCCGAGCAACGTGGACGGAGAGACGGATGAACCGCACCACCGAGAGCGCGCCGGCCGCGTCTCCCGCCGGCCTGACGCGCGGCCAGGTCATGGTCACCTTCGGTGGCCTGCTGCTGGCGATGCTGCTGGCATCGCTCGACCAGACCATCGTCGCCACCGCGCTGCCGACGATCGTCGGCGAGCTGGGCGGCCTCGACCAGCTCTCCTGGGTGGTGACCGCCTATCTGCTCGCGGCCACGGTCTCGATGGCGCTCTGGGGCCGGATCAGCGATCTCTACGGCCGCAAGCGACTCTTCCAGGCGGCGATCGTGATCTTCCTCGCCGGCTCGGCGCTGAGCGGCGTCGCGCAGTCGATCGGTGAGCTGATCGGCTTCCGGGCGCTCCAGGGACTCGGCGCCGGCGGCCTGATGACGCTCGCGATGGCGATCGTCGCCGACATCATCGCCCCCCGCGAGCGCGGGCGCTACCAGGGCTACATCCAGATGGTCTTCGTGCTCGCCAGCGTCGCCGGGCCGTTGCTCGGCGGGCTGTTCGTCGACCACCTCTCCTGGCGCTGGGTCTTCTACGTGAACCTGCCGATCGGCGCCGTGGCGTTGGCGGTGATCAGCACCACGCTGCACCTGCCGGCCGGCGCGGACGGGCAACGGCGCATCGATTACCTCGGCGCCGCGCTGCTCGGCGCCGGGCTGACCTGCGTTCTGCTCCTCACCACCTGGGGCGGCCAGCAGTACGCCTGGGACTCGGCCGAGATCGTCGGCCTCGGCGCCGCGGCCGTCGTGCTGCTGCTCGGCTTCGTCGCCCAGGAGCGCCGAACCCCGGAGCCGATCCTCCCCCTGCGCCTGTTCTCCGAGCCGGTCTTCAACGTCGTCTCGCTGGTCCTCTTGCTGGCCACCTGTGCGTTCTTCGCCGTGATCGTCTTCATCCCGCTCTTCCTGCAGGCCGTCACCGGAGCGAGCGCCACGGGCTCGGGGCTGCTGCTGCTGCCCCTGTTGCTCGCGGCGACCACCAGCACCGCGGTCTCGGGGCGCCTGATCTCGCGCACCGGGCGCTACAAGGTCTTCCCGGTCGCCGGCCTGGCGCTGATGGCCGTGGGGCTGTTCCTGCTCTCGCGCATGGACGCGGCCACCTCGCGGGCGACCGCGTCGGCGTTCCTGATCGTCTTCGGCCTCGGCTTCGGGATGGTCTCGCAGGTGCTCACGCTCGCGATCCAGAACGCGGTCGAGCGGCGTGACCTCGGCATCGCCACCGCCTCGGCGAACCTGTTTCGCGCGCTCGGCGGCTCGGTCGGCGTGGCCGTCTTCGGCGCGATCTTCACCAGCCGCCTCGAGCTCTGGCTGCCCCGCGAGCTGCCCGCCGCGGCCGAGCGCATCGACGCCCAGACCCTCCAGGCGAGCCCGGAGACGCTGGCGTCCCTGCCCGCCGGCGTGCAGGAGGGCGTCGCGCACGCGGTCGCCCACTCGCTCGAGACGGTGTTCCTCGTCGCCGCGCCGATCGCGGCGCTGGGGCTGCTGGTGGTCCTCCTGCTCAAGGAGGTCCCCCTACGCGGCCCGGGAGGTCCCGCGAGCGCGAAGCAGGATCAGCGGGCCGGGCCGGCCGCGGGCGCGGATCGCAAGCCGACCACGAACGCCTCGCCGGCCGCCGCCGGCGCGACACGCGAAGCCGAGCAATAGCGGGAAGGAGAAGCGCATGGCAAAGCACATGGAGTTCGAGAGCGAGGTCCTTCTGCGGGGCGAGCAAAGCGGCGGACGGGTAGCGATGGTCGTCAACGCCGCGCCCGCCCCGTGGGCGGGGCCGCCGCTGCACCACCACGACTTCGACGAGACGTTCTACGTCCTCGACGGGAGGCTGACCTTCCAGCTCGGCGACGAGCTGATCGAGGCCGGGCCGGGAACCCTGACCTTCGCGCCCCGGGGCAGCCACCACACCCTGGCCAACCTGGGCGACGTGGCGGCCCGGTATCTGGTCGTCTTCACCCCCGCCGGCTTCGAGCGCTACTTCGACCGGTTCGCGGCCGAGCGAGCGGGGGCCGAGCCGCTCCCCGAGCCCGCGAGGCCGATCCCCGAGACGATCGTCGTCGGTCCGCCGATCGGCGAGGCCGAGGCGAAGCGCGCCGCGGCCGCGCCATCGGGTGAGCGCGCCCGGGTCAACGTGCTGCTGCGCAGCGCCGGGAGCGCGAACGAGCTGGCGGTGATGGACAACACGATCGCCGCGGGCTCCACGGGGCCGCCGCTTCACCACCACGCCTTCGATGAGGCGTTCTACGTCCTCGACGGTGAGCTGACCTTCCGGCTCGGCGACGAGCTCCTCACCAGGCGGCGGGGCGAGCTGGCGTTCGCGCGCGGGGGCGCCGATCATGCCTTCGCCAACCCGAGCGATGCGGACGCGCGGACGTTGATCGTCTGCACCCCAGCCGGGTTCGAGCGCTACTTCGACCGGATCGCCGCGCGCGAGGCCGGGGTCGACCCGCCCGCCGAGGCCCTCGAGCCCTGGCCCGAGGTGATCACGGTCGGCCCCCGAATCGGCGAGCCGGAGGAGGCCGATGACACAGGATGACCTGCTGGCGAGGTCCCGGGAGCGGCGATCGGCTAATAATCACGGGCCGTCGACTCGGGGTCATCCCGTCGGTCGAGGGCGAGGACGAGCAGGAGGTTCGAGATGAGCAAGGTCGGGGCCGGATGACCGACGGCCCGTATGACCTGCGGCCGATCGGATGGGTCGAGTCGCCGTTGGCGGACCACGGGGCGGCCCCGAAGCAGGGCGACGAAGGGTCGCCCGAGGCCTCCATCGTGTTCGAGCCCACCGTGAGCCCGGGCCTCGACGACGTTCGGCCGGGGACCGACGTGATCGTTCTGACCTGGCTCGACAGGGCGGACCGCGACGTGCTCCGGGTCCATCCGCGCGACGATCCCGCGAACCCCGAGCAGGGTGTGTTCAGCACCCGCTCCGCTGACCGGCCGAACCCGATCGGGCTGCACCGGGTCGGGGTCCTCTCGATCGAGGGCACGAGGGTCCGGGTGCGCAACCTCGAGGCGCTCGACGGGACCCCGGTCATCGACCTGAAGCCGGTCCTCGACGCGCGACTCGACCGGTAGGCGCCGAATGGAGCGCGGCGTGCAGACCGGGAGCGTGGTGGCGGTGAGCCGCGGCTCGGAGCACGGGCCGCGCAAGGCGAATCGCGACTCCGTCCGGCTGCTCACCGGGCTGGGCGTCGACGGGGACGCGCACCTGGGCGCGACCGTCCAACATCGCTCGCGGGTCGCACGGGACCCGAGTCAGCCCAACCTGCGCCAGGTGCACCTGATCGGGGCCGAGCTGCACGACGAGCTGCGTCGGGATGGATTCGCGATCTCGCCGGGCGAGATGGGCGAGAACCTGACCACGCGTGGCATCGATCCGCTCGCCCTGCCGTCCGGCGCCCGGCTGCTGCTCGGCGAGAGCGCCCGGATCGAGGTCACCGGCCTGCGCAACCCCTGCTCCCAGCTCGACGGAATCCAGCCGGGGCTGATGGCGGCCACCCTCGATCGCGACGCCGACGGCGAGCTGATCCGCAGGGCGGGCGTGATGGCGATCGTGCTCGCCGGTGGGGAGGTGCGACCGGACGATCGGGTTCGCGTGCGGCTGCCCCCCGAGCCGCACCGAGCGCTCGACCCGGTGTGAGCGCCCGCTTCAGACCTCGAGGTGTCGGAACCGCACCTCTCCCGCGGCGACCTCGGCGAGGCCCATCGTGTGCTCGGGAGCGCGCCGGCGGTCGGTCGGGCTCCCGGGGTTGAAGATCTGAAAGGCGCCGGCCTCGTCGCGCTCGAGCAGCGGTAGATGCGAGTGGCCAAAGACGACGGCGTCGGCCTCGGGAAAGCGCCGGCGAAGGCGCGCCAGCCGGCCGCGCGCCGGGCCGGCGTCGTGGATCAACCCGATCCGGGCCCGCCCAACCTCGACCACCGTGCTCTCCGGCAGGCGCGCGCGCAGCTCGCGATCGTCGACGTTGCCGTGCACGGCGACCAGCGGCGGGCCGATCGCCGCGAACCCCTCATAGGCACTGAGGCCGCTGAAATCGCCGGCGTGGATCAGCAGGTCGGCGGTGCCGATGGCCGCGACGCACGCCTCCGAAAGCGCGCGCGAGCCGCGCGGCAGGTGCGTGTCCGCGACGATCGCCACGATCGCCCCGCAGCCCATGCTCAGGTGACGGCCGTCGAGGCGCCCGCGTCGCTCAAAGCGGCGACTCCTCGCCGCGCAGGACGCGGCGCAGGAGCTGCATCGCCACGGTCGTCGAGCGGTCGCGGATCTCGGTGCGGTCGCCCGGCACGACGGGGTCGCGGGCGAGCTCGACCCCGTCCGCGAGCACGCAGAAGCAGACGTAGCCGACCGGCTTCTCCTCGGTGCCCCCGCCCGGCCCGGCGATCCCCGTGATCGCCACCGAGACGTCGGCCGCGAAGCGATCGAGCGCCCCGGCCGCCATCGCGTGGGCAACCTCGGGGGAGACGGCGCCGTGAGCCTCGACCAGCGCCGGGTCGACGCCGAGCAGCCGCGACTTCGCCTCGTTCGAGTAGGCGACCACGCCGCCCGCCACGTGCTCCGAGGCGCCGGGCGGCTCGGTCAGGCGCGCCGCCAGCAGCCCGCCGGTGCACGACTCGGCGAGCGCGATCCGGCGGCCGACGAGCAGCACTGCGATCTGCTCGTCGATCGTCGAGCCGTCACGGCTGAACAGATGGGGACCGTGGCGCTCGGCGATCCCGGCGACGAGGCGCTCGCGGCTCGCCTCAGCACCGGGGCGGTGTCGCGATCTCGATCTCCCCGCGCCGCAGGCAGGTCGTGATCTCGAGCGGCGAGAGGTCGGTCTCGGCGCCGATCTCGCGCAGCGACTGGGCGATCTCGGACTCGGGGATCCCGAACAGGCGCAGGGTCGCGCCCTCGTAGGCGTCGGCCCGGTCGAGCAGCTCGCGCACGGCGCGGGTCTCGAGCACCGGCTCCCACATCGCCTGCAGCTCGCGCGGCGGCCCCGGCAGGACGGCCACGATCGGGCCGTTGGCGGGCTCGACCACGAGCCCCGGAGCGGTGCCCGCCGGGTCGATCGCCTCGGCGCCCTCGGGGATCATCGCCTGCTTTCTCGTCGACGCCTGCAGCGCCTCGGGGTCGAAATGCATCCTCGTGCGGGCGAAGCGGGCGACGATCCGCTCGATCCGCTCGCGCATCCCCTCGTCGAGGACGAGCTCGACCCCGGCGAAGCGGGCGACGATCTCCGCCGTCAGGTCGTCGGCGGTCGGGCCGAGCCCACCGCTGGTGACGATCAGGTCGGCGCCGCCGTCCGCCATGAAGCGAAGCCCGGCCTCGAGCTCGGCCGGGCGATCGCCGACCACCAGGATGTCGATCACGTCGATCCCCAGCTCGCCGAGCCGGCGCGAGATCCAGGGCCCGTTGCGGTCGGTGATCCGGGCGGTGATCACCTCGGTGCCGGTGACCAGGATGCCCGCGCGAACCGCGCTCACGGCAGGCGCCTCAACGGAAGGCGGCTCAACGGCGCCGCACCTCCGCTTCGCCCTTCGGGCTCCGCCTCACGGACACTCCTCCCCCGGCCGCTCGGGGAGCTCGGTCACCCGCTTCGGCGCCCGAATCGAGTAGGCCACCGCCCCCTTGGCCTTCGGCAGCAGTCGCTCATGACCGCCGAGCTCGAGCCTGAACTGGTCGGAGTCGAAGCCCGACGGGAAGCGAAGCTCGAACTTGCGCCGGGTGTATGACTCCTCGGTCCCCGGGGCCAGCACCTGGGCGATCAGCGGGTTGGCGCCGCCGCCGAGCAGACAGACCTCGACCGAATCCCTGATCGTGAGCGCAAGGGTGGTCGCCCGATTCGAATTCGACGATTCGCCCTCGCCCCGCTTGCCGCGGTCCTTGCCCTGATCGCCACGCTTGTCCGCGCCCGCGTGACCTCCCCCCCGGTCGCCCCGACCCGGCTCGTCGTCGCTGCCCGTGAGGCCGATCGCCGCCGCCGCCACGATCACAACGAGCGCGGCGATCGCCGCCAGGATCGCCACTCGGTGGCCGCGCGGCCGCCGGCCGGCGCGCCGGCGGCGCTCGAGCACCTGATCGCCGAGCGGATAGCCGGCCTCGCCCGAGGCGCCTTCGACCTGGCGCCGGAACTCGTCCACCAGCGCCTCGGCGTCGAGCCCGACGAGCTGGGCGTAGGTGCGCAGGAAGCCCTTCGCGTAGGCGCTGCTCGGCAGCTCGACCCAGTCCTCGGCCTCGAGCGCGCGCAGGTACTTGAGCCGGATCTTGGTCCGCTGCTCGACCTCGCGCAGGTCGAGCCCCTCGCGCTCGCGCGCCTCGCGCAGGACCTCTCCGATCCGCATCTCGCCGGGTCGCTCGCGACTCATCGCCGCCTATTGTGGTCGGCGCGGCGAAAGGCCGCTCAGCGCGCCGTCAACGCTCGACCGGCTCGAGGCCGGTCACGCCCGAGACGTCCGGGCCGCCCGGCGCCTCGGCCCGGGCGTCGATGATGCCGCTGGCCATGCGCTCGAGCAGGCGCGGCAGCTCGGCCTGCGAGACGAGCACCTGACGCGGCTTCGAGCCCTCGTAGCCGGAGATGATCCCGCGGCGCTCGAGCATGTCGATCAGGCGCCCGGCCCGGGTGTAACCGACCCGCAGCCGGCGCTGGATCATCGACACCGAGGCGGTCTCGGACTCGACCACGATCCGCGCGGCGTCGGCGAGCAGGCCGTCCTCGTCGGGCGAGAGATCGCCCTCCGCGCCCGCCTCGACCTCGGGCTCGGCGGCCTCGAGCAGCTCCTCGTCGAAGTCGGGCTCGCCCTGCTTGGCCCAGTGGCCGCAGACGCGCGCGATCTCGTCCTCGGTCACAAAGGCGCCCTGGATCCGGTTCATCTTCGAGGTCCCGATCGGGCGGAACAGCATGTCGCCCTGGCCGAGCAGGGTCTCGGCGCCGCCACCATCGAGGATCACCCGCGAATCGACCTGGGAGGCGACCGCGAAGGCGATCCGCGAGGGGATGTTGACCTTGATCGTGCCGGTGATCACGTCGGTCGAGGGGCGCTGCGTGGCGAGCACCAGGTGGATGCCGATCGCGCGCGCCTTCTGCGCCAGCCGGATGATCGAGTCCTCGACCTCCGCGGGAGCGACCATCATCAGGTCGGCGAGCTCGTCGATCACGCAGAGGATGTGCGGCAGCGGCGGCTCGCCAGCCTTGCGGCGCGCGCGGTTGAGCTCGTTCAGGTTGCGCGCCCTCGCCTCGCTCATCACCGAGTAGCGGCTCTCCATCTCGCCGATCAGATTGGCGAGCACGTTGGCGGCCAGGCGCGGGTTGGTGACCACCGGGGTGAGCAGGTGGGGGATGCGCTCGTAGTGGTTGAGCTCGACCTGCTTGGGGTCGACGAGCACCAGCCGCGCCTCGTTCGGCGAGGCGTGCATCAGGATCGAGGTCAGGATCGCGTTGATGCAGCCGGACTTCCCCGCCCCGGTCGTGCCGGCGACCAGCACGTGCGGCATCAGCGCCAGGTCGGCGCTCACCGACTGGCCCGAGACGTCCTTGCCGAGCCAGCAGAGCAGCGGCGAGGAGCCCTTCGGCGGGTCGGCGTAGATGTCGCCGAGGCGGACCAGGCGCCGGCGCGTGTTCGGGACCTCGACCCCGACCGCCTTCTTGCCCGGGATCGGCGCGAGGATGCGGATGTCGGTCGAGGCGAGCGCGTAGGCGAGGTCGTCGCGCAGCTGAGCGACCTTGGCGACCTTGGTCCCGGGCGCGAGCTGGAGCTCGTAGCGGCTCACGTGTGGGCCGGAGACGGTGCCCAGCAACCGCGCCTCGACGCCGAAGTGGCGCAGCGACTCGAGCAGCGCGCTCGCGGTCGCCTCGCGGTCGCGCATGTCCGGTCCAGGGTCGGCCTTGCCGCGGTCGAGGGCCTTGGCGGGCGGCGCCCGGTAGGCGATCTCGTCGGAGGCGGTGATCCCGTCGTGACGGCGGTTGCCCATCGGAGTGAGGCCGCTGCCCGACACCTCCTCCGCTTCGCGTCCGGGGGAACCACTGCCCGAGGCCTCCTCCGCTTCGCGTCCGGGGGCGTCCGGGTCGGTGGCGGGACGACCAGCGTGGTGGTCGTCGCGGCCGTAGGCGAATTCGTCGGCGTCTGAGTCGGGCTCTGACTCGGGGTCGGGGCCCCAGGGGGAGTCGGCGTCGGCGCGGGCGACCGCGGTGACGGCCTCGTCGTCGTGCTCGGCCAGCGGCTCGGTGGCGAACGGCTCGGTCTCGGCGGCCCGGGTGACGGCGATCTCGTCGCCGGGCGGGTCGCTCCAGCCGCCCGAGATCCTCGGCGTCTTCACGGTTCGAGCCACCTCTCGGGTGCCGGTCCCGGCGCGGCGCACCGCCTTGCCGGTCGCCCCGACGACCTGGGCGATCGTGGTCCCGGTCAGCAGCAGCAGCCCCGAGAACAGCAGCAGCACGGCGAGGATCTGCGCGCCGACGCGCTGGAACAGCGTCGTCGAGGCCCAGTAGAGCGACTCGCCGAGCGCCCCACCGTGCTCGACCATGAACCGCTGCTGGAAGTATTCGTGGCGGACCGGCCGCTCGGGGCCTAGGCCTGCCGTCTGCGCCGCGAAGGCGAGCAACAGGGCGCAGAGCACCAGCACCGCCCCGGCGTTGAGCGCCGAGGGGGCGCGGATCAGAGGCCGCGCCATCAGGCTGCCACCCCAGGCCGCGAGCGCGATCGGGGCCACGTAGGCGACCCGCCCGGCGAGGTTCTGCAGCGCCGACTCGATCCAGCCCCCGACCGGGCCGCCGTCCCAGCCGAGGTAGAGGACGAAGGCGAGGTAGACGCCGGCCGCGACCAGGACGAGCCCGATCACGTCGTAGTGGCGCTGGTCGAGCCCCTCGATCAGCTCGCGGGCATCGCGCCGGGCCCGGGCGGCGGGGCGCCGTCGCGAGCGCGCGGCGGGCCGGCGCGACCGGGACTGGGATCTTGGCTGGGACCAGGGCAGCTTCATGCTCACGCGGCAGCGCGCGGACGCCCGCTGCGTGCCTGGGATTTCGACGCACGCGACCGGTCCCCTGCGCGCGCTAAAAGCGGGCTAAATATCCGTGCTCGCGGCGCCCGACGCCGTCTACCCTCTGTGGTCGATGCTGACCGACGAAGGGCTCTCATCCGGACGCGTGCTCGTGATCGAGGACGACGAGGCGATCGCCGATGTCCTGCGCCGCACGCTGCGCCAGGAGGGTCACGACGTGCGCTCCTCGGCCGATGGGGTCGATGCGCTGCGCGCCGCCGAGGAGTTCGTCCCCGACCTGGTCATCCTCGACCTCGGCCTGCCGGGGCTCGACGGGGTCGAGGTCTGCCGCCGCCTGCGAGACGAGTCCGACGTGCCGATCCTGATCCTCACCGCCCGCACGGACCTAGACGACCGCGTCGAGGGTCTCGACTCCGGGGCCGACGACTACCTGGTCAAGCCGTTCGAGCGCCAGGAGCTGCTGGCCCGGATGCGCGCCCTGATGCGGCGCCGCCCGCCGCGCGGCAGCGCCGCCCTGGTGGTCGGTGACCTGCTGCTCAACCCCGACACCCGCGATGTGAGCCGCGGCGAGCGCGAGATCGAGCTCACCAACCGCGAGTTCGAGCTGCTCGAGTACCTGATGCGAAACGAGCGCCTGGTCGTCTCCCGTGAGCGCCTGCTCGAGGAGGTCTGGGGTTATGACCCGCTGGCGATGACGAACACTATCGACGTCTTCATCTCGAACCTGCGCCGCAAGCTCGAGCAGGGCAAGGAGCCGCGCCTGCTGCACACCAAGCGGGGCGCCGGCTACGTGCTCAGGGCCGCGCGCGGCGATGGCGCCTAGCCACCCGCGGCGATTCTCGCCGCGGCGCTGGCCGGTTCGCTGGCGGATCGCCGTCGTCTCCTCGGGCCTGACCCTGGTCATCCTGGTCTGCTTCGCGCTCGTCGTCGGCCGGCTGGCGACCAACCGGATCAAGGACGACTTCCAGCGCGACGTGCAGGCGACCGCCAACCAGCTCGCCGCCGACTTTCCCCTCAACGATCCGCGCAACCTGTTCGCCGCCGGGGACGGCCTGATCCGCCTGGTCTACTCCGATGGAGCCCCCGTGCTCGACGGGGCGGGCAACCCGCTGCCCGGTCTGCAGCAGAACGCGCAGCTCGGCCCGCCCGAGATCTCCGATGTGATCCGGGTCGGACAGTACGCGGTGGCCTCGCAGCAGGTGCTTGCATTCACGTCTCAGCTCAGCGAGCCGGTGTACATCCAGTACGCGAAGAGCCACCACGCGATCGACCGGACGGTCGACCGCCTCTGGCTCTTCCTGGTCGGCGGGGTCGCCGGCGGCACGATCCTCGCCCTGCTCGCCGGCCTGGCGGTGGCGAGCCGGGCGATGCGGCCGATCGCGGGCCTGACCGCGGCCGCGCGCGAGATCACCGCGACCCGCGACCCGTCGCGCCGGCTGCCCACGACCGAGAGCGAGGACGAGGTCGCCGAGCTCGGCCGGACGCTCGACCAGATGCTCCGCGAGCTCGACGCAGCGCGCGGCGAGACGCAGCAGATGATGCAGGCCCAGCGCGACTTCGTCGCCGACGCCTCGCACGAGCTGCGCACCCCGCTGACCAGCATCCTCGCCAACCTCGAGCTGCTCGAGGCGAGCTTCGCGGCCCGCGGCGCCGACCCCGACGAGGAGGAGATCGTCGCCGGCGCGCTCGGCTCCTCGAAGCGGATGCGCCGGCTGGTCTCCGACCTGCTGCTCCTCGCCCGCGCCGACGCGGGGCGCGGCGGGGCGCGGCGCGCCTGCGACCTGGCCGAGATCGCGGCCAGCGCGCTGGGCGAGGTCCGCCCCGTCGCCGACGGCCACGCGCTCGCCCTCGAGGCGCCCGAGCCGGTGACCGTGGACGGCAACCCCGACGATCTGCACCGGCTGATCCTCAACCTGCTCGAGAACGGCGTCCGTCACACCCCGCGCGGCACCTCGATCGCCGTCTCGGTCGCGGCCCGCGACGGCCACGCGGTGCTCGAGGTCGCCGACGACGGCCCCGGCATCCCGCCCCAGGCCGGCGATCAGCTCTTCTCGCGCTTCGTTCGCGTCGGCGGCGCCGCCGATCTGGTCGTCGACTCGGGCACCGGCCTCGGCCTGGCGATCGTCAAGGCGGTCGCCGCCTCGCACGGTGGCGACGTCACGGCGGGCAGCTCGCGGGTCGGCGGCGCGCGCTTCGTGGTCCGTCTGCCGCTGCGAGAGCACGCGCGCGCTGTCGAGCCATCGCCCGTCGAGTCCGCCGCCCCAGGGCGCTCCACCGAGCGCGAGGCGGAGGTTTAAGGACCGTTTACGTAGCTGGCTAGAGTTCGGTCTTGGACGAGACACCGCCCGTCGAGGCAACCCCCGACGAATCGCCTCGATGGGTACGCATTGGCCCAGTCTAAGAGCCAATCAGCCCGCCGGGTTCTCCCCTCCCTAGGAGCCCGGCGGGCGTCTTCTTTTCGGAGCCCCTCCGCCCACACCCCGTTCCTCACGCAACAGGCCCTATCCCGCCGAGAGCGGACGCGAAGCGGAGCATCTCGGCGGAGTAGTCCTAGCAGCCGGCGGCCGGGCAGAACTTGCGAGCCACGAGCACTGCCTCGAGCGTTGGCAGGTGGGCCCCGGCGTAGAGCAGCCGGTCGGAGGCGAGCAGGGCGCGGACCGCGTCGCCGAAGCCCGAGCGCTCCGTGTACATGAAGTGCGACTCGAGCACGATCCGATCCATCACCGAGCGACCCTGCGGATCGACGCCGAGCGTCCCGCGCAGCTCCCAGAGCAGACTCGACCAGGCCTGGCCGGTGCAGTGGGGCTCGAACCGGCATCTGCGCTCGGCGGTCTTGCGGTCGATCGGCCTGTCGACGCGACGCCCGCAGCCGCTCTTCGAATACGAGATCGCGTCCCAGTCGAAGATGCAGGCATCGAAGGGGCTGCCGCCCGTTCTCAGCGCCGACATCGCGGCGGCCAGGTAGTCGCCGAAGCCCTCCCCGATTGAGGCGCCACCCGGCGAGCCGCCGAAGTTGTGGACGGCCTGGTCCTGGAGCGAGTGGCCGTACTCGTGCACGATCACGTCGGCGTCCTCGCCGTCGTCGACGCCCCCGGTCCCGAGGGTCATCGAGCGGGTCATCGACGAGAAGTAGGAGTTGTCCCTGGTGATCGCGTCGGCGCGCACCCGCTGCGGCTCGGGCCGCAGGGCCGCCGAGAGCCCCAGCGCGTCGACGTACGCCCGGGTGCGATCGATGTGGTAATAGGCCATCACCGCCTCGAACCGGTCCCGCGACCGGGTCAGGCCCGAGAAGTCGAGGCCCGGACGGCAGACCCGGTTCGCGTCCTTGCCGAGCCGCGCATCGACGTAGACGCCGGTCAGGCAACCCTGCGTGCTGGTGATCCGCGGCAGCTCGACGCCGAGCCGCAGGCCGGTGAGCAGCGGCGAGTCGCGATCCTTGTCGTCGCGCAGGCCGGCGTAGCCCCCCTGGGTCGTGACCGGGGTGGGATCGAAGATCATCGCGCCGCCGCTCGCCTCGTGGAGCAGGTTGCGGGCGCTGATCTCGGTGCCGCTGCGGGCGTCGACGACGACCAGCAGGTCGGCGACCGGGTCCGCGGCGGGCAGCGAGACCTCGTAGGCCAGCGCCCCGCTGCGCGGGTCGATGCCGAGCTCGGCGCGGGCGGTGCCGCGCAGTCGCCCGGTCGCGGTCGCGCGCCGCGCGGCTCGGATCGCCGCCGCGCGCGAGAGCGCGTCGGCGGGATCGCGGGGCG
>WHSW01000540.1:0-264 GCA_009379895.1 Solirubrobacterales bacterium
CTTCGAAGCCGCATTCGCGGCCAGGTCGTGGGCGCCACCGATGGGCAGTACGACGAGAGCCGTCGGGTGTGGAACGGAAACATCGACCTCCGTCCGCTGGTGGTCGCTCGCTGCCTCGATGAGGCCGACGTCCAGGCGGCGGTTCGATTCTCCACAGAGCAAGGGCTCGAGGTCGCCGTCCGCGGCGGAGCCCACAGCATGTCCGGGGCCTCGGTGGTCGACGACGGCATCGTCATCGACCTCAGCCGCATGAACCAGGTCCGG
>WHSW01000540.1:274-537 GCA_009379895.1 Solirubrobacterales bacterium
GGGTGGGGGGATGGGCTGGCTGACCAGGCTCGGGGGTCTCACCATCGACAACATGGTCTCGGCCCGTGTAGTGACCGCCGACGGCGAGGCTCGGGTGGCCTCGGCGTCCGAGAACGCTGACCTCTTCTGGGCGATCCGCGGGGGAGGCGGCAACTTTGGTGTGGTCACGGAGTTCGAGTTCGCCCTGCACCAGGTGGGGCCCATTGTCCACTTCGGCCTGCTGTTCTGGTCGCTCGACCAAGGCCCCGCCGCGCTGCGTCACG
>WHSW01000541.1 GCA_009379895.1 Solirubrobacterales bacterium
GCTCAAGGTGCTGCTGTATGGGTACGCCACCGGCGTGCGCAGCTCCCGCAAGCTCGAGCAGCGCCTGGCGTCCGACGTGAACTTCATGTTCCTGGCCGGGCAAGCACGGCCCGACCACAAGACCATCAGCGAGTTCCGGCGCCGCCACTTGGCCGCCTTCAGCGCGCTGTTCGTGGAGGTTCTCGAACTGTGCGCCGCGGCTGGGCTGGTCAAGCTCGGCCGGGTGGCGCTGGACGGCACGAAGCTGCGCGCCAACGCGTCCAAGCACAAGGCCATGAGCTATGCGCGCATGCAGCGCCGCGAGGCCGAGCTCGCGGCCGAGGAGCTTCGCGTCCTCGAAGAAGGCCTGACAGAAGGCGCCCGAGCTGACCAGCACGATCGCCTCGGGATGGGCGAGCTTCGCGGCCAGGTAGCGCTCGACGAGCGGGCTTCCCATCGTGAAGCGGACGCCGCCCTTGCCGGATACGGAGGCGCGCTTGGGCGGGGGACGCCCGGTGCCGGCGGAGCTCGGCGCCGTGGGGGACGGCTCGCCCGCGT
>WHSW01000542.1:0-103 GCA_009379895.1 Solirubrobacterales bacterium
TCACCTCCTGCTCGGGTGTCTCGACGGGCGTGAGGCGGGCCTTGGTGAGGGCTTCGAGGCCGAGGTAGCGGCGGCCTTCGATCCAGTCGTCGTGTTGCTCGGC
>WHSW01000542.1:113-536 GCA_009379895.1 Solirubrobacterales bacterium
GGCCAAGGCGGTTCGTCTGGTGCGCGATCACCGCGGCGACTACCCGTCGGAGTGGGCGGCGATCAAGGCCGTCTCGTCGCGGTTGGGGATGAATGCCGAGACGTTGCGGAACTGGATTCGTCGGCAGCAGGTCGACGACGGGCAGCGTGACGGCGTCTCCACTGAGGCCGCGGCGGAGATCCGCGAGCTGAAGAAGCGCAACCGCGAACTCGAGGAGACCATCGAGGTGCTCAGGTCAAGTCCATCGGTGTGGTGTAGCGGTCGTGTCGCGTGATCCTGTTGTGGTTAGGCGCTGAGCGCCTTGAGGTCGGTGTTGGGGTTCACCTCCTGCTCGGGTGTCTCGACGGGCGTGAGGCGGGCCTTGGTGAGGGCTTCGAGGCCGAGGTAGCGGCGGCCTTCGATCCAGTCGTCGTGTTGCTCGGC
>WHSW01000543.1 GCA_009379895.1 Solirubrobacterales bacterium
GTTCTGCTCCATGAAGATCACTCAGGACGTCCGCGCGTACGCGGAGGAACGGGGCCTGTCCACGGTCGACGCGATCGAGACCGGTATGCGGGAGAAGGCGACCGAGTTCGTCGAAGGTGGCGAACGGATCTACCTGCCCATCACCGGGGAAAGCGGGTAAGCGGGCTGGTGCCTGCACTGCTGTCCTTGCCGGTACGGCAGGACGGCGTGGTGGGGCAGTGGTGCGCACACGGGGAGAACTGGGTGCAGCTAGCGCCGCCGGATGCGGCGTCGCGCTCGTCACGGCATAGGATCTATTCGATCAGCGACTCGCCGCCGAGGGTGAGGTAGGCGGGCCGGAGCAGTTCGGTCAGGTGTGTGCCGCGGATGGTCAGGTCGACGGCGGGTATCTGGTCGAGAACGGCGTCGCTGGAAGTCTGCGCCGTGGCGGGGCGCGGGATCTCCGCGGGCGAGACGAAGAAGGAGTGCAGGCAGTCGGCGAGTGGCACGGCCGCGTCGGCGCGGTCGGCGTGGTCGGCCGGCAGGTTGCCGGAACG
>WHSW01000544.1 GCA_009379895.1 Solirubrobacterales bacterium
GATCGAGCAGGACAACATCGAGAAGTTCGCGCAGGACAAGGGCATCCCGTTCACCAACTATGTGAGCCTGTGCCGATCCCCGATGGTCCAGCAATTGATCTCGGACGAGGTCGAGAAGGTGAATGCCAATTTCGCGCGGGTCGAGACGGTCAAGCGTTTCCATCTGATCGAGCGTCAGTTGACGCCCGAAGACGAGGAACTGACCCCGACGATGAAGCTCAAGCGCAAGTTGGTGAACCAGAAATACGCTCAGGAAATCGAGGCGATGTATGGGCCGCCCAAGCAAGCGGCCAAAGTCGCCTGAGAAACGACGGTCCAGCCGAGCCGGAACGGATGGCCGAGCATCAAGCTCGACGAAGAACGATCCGGATAACTGAAGGAGGAAGATATTTCTATGAAGCATATCGCACTCAAGGCAAGTCTGCTGTGTACGGCGATCGCGCTTTCGGCGGCGCCGTCGTTGGCCCAAACCGAGACCACAAATCAAGGCTCTCGGCGACCGAAATCGTGGTCGGGACGCACCAGGACCTGTCCGG
>WHSW01000545.1 GCA_009379895.1 Solirubrobacterales bacterium
CCCCGCTCGGCGGCGGCGCGCGCCGCGCCGGCGAGCTCGTCCTCGCCGCGGGCGACGAGCAGGACCGATGCGCCCTCGGCGCAGAGCCGCTCGGCGACGTCGCGGCCGATCCCGCGGCTCGCGCCGGTCACGACGCAGGTTCTCCCGGCGAGTCCCAGGTCCACGCTAGATCAGTGATTCCTATTCGGCGTATGCCCAGGGGCGCACGGGGCCGAGCCGGTCGTGGACGGGCGACGAAGCCTGTACCGGTTGGTACAGGCGAGGAGCACGGGCGCGATCCACAACGACCGAAGGGAGCGGTGCGAGCGCGAAGCGCGAGGGCAGCCGTGCGTCATCTGGGCGTGCGTTCGAATGGGAATCATTGATCTAGGCGCGCTCGATCCGGTCCGTGACCGTGACCGTCGTCTCGCGCGACAGCGCCCGATGGACCGGGCACTTCGCGGCGATCGTCAGCAGGCGGGCGAGCTGCTCGTCGTCGAGCGGGCCCGGGCAGCGCAGCGTGACCTCGAACTCGGACGGGACCGGGCCGTCGTAAG
>WHSW01000546.1 GCA_009379895.1 Solirubrobacterales bacterium
TCTACGTCCAGCACCAGTTCGAGGACGTCTACTGGGAGAGTGGCGAGAGCTGGGGCTACGCGGACGCGGCGCTGCGCGGGAGCTCCTACCTGAAGCTGCCGCAGCCCTTCCAGTTCTTCACCGGCAACATCGGCCTCCACCACGTCCACCACTTGAGCGCCAAGGTCCCGAACTACAGCCTGCAGCGCGCGCATGACGAGAATCCAATCTTCCGGGACGTCCCGGTGCTGAGCGCATGGGACGGCGCCGTCGCGATCCGGCTGCCGGTCTGGAACTGCCACAGCTCTTCGCCCGTCGAGGTGTCGATCGCACGCACGAAGCCGTCGTCGCCGCCGAAGTAGGGGTCCGGCACCGAGAGGTCGCCATGCCCGTCGGCCCGCGGGGTGAAGCTGCGCAGCAGGCGCACGCGGGCTCGCGCGGCCGCGTCCGGCGCCAGGGCGATCAGATCGTCGGCGTTCTGGGCGTCCATGGCCAGCACGAGGTCGAAGCGGCCGAAATCGGCCCGCGTGAAGCGCCTGGCGGCGTTGGTCATCGGG
>WHSW01000547.1 GCA_009379895.1 Solirubrobacterales bacterium
GGTTCGCGTCCGATCGCGTGGCCGGCATCATGCGCACCCTGGGCTTCACCGAGGACACGGCCCTCGAGTCGAAGATGGTGAGCAAGACGATCGAGAACGCGCAGAGCCGGGTCGAGGGCTACAACTTCGACACTCGCAAGCACGTGGTCCAGTACGACGACGTCATCAACCGCCAGCGCGAGACGATCTACCGCGAGCGCGACCGCATCCTGCGCTCGTCGGTGCTCGGGCCGACCTTGCAGGCCATGCTCGACGACGAGGTCGCCGCCCTGGTCGCCGAGCACACCGCCGCGGAGCACTTCGCCGACTGGAACCTCGACGGACTCCGGGCGCAGCTGGTCACCATGGTCCCGTCATTGACCGATGCGGACCTCGCCGCTGCCGGGCTGACGCCCGGCATGATCCGGGTCTCGATCGGCATCGAGGATGCGGAAGACCTCATCGCCGACCTGGCTGGCGCCGCCGACCCGGGTTGATGCCGAGCGTCATCGACCTGTGGCGCGCGCTCGACCCGGAGGCCCGGCTCGCCTCGGGGT
>WHSW01000548.1:0-270 GCA_009379895.1 Solirubrobacterales bacterium
CGAGCAGCCTAGCCAGCCTCTGGTGGACCGCGAGTAGCGCTACGTCGGTGAGTGGGTCGCCGAGGGTGGCCATTTCCCAGTCGATGACCGCGACTGGCTGGTCGCGGTCGTCGGTGAGGACGTTGTCGAGGCGGTAGTCGCCGTGCACGATCCCGGGCGCCGTCAGCGGCGGGACCCCCGCGGCGAGCCGGGCGTGCAGCTCGTCCGCGGCCGGCAGATCGCGGGAGTACGACGCATCCAGCTGCTTCTTCCAGCGCGCCGCCTGCCGGG
>WHSW01000548.1:280-535 GCA_009379895.1 Solirubrobacterales bacterium
GGGTCGACTTCGTGCAGCGTGGCGAGGGTGTCGATCAGGTCGGTGGAGATGGCCCGGGTGCGCTGCGGGCCGAGCGGCTCGAGCTGGGATGCGTTGCGGTACGGCGTGCCAGCGACGCGCTCCATTACGTAGAACGGGGCGCCCACTACGTCGGTGTCCTCACACAGCGCGTACGTGGCCGGAACCGGCACGTCGGTGCCTTGCAGGGCCGACATGACGCGGTACTCGCGGGACATGTCGTGAGCGGTGGGCAGC
>WHSW01000549.1:0-146 GCA_009379895.1 Solirubrobacterales bacterium
GGGTGGTCCGCGTGCGGCTCGCCGACCGAGCCGTGCGGTTGCTGGACGGAACACCGGGCCGGACCTGGACCGCCGTGGGGGCCGTCTTCGGCCTGTTCATCGCCGGCTTCACCGCCGTCTTCGCCGCCCTCGGGGCCAGCGCCACC
>WHSW01000549.1:156-535 GCA_009379895.1 Solirubrobacterales bacterium
GTTGATCTCGAAGCCCGCGCGGATCGCGTCGAGGTCGGCGTCGGCCAGATCGGCGATCGGCGGGATCGCGAAGGCGTTGTTCACCAAGGTGTCCACCCGGCCGAACGCGTCGAGCGCGGTGTCGAGCAGGCCGGTCGCCGCCCGGTCGTCGCCGATGTCGGTCGGCGCGTGGGCTCTCGTGGTGTTCAGTCTCTTCGTCACGGTGTCGTTCCTCGAGGTGCTCGTCCGCGACCGGGTGGTCCGCGTGCGGCTCGCCGACCGAGCCGTGCGGTTGCTGGACGGAACACCGGGCCGGACCTGGACCGCCGTGGGGGCCGTCTTCGGCCTGTTCATCGCCGGCTACACCGCCGTCTTCGCCGCCCTCGGGGCCAGCGCCACC
>WHSW01000054.1 GCA_009379895.1 Solirubrobacterales bacterium
AGGTCGCCTTCGGCGTCTATGGCCTCGATCCGCGCGAGACGGCCGCCGCCGCCGAGTTGGCGGCGCTCGATCCGGCCAGCCCGTCGGCGGCCGTCGATGCCGCCCGCGGTCGCAGCACCGTCGCGCTCGCCCTCGCGCGCGCCCTGGGAGCTCGGTGGCTCGACCGCTACCTCGAGGAGTGGCGGCGGGTGCGCCTGGAGATCGGCGGGGCCGACCTGCTGGCGGCCGGTGTCCCCGAGGGGCCGGCGATCGGGCGGGGCCTGGCCACCGCGCTGCGGGCAAAGCTCGACGGTGAGGCGGCCACCCGCGGGGACGAGCTGCGGGTGGCGCTCGAGGCGGCCGGTTGACCGGGCCGCCGGCGGGCGCCTCGCTGCATCCGGTGAGCCGCCACTAGCCTTGCGCCGATGGATTGGCGAGAGGTCGACGGCGTGCGCTGGCTCGAGGCGCGGATCGCGGGCGCGCGGGCCGCGTTCACCACCCGGATCGGCGGCTTGAGCGACGGCCGGTTCGAGAGCCTCAACCTCGGCCTGCTGACCGACGACGACGAGGCGCGGGTGCGCGCCAACCGCCTGCGGCTCACCGCCGCCCTCGGCCGCGATCCCGATGGGGTGCTGCTCGGCCGCCAGGTGCACGGGGTCGAGGTCCTGCGCCGCGAGCTGGCGCCCGACCCGAACCCGTATGCGCGACGGGCGACCGCGCCGCGCGTCGATGGCCAGGCGACCGCCACGGGCGCGCTGACCGCGATGGTCCAGGTCGCCGATTGCCTGCCGGTGGCGCTCGCGGGTGCGGGCGGCGTCGCCGCGATCCACTGCGGCTGGCGCGGCCTCGCCGGGGGCATCGTCGAGCGCGGGGTCGGCGAGGTGGGGGCGACCGCGGCGGCGATCGGCCCCGGCATCGGCCCGTGCTGCTACCGGGTCGGGCCCGAGGTGCTGGCCGAGTTCGAGCCGCTCGGTGACGGGGTCGCCGACGGCCCGATGCTCGACCTCACCGAGGTCACCCGGCGGCTGCTCGAGCGGGCCGGGGTGCGAGACATCGACACGACCCGGCTGTGCACGAGCTGCGAGCGCGAGCTCTTCTTCTCGCACCGCCGCGATCGCGGCCGCACCGGGCGTCAGGCGGGCCTGGTCTGGGCGGACGGCGATGGTTGAGCCGATCCGGGGCATCGACCCGCGGCGGGTGCGGCGCAACCTCGAGTCCGTGCGCGAGCTCTGCCCGCCCGGGGTCGAGGTGCTCGTCGCGACCAAGTACGTGCCCGCGGAGGAGCTCCCGGCGCTCGCCGAAGCGGGCGTCGAGCTGGTCGGCGAGAACCGCCTGCAGGACCTCGAGGCAAAGCGCGAGCGCCTCGGCGACGCGTTCGAATGGGACTTCATCGGCAACCTCCAGAGCCGCAAGGTGAGGCGGATCCTGCCCCTGGTCCGGCTGATCCACTCGGTCGCCACCGAGTCGGTGCTCGAGCAGCTCGGCCGCCACGCCGACCCGGGGACCGAGGTGCTGGTCGAGGTCAACCTCTCCGGCGAGCCGGACAAGGGAGGGGTCGCTCCCGCCGGTCTCGGCACGTTCATCTCCGCCTGCCCGGTGCCGGTGGCGGGGCTGATGACGATGCCGCCCGAGACCTCCGATCCGGAGGCCTCGCGCCCGTATTTCGCCCGCCTCGGCGAGCTTGCCGCCGAACACGGGCTCGCGCGCCTCTCGATGGGCACCAGCCAGGACTGGAGGGTCGCGCTCGAGGAGGGCGCGACGACGATCCGCCTCGGCAGCTCGCTGTTGCGCTAGAGGCGGGCGGCGCCCGAGCGCGTGCTCGGGGCCCCGGCCCGCCCCGCAGGGCATAATTGGGGTAAAGGAATCCCGGTACGGGAGGCGAAACCCGCAGCCGTATGGCACTTCGCGACACATGGCATCGTGCGCTCGTCTATTTCGGCCTCGCCGAGGACCCCGACTACCGCGAGCAGGACGTCTACGAGCCCGAGACATCGCCTCAGGGCCAGGTCTACGAGTCGAGCGCGCCACGCACGGCGACCGTCAGCCGGATCGGGGAGCGGCGGCGGGCGCGCGACGAGATCGACGACATCTTCGCCGACGACGAGCCGCGGCCCAGCCGGGGCCGCGTGCTGCAGCCGGTTGGCAACGGCGGGGCCGACGTCCAGGTCCACCTGGTCACGCCGGACAGCTTCAACGACGCCCAGGAGGTCGCCGACCGCTTCAAGCGCGCGGTGCCGGTGATCCTCAACCTGCAGACGACCGACGGCGAGCTCGCCAAGCGCCTGATCGACTTCGCCTCGGGACTCACCTACGCGCTCGACGGCGGCATGCAGAAGATCGCCGAGAAGACCTTCCTGCTCACCCCGCGCAACGTCGAGGTCTCGGCCGAGGAACGGGCCCGCCTCGTCGAGAAGGGCTTCTTCAACCAGAGCTAGCCTCGACTCGCGGCGCTGCCGCCTGCCTGCCTCGGGTGGGCACTAGGCTGCTGCCCGTGATGAAGATCGGCTTCGTGGGAGCGGGCAACATGGCCGCGGCGATGGCGCGCGGATGGGCATCGGCCGAGCGCCGGCCCGACCGGATGCTGTTCTGCGACGCGGGCTCGGGGCGCGCCGCCGCGCTCGCCGCCGAGGTGGGCGGCGAGGCGGTCGACTCGCTCGCCGAGCTCGGGCGACGCAGCGACGCGGTCGTGCTTGCGGTCAAGCCCGGCTCGCTCGAGATCGTCGCCGAACAGCTCGACCGCGAGGCGCGCGCCGTGCTCTCGGTGCTCGCCGCGACCCCGCTGAAGACCCTGCGCGAGCGCTTTCCGGGCGTGCCCGTGCTGCGCGCGATGCCGACCGTCGCCACCGAGATCCACGGTGGAGTGATCTGCCACACACCGGTGCCCGCCGATGAGGTCGAGTCCGGCGAGCCGATGCTCGCCCTGGTGGGTGAGCTGGGGCGCCTGGTCGAGGTCTCCGACGAGCTCATGGACGCGGCGACCGCGATCGTGTGCACGCCCGCGTACCTCGCGGTGGTCGTCCAGAACATCGCCGAGGCCGGCGCCGAGGCGGGGCTGGACCCCGAGCTCTCCTACGAGCTCGTGGTCGAGACGTTCGCCGGCACGATCGAGCTGCTGCGGCGCTATGACCCGGTCACCGTACGCACCGCGGTGGCCTCGCCCGGCGGGAGCACCGAGGCGGGGCTGCAGGCGCTCGCCGACGCCGGTGCCGCGGACGCGTTCCGTCGAGCGGTGGAGGCCTCGCTGAGGAAGATGCGGGGATGATCCTCGCCGGCCTCACGCGGGGCGACATCGCGGACTACCTCGCGGCGCTCATCTTCGTCTACACGATCCTGATCGTCGCCAACGTGCTGCTCTCCTGGGTCAGGCAATTTCGCCCGATCCCCTACAACGTCACCCTGCGCCGGGTGCTCGGCTTCATCGAGGAGAGCACCGACCCGTTCCTGAACTTCTTTCGCGGCTTCATCCCACGGATCGGGCCGCTCGACGTGAGCCCGATCGTCGCCATCATCGCGCTCTCGGTGGTCGGCGGGATCGCCGTCAACCTGGTCGAAGGGTGAGCCCCAGGCGAGCCAGCCCGTGGGTCTGGATGCTGGTCGTCTGCGGGCTCGTGATCGCGCTCGACCAGATCACGAAGGGGTTGATCACGAGCTCGCTGTCGCCGGGCGAGCGGACGCACCTCGTCCTCGGCTTCGAGCTCGCGCGGGTGACCAACAGCGGGATCGCCTTCGGCCTGCTCGACGAGGGCAGCGACGCGCTGGTGCTGGCGATCACCGCGGCCGCCCTGGTGCTGGTGATCGGCTGGTTCGCCCTCGACCCGCGCCGGCCGCTGCTTTGGCTCGGGGTCGGGCTGCTGGTCGGCGGCGCGTTCGGGAACCTGATCGACAGGATCCGCCAGGGCGCGGTCACCGACTTCCTCGACCCGCCGCTGTGGCCCGCGTTCAACCTGGCCGACGTCTCGATCACGGTCGGGGTGGTCGTGATCGCCCTGATCGCGTTCACGGCGCCCGCTCACAGCGCATCCGAGGAGCCCGGGCCGAGATCGGACGAGCGCGGCCACACACCCAAGGCATCCGACCCGAGCGCATCCGAGGCGTCGGACCCGTGAGCGCGGGGCGAGAACGAGAGAGCATGGCTCGGCGCGAGGCGCGAGCCAATTGTCAGTGAGCGCGCCGCCGCGCCTCGTCCACGTCGACGAGCGCCTGGCGGTGATCGACAAGCCCGCGGGCCTGATCGTCCATCCCGCTCCCGGGCACTCCGGGCCGACGCTCGTCGACGTGCTCGGCGACCTGCTCGGCGGCGGCGAGCCCGGCAGGCCGGGAATCGTCCACCGCCTCGATCGCGACACGTCGGGGCTGATGCTGGTCGCCCGCGATCCGGACGCCCACCGGCGGCTCGCGGCGATGATCAAGCGCCACGAGGTCGAGCGCGCCTACCTGGCGCTGGTCGAGGGGCGGCCACGGTCGCGCACTGGCACGATCGACGCTCCGCTGGGACGCGACCACCGAGCGCCCGAGCGACGCGCGGTGCGCGGGCGCGGCGCGCGCGAGGCGCGCACGCACTTCACCGTGCTCGAGACCCTGGCGGGCGACTCGTTGGTCGAGGCTCGGCTCGAGACAGGCCGCACGCACCAGGTCCGCGCCCACCTCGCCGCGATCGGCCACCCGGTCGCCGGCGACCCGCGTTACGGGGAGCTCGGCCGCCACGGGCTCGCGCGCCAGTTCCTGCACAGCGCCCGGCTCGGCTTCGAGCACCCGTTCGACGGCGAGCGACTCGTGTTCGAATCCGACCTGCCGGAGGACCTGGCCGAGGCGCTCGCGCGAGCCGCGACCCCGCGACCCCTCTAGAATCACCGCCGACCGGTAACCGACCCCTCGGAGGGCGGACGGGGCCCTGCCCGGCGGCGAACGCGCCGGGTCCCCGCGAGCGCCGAGGCAGACAAGCCAAACCGACAAGGGAGCATTCATGGCCGAGCCCGGAATCAGGGAGCTCTTGCAGGCCGGACTTCACTTCGGCCACCAGACGCGCCGCTGGAACCCGCGCATGCGCCGTTACATCTTCGGCGAGCGCGACGGGATCCACATCATCGACCTGCTGCAGACCGACCAGCTGCTCGCGGAGGCCCGCCGGTTCGCGGTCGACGTCGCGGGCAGGGGCGGGACGGTCCTCTTCGTCGGCACCAAGAAGCAGGCGCGCGACTCGATCAAGTCGTGGGCCGAGCGCTGCGGGATGCCCTACGTCAACCAGCGCTGGCTCGGCGGCCTGCTGACCAACTTCCACACCATGTCGGCGCGGATCGATCGCCTGCACGAGCTCACCCAGCTCAAGGAGGACGGGCGCCTCGACCTGCTGCCGACCAAGGAGCGCATGTCGATGGAGTCCGAGCTCGCCAAGCTCGAGTACAACCTGGGCGGCGTGCGCGACATGAAGCGCCTGCCGCAGGCGGTGCTGATCGTCGACCTGAAGACCGAGGCGATCGCCGTTCGCGAGGCCGAGCGGCTGCAGATCCCGATCCTCGGCCTGGTCGACTCCAACGTCGACCCGGTGCCCGTCTCCTTCCCGATCCCGGGCAACGACGATTCGATGCGTTCCTGCGAGCTGGTCATCTCGACGGTCGGCGAGGGAATCGAGCAGGCCGCGACCGCCTACCGCGAGGCGGAGGCCAAGCGCCGCGCCGAGGAGGAGGAGCGCCGTCGTCGCGAGGAGGAGGAGAAGCGCCGCCGCGAGGAGGAGGAGCGCGCGCGCCGCGAGGCCGCCGAGGCGGCCGAGGCCGAGGCGCAGGCCGCCCAGCAGGCCCAGGGGCAGCAGCAGCAGCCGGGGACGCCAGAGGGTCGCCCCGCGACCCCGCGACCGCGCCCGCCCCAGCAGCAGGGCGCGCCCGGGGAGGGGAGTTGATGGCGGTCAGCGCCTCCGACGTCAAGGCGCTGCGCGATCGCACCGGGGCGGCGATGATGGACTGCAAGGCGGCGCTCAGCGAGGCCGACGGCGACCTCGACCGCGCGGTCGAGATCCTGCGCGTCAAGGGCCAGGCGTCGGCGGCCAAGCGCGAGGGTCGGGCGACGAGCGAGGGGGTCGTGACCTCCTACATCCACGCCGGCGGCCAGGTCGGGGTCCTGGTCGAGGTCCAGTGCGAGACTGACTTCGTCGCCCGCACCGACGACTTCCAGGAGTTCGCGCGCGAGGTCGCGATCCACATCGCCGGCTCGCCGTCCGTCCAGTACGTCTCGGCCGACGACGTCCCGGAGGCCGAGCGCGAAGCCGAGCGCAAGGTGTTCGAGGCCAAGGCGCGCGAGGAGGGCAAGCCCGACGACGTCGTCGAGCGGATCGTCGAGGGCCAGCTCGCCAAGCGCTGGCGGGAGATCGCCCTGCTCGACCAGGAGCACATCCGCAGCGACCGCTACGACGGCAAGACGATCGAGGATCTGCGCGCCGCCGCCGCGGCGAACACCGGCGAGAACATCCGGATCGCCCGCTTCGCGCGCTTCGCGGTCGGCCAGGAGTAGGCGCACCGCAACGCGGGGCCGGCGCCCGGGTTTAGAACCTATCCCGATAGGTGATCGCACACCCGGATGAACGCCAGGACACATCGCGGATCCGCCACCGTCACGGCTCCCACATGGCGCTGCCATGAGGAAGCCGGGCCGTCGGCGTCCCGCTCGGTCCTGGCGTCCCCCGGGCGCACGCCCCCTACCGGAATAGGTTCTTAGGGCAGCGAGATGACGATCCCGGTTGGGGTTCGCGGCGCGGTGGCCGGAGCGCCCGGGGGGCTGGCGCTGGCCGGTGCGGCGCCGGCCGGCGACGCCGGGCGGGAGCGGGCGCGCGCCGAGGCGGCCGGGTTGGTCGTCGGGGTCGTGCCCCAGCGCGGCATCGGCCACCTCGAGACGGGGCGGATGGCCGACGCGGGGATCGGCTCGCTGCGCTTCTGGCTCTCCTGGCCGTCGGTCGAGCCCGAGCGCGGTCACTACGACTGGTCGGGCCCCGATCAGATCGTCGAGAGCGCCGCCGCGTCCGGGATCGCGACCCTGCCCTACCTCTACGGCTCGCCCGGCTGGGCGATCGCGCTCGACGGCTACGACTGCGAGGTCAAATGCGGGGCCTACGCGCCCGCATCCGCGCTCACGCGGGGCGCGTTCGCCTCCTTCGCCGGCGCCGCCGTGCGGCGCTACGGGCCCGAGGGAAGCTTCTGGCGGGCGCACCCGGCGCTGCCCCACCTGCCGATTCGCGCCTGGCAGGTCTGGAACGAGCAGAACTCGCCCTTCTTCTTTCGCCCGCGGGCGGACGCCTCGTCCTACGCCGCGCTGCTCGAGCGCACGGCGACAGCGGTCCGCGCCGTCGACCCGGGTGCGGAGGTGATCGTCGGTGGGATGTGGGGGGCGACCTCGAGCCCCTCGGGGGTGATCGGCACGGGCCGCTACCTGCGCGACCTGTACCGCGTCGACGGTGCCTCGGAGAGCTTCGACTCGATCTCCGTCCACCCCTACGATCCCAGGACGAAGGGGGTGCTGGCGCAGATCCGCGCCGCCCGTCGGGTCGCCAGGCGCGCGGGCGACGCCGCCGCAGGGCTGTGGGTGACCGAGGTCGGCTGGGCGTCGGCCGGCCGGCGCAACGAGGGCCTGGTCAAGGGGCGCTCGGGCCAGGCCCGGATGCTGCGCCGGACGTTCACCCGGCTCATCGACCGCGCCGAGCGCTGGAACCTGCGGGGCGCCTACTGGTATGCGTGGCGCGACACCGTGCGGGGCGGCGCGGTCTGCGCCTGGTGCGCGCGCGCCGGCCTGCTCACGCGCGGCGGGCGGGCCAAGCCCGCCTACCGGGCCCTGCGCACCCTGGTCGGCCCAGGGTAGGGTTGCCGCCGGTGGCGACCCCGGCGTTCAAGCGCGTGCTGCTCAAGCTCTCGGGCGAGGCGTTGATGGGCCCGCTCGAGCACGGGACCGATCCCGACCGGGTGCGGACGATCGCCGCCTCGGTGCACGACGTCTCGGCGCGCGGGGTCGAGATCGCGATGGTGGTCGGCGCGGGCAACATCTACCGCGGGCTCGCCGGGGCCGCCGAGGGCATGGATCGGGCGACCGCCGACTACATGGGGATGCTGGCGACCGTGCTCAACGCGCTCACGCTCCAGGACGCGCTCGAGCGGCTCGGCGCTCACACCCGGGTGCTGTCGGCGATCGAGGTCACCGAGGTGGCTGAGCCCTACATCCGCCGCCGCGCGATCCGCCACCTCGAGAAGGGCCGGGTCGTGATCTTCGCGGCCGGGACCGGGAACCCGTTCTTCACCACCGACACGGCCGCGGCCCTGCGCGCGCTCGAGATCCACGCGGAGGCGATCCTGATGGCCAAGCACGGGGTCGAGGGCGTCTATGACGCCGACCCGTCGCAGGTGCCCGAGGCTCGCTTCCTGCCCGAGATCACGCACATGGAGGCGATCGAGAAGGGACTGCGGGTGATGGACTCGACCGCGCTCTCTCTGTGCATGGACAACGCCCTGCCGATCCATGTCTTCAACATGGCGGACGAGCGCAACATAGATAGGATCGTCAGCGGCGAACGGGTGGGAACCATCGTCCGCACGAACGCTTGAGAGATGTCTGAGATCACCAACGAGTTCCTGTCCGAGGCCAGGGAGCGGATGGCCAAGTCGGTCGAGGCGTGCCGCCACGAGCTGGCGACGGTCCGCACCGGGCGCGCGTCGCCGCACCTGCTCGACCGCGTCAACGTCGACTACTACGGCGCCGAGACGCCGCTGCGCCAGCTCGCGCAGGTGGCGGCCACCGACGCCCGTCTGCTGACCCTGACCCCGTTCGACAAGAGCTCGATCTCCTCAATCGAGAAGGCGATCCTCGAGTCGGACCTCGGCCTGACCCCGTCCAACGACGGCAACGTGATCCGCCTCCAGATCCCCGAGCTCAACGAGGAGCGCCGGCGCGACCTGGTCCGGGTGGTGCACGGGGTCGCCGAGGAGGGAAAGGTCGCGGTGCGCAACATCCGTCGCGACGTGATGGGCGACCTGCGCGAGCTGAAGAAGGAGGGCGAGGTCGGCGAGGACGACGAGCGCCGCGCGGAGACCGACCTGCAGAAGCGCACCGATGACGCGACCGAGGAGATCGACGGCCTACTGAAGGCCAAAGAGGAAGAGATCCTCGAAGTCTGATGGACACCTCCGGCGGAGGCGTCCCCCGGTACGTCGCGATCATCACGGACGGCAACGGGCGGTGGGCGGCGCGGCGGGGGCTGCCCACGATCGACGGGCATCGCGCCGGCGCCGACGTGGTCAAGGACCGACTTCGCGACGCCGCCGAGCTCGGGGTCGCCGAGCTCACCGTGTTCTCGTTCTCGACCGAGAACTGGCAACGCCCCCGGGGCGAGGTCGAGGGGCTGATGGCGATGTTCGCGGAGCGGATCGACCGCGAGACGCCCGAGCTCGACGCCGAGGGCGTGCGGATGCGGTTCGTCGGCCGCCGCGCCGGCGTCTCCGAGCCGCTGGTCGAGCGCATGAGCTGGGCCGAGGAGGTCACCGCCGCGAACCGGCGGATCACCCTCTTCGTCGCCTTCAACTACGGTGGCCGGGCGGAGATCGTCGACGCCGCGCGCCAGTTCGACCCGGACGGCGAGGGTGATTCCGAGGAGCGCTTTCGGCGTCACCTCTACGCCCCCGAGATGCACGATCCCGACCTCCTGATCCGGACCAGCGGCGAGCAGCGGACCTCCAACTTCCTGATCTGGCAATGCGCCTACGCCGAGCTCGTGTTTCGCGACGAGCTGTGGCCCGACTTCGATCGCGACGCGTTCCGCGACGCCCTCGCGCAATACGCTGACCGGCGCCGGCGCTTCGGGGGGCGGTGAGCGTGGAGGGATCGCAGCCCTTCGACGCCGAGCTCGACTTCGACCACCAGCGCCGGCGCCGCACCCCGGCACCGGCGCCGCTGCCCGGTGGGGAGCCGCCGCGGCGGGGGCGGGGCTCGGGCGGGGGCGAGGGACCGCGTCGCCGCCGCTCGGAGACCCTCGCCAGGATCGCCTGGGTGATCCCCTGGATCGCGATCGTGGTCACGATCACGATCGTCGGCGGGGAGCTGTTCGCCGCGGCGATGATCGGCTTCGCGTGCGTCGGGGTCAGCGAGTACTTCCGAATGGCGAGCGGGGCGCGGCCGTTCACGCTGGTCGCCTTCGTGGCCGTCGCGGCGCTCGTGATCGCCGCCCTGTACGGCGATCAGTTCCAGCTCGTGATCGTGCTCGCCGCGTCGATCCCGGCGATCTTCGCCGCCGCCCTGGCGCGGAAGTCGCGCGCCGGGGTGACCCTTTCGCTGGCGGTCACGCTGTTCGGGGTCATCTGGATCGGGATCCCGTTCGCGCACGCGGTGCTGCTGCGCGAGCTGCCCGATCACGGCGCGGCGCTGCTGGTCGACGTCCTAGTCGCGACCTTCGTCGCCGACACCGCGGCCTACGCCGGCGGCAGGCTCTTCGGTCGCCACCGCCTGGCCCCCGCGCTGTCGCCCAACAAGACGCTCGAGGGGCTCGCCTTCGGACTGGTCGGCGGCACCCTTGGGTTCTGGTTCGCGGGGCTCTATCAGGACTGGCTGACCGGGGTCGAGGCGCTCTTGATGGGCGCCTGCATCGCCGCGCTGGCGCCGGTCGGCGACCTGTTCGAATCGATGATCAAGCGCGACCTCGAGACCAAGGACTCGGGGACGATCTTCGGGCCGCACGGGGGCCTGCTCGACCGCCTCGACGCGGTCCTGTTCACGATCGTCGCCGGCTACTACCTGGCGGTCGCGTTCCTCTACTGACTCCTCACCGGGGGGGCGAAGCCCCCCGGGAGCCCCCCGATTACAACAGGGCTTTGCCCCCGGGGAGCTACGGTGCGCGCAGCACGGCGAGGGCGCGGTCGATGTCGTCGGCGGTGTTGTAGAGGTGCGGCGAGAGTCGCAGCCGCCCGGCCCGCAGTGCGACCTCGACGCCGGCCTCGCGCAGCGAGGCGTGCAGCCGCTCGTTCGCGGACGGCTCGGGGTGCGTGACGAAGACGAGGGTCGATCGTTCGGGCTCGACCGGTGGGCTAAGGAGACGCAGCGGGCCGTCGCCGAGCCCGTCCACAAGCCGCGCAACCAGCGCCTGGTCGTGCGCGGCGACGCGCTCGATCCCGTGCTCGAGCAGGAGCTCGATCGACGCCGTCCAGGCGCGGAAGTTGATGAAGTTGGCGCTGCAGAAGACGTCGTAGGCGGATGCGCCGGGCAGCTCGGCCAGCTCGTAGCGCGGGGCGCGCTCGAGGCCGTCGGCGGCCGCGAGCTGGTGTGTGAGCCAATATGCCGGCCGGTAGGTGAGCGAGTCGCGAACCCGCGGCGAGAGCCAGGTAAAGCCCGTCGCGTACGGCCCGCACGTCCACTTGAACCCGGAGCTGACCAGGGCGTCGATGCCGGCCGCCGCGACATCGAGCGCCCGGGCGCCGACCGCCTGCGAGCCGTTGACGACGAAGGTCATCTCATGCCGCCGGCAGACCTCGCCGAGGGCGGTGATGTCGACGGCGCGGCCGGTGAACGAGAAGACCCAGCTCGCGCACAGGACCCGGGTCGCCGGCCCAAGCTCGTCGGCGAGGCGCTCCGGCGTCAGAGCCTCGTCGCCAGGCAGGAACCGGACCCGGATCCCGCGCTCGCGCAGCGGCAGCCACGGGTAGATCGTCGCCGGGAAGTCGCCGTCGACGAGCAGGATCTCGTCGCCCTCGGCGAGCGGCAGGGTGCGCGAGAGCAGCTCGAGCCCGTAGCTGGCGCTGTTGGCGAGGACGACGTCGTCAGGGTTCGCGCCGATCAGGTGCCCGATCGCCGCCTTGAGCCGGCTCGGCACCGCCGCGAACGAGTCGTCGGCGATCCGCCACGGCGAGCGCTTCTCCTCGAGCGCCTGCTGGGCGGCGGTGACGGCCCGGTCGGGCAACGGCCCCTGATGGGCGCAGTTGAGCCAGGCTCGCTCGGCGAGGCCGCCGAACTCGTCGCGAACGTCGAGCATTGACCGGTGCCCCTAACGGCGCAGGGCGCCGCGCACGAAGTCGAGGTCGGCGCGCATCTCGGCCGCCGAGCCAGGCGTCTCGCAGACGACGGGCGCGCCGGCCGCGCCGATCATCGCTCGTAGGGCCTCCGGGTCGATCTCACCGGCGCCGAGGTTGGCGTGGCGGTCGGCGCCGGTGCCGGCCGGGTCGCGCGAGTCGTTGGCGTGCAGCAGGTCAATCGCGCCGGTGATCTCGCGGGCGCGGTCGAGCGCCTCGGGCAGCGGCTCGCCCGCCGCGTGGGCGTGACAGGTGTCGAAGCAGAAGCCGAGCTCCACGGGGCCGTCGTAGCCCCCGATCGCCCCCCAGAGCAGGGCCAGGGCGTCGAGGCGGCGGCCGACCGCGTTCTCGCCGCCGGCGGTGTTCTCGATCAGCACCGCGACCTCGGACTCGAGCAGCTCGAGGGTCCGCGGCCAGCGAGCGACCCCCGCCTCGATCCCGTCCTCGGCGTGACCGGCGTGGACGATCACCGCCGCGGCGTCGATCGCGGCCGCCGCCTCGCACGTCTGCTGGAGGATCTTGCGCGACCCGTGGCGGACGTTGTTGCGCGGCGAGCAGACGTTGATCAGGTAGGGCGCGTGCACGTAGACGTCGAGATCTGAGGCGCGCAGGTCGTCGGCGTCCTCGCGCTCGGCGGGCTTGGCGAACGACTGCGGGTCCGAGAGGAAGAGCTGCAGGCAGCCGGCCTCGAGCTCGGCGGCCACCGCGAGCGGCTGCTCGCGCGAGACGTGCGCTCCGATCGGCTGGGCGGCGGCCACGCGGCGAGCATAGGTGGACACTCGCTCCGGCCGCCGGCCCGTCGCGGTCGTCGGGCCGAACTCCACCGCCCAGCGACGGAATTCGGCCCGGCGTGGCGCGCTGCAGCCTTTACCGCGGGCACAGGCCCGTCGCTACCCTGCCTCGCATGGCCAAGCGGGTCCTGATCCTCGGCTCGACCGGCTCGATCGGCGAGCAGGCGCTCGACGTCGTCTCGCGCTCGCCCGAGCTCGAGGTCGTGGGGCTCTCGGCGGCGCGCAACGTCGAGCGCGTCTGCGCGCAAGCCGCCAAGACGAAGGTTGGAGCCGTCGCGCTCTCGGACCCGGCGGCCGCCGAGCTCGCCGCCGCGCGGCTCGGCGACCGGCGGGTGCTGGCGGGCGCCGAGGGCGTGCGCGAGCTGATCGCCGGCACCGAGCCGGACCTGGTCCTGAACGCGATCGTCGGCACCGCCGGGCTCGGACCGACGATCGTCGCCCTCAGCGAGGGGATCGACCTGGCGCTCGCCAACAAGGAGAGCCTGGTCGTCGGGGGCGAGCTGGTCACGGCGCTGGCCGAGGCGACCGGCGCCCGGATCCTGCCGGTCGACTCCGAGCACTCGGCGATCTTCCAGCTCCTGCGCGGCGAGTCGCCCGGGACGGTCGAGCGCCTGATCCTGACCGCGTCGGGCGGGCCATTTCGCGGTCGCGGCGAGCTCGGCGACGTGACCCCGCAGGAGGCCCTCGCGCACCCCACCTGGGAGATGGGCGGGCGGATCACGATCGACTCCGCGACGCTGGTCAACAAGGGCCTGGAGGTGATCGAGGCCCACCACCTGTTCGGGCTCGCCTACGAGCGCATCGACGTCGTCGTCCATCCCCAATCGATCGTCCACTCGCTGATCGAGCTCAACGACGGCGCCCAGCTCGCCCACCTCGGGCTGCCCGACATGCGGGTGCCGATCTCGTTCGCGCTTCACCACCCCGAGCGCGCCGACGTCACGGTGCCGAGGCTCGACCTGGCGGCCGTCGGCCGCCTCGACTTCGAGCCGCCCGACCCGGAGGCTTTCCCGTGTCTCGCGCTGGCGCGCGAGGCGGGGGCCGCCGGCGGCACCGCGCCCTGCGTGCTCAACGCTGCCGACGAGGTCGCGGTAGCGGCCTTCCTGGAGGGCCGGATCGCCTTCACCGCGATCGCCGAGGTGATCGCGGGCGCGCTCGACGCGCTCGAGACGGCTCCGGTGGGGCACTTCGAGGAGCTCTTCGAGTGCGATCTGCGAGCGCGCGAGGTCGCCGCCGAGCTCACCGAGGCCGCGGGGGCGCCGGCATGAGACAGCGGCTGGAGGCCGGCCGATGAGTTGGGTGCTCGCGTTCGCCGGCTTCGCGGCGCTGATCATCCTCCACGAGGCCGGTCACTTCGCCGCCGCGAAGGCCGTCGGGATGCGCGTCGAGCGCTTCTTTCTGTTCTTTCCGCCCAAGGTCTGGAGCTTTCGCAGGGGCGAGACCGAGTACGGGGTGGGGGCGATCCCGCTCGGTGGCTTCGTGAAGATCACCGGGATGAACCCCGAGGAGGAGCTCGAGCCCGAGGTCGCCCCGCGGGCCTACTACAACCAGCCGGTCTGGAAGCGGATCGTGGTGATCGCCGCGGGGCCCGCGGTGAACCTGCTGATCGCCTTCGTGATCCTCTTCTTCCTGGCCTTCGACGTCGCCGAGCCGACCACCACCGTCGAGAGCGTCCAACCCAACACCCCGGCCGCCTCCGTGCTGCGGCCCGGCGACCACCTGCTCGCCGTCGACGGCACCAGCGGCGACCTCGACGCGCTGCGCCAGCGGCTCGAGAGCCACGAGTGCGCCGGTGAGCAGAGCGACGGCTGTCGCGCCGCGACCCCCGCCCAGCTGACCCTGCTGCGCGACGGTCGCGAGCTCACCCGCGAGGCGCGCCCGGTCTATGACGCCGAGGCCGGCCGGCCCCTGCTCGGCTTCTCCTACGGCACCCGGCCGCTCGACCCGGGGGTCGGCGGCGCCGCCGGGTGGTCGGCCGACCGGATGTGGGAGGTGACCTCGAAGACGGTTTCGATCTTCGCCAGGATCTTCGACGCCGAGGAGCGCAAGCAGCTCTCGGGGGTGGTCGGCAGCTACGAGGTCACCCGGCAGTCGATCGAGTTCGACACTCGCCAGGCGCTGTTCGTGATCGCCCTGATCAGCCTCTCGCTGGCCGTGATCAACCTGTTCCCGTTCCTGCCGCTCGACGGCGGGCACATCTTCTGGAGCCTGGTCGAGAAGGTGCGCGGGCGGCCGGTTCCCTTCCGGATCATGGAGCGCGCCTCGGTGATCGGCTTCGCGCTGGTCATGGTGCTGTTCGTGATCGGGCTCTCGAACGACATCGGCCGGCTCACCGGCGAGGGTTTCGACGTTCGCTGACGCCCGCCCGCGTCCACGGCCGACGCGGTAGGTTTGGTGCCGGCGTCGGGCCTGGCTGAACGGAGGAGCGAGATGGAGCTGACGGCGACGGAGCGCTACGCGAGCGGCGGGCCTGCGCCTGCGCCGGCGACACAGAACCTGGCGCTGGCGTTCGCGCGGACGGTCGAGCGGCTCGGCGACGACCCGGCGATCGTCGCCGGCGAGGGCGACGCCGAGACCGTGACGAGCTGGAACGAGCTCAGCGAGTGGGTCGGGCGGATCGCCGGCGGCCTGGCCAGCCTCGGCCTCGAGCGGGGCGGCACGGTAGCGCTGATGCTCAACAACCGGCCCGAGTTCATCCCGCTCGACCTGGCGGCGGTCTCGCTCGGCGCGATCCCGTTCTCGATCTACCAGACCTCCTCGCCGGAGCAGATCCGCTACGTGGTCTCCGATGCGGGGGCCCGGATCGCGATCATCGAGCGCGCCTTCCTGGAGCCCTTCTCGCGGGCCCGAGAGGGGCTCGACGCGCTCGAGACGCTGATCGTGATCGACGGCGAGGGCGGCGACCAGACGCTGGCCCAGCTCGAGGCGCTCGACCCGGGCTTCGACATCTCGGCGTCGGTCGCCGCGCTCGGCCTCGATGACCCGCTGACCCTGATCTACACCTCCGGCACCACCGGCCCCCCGAAGGGCGTTCAGCTCACCCACCGCAACCTGCTCGGTCTGGTCGCGGGCGTTGATGCGGTGATCGCCGTCCCCGAGCGCGGGGCGAGAGTGATCTCCTGGCTCCCCGCCGCCCACATCGCCGAGCGTGCCGCCCACTACTACCTGCCGGTGACGCGTGGCCTGACGGTGACGGTCTGCCCCGACCCGCGCCGGATCGTCGAATGGCTTCCGAAGGTGCGCCCGAACTGGTTCTTCGCCGTGCCGCGGATCTGGGAGAAGCTCAAGGCGGGGCTCGAGGCGAAGATCGCCAATCTGCCCGACGAGCAGCGCATCCCCGCCCAGCAGGGCCTCGAGGCCGCCCTGCGCAAGGTCCGTCTCGAGCAGGCATCGGAGCCGGTGCCCGAGGAGCTCGCGGCGGCCGTCGTCGCCGCCGACGCGGCGATGTTCGCCGGGCTGCGCAAGGCCCTCGGGCTGGATGAGGTGGTCGCCGTCAACGCGGGGGCGGCGCCCACCCCGCTGGAGGTGCTCGAGTTCTTTCACGCGATCGGGATCGAGGTCGGCGAGCTGTGGGGGATGTCGGAGACCAGCGGCGCCGCGACCGTCAACCCGCCCGAGCGGATCAAGCTCGGCACCGTCGGGCCCCCGGTCCCTGGGGTGGAGATCCGCCTCGCCGACGACGGCGAGGTGCTGGTGCGCGGCGACCTGAACATGGCGGGCTATCGCAACATGTCCGAGAAGACCGCGGAGACGATCGACGCCGACGGCTGGCTGGCGACCGGCGACATCGGCGAGCTCGACGCCGACGGCTACCTGACGATCGTCGATCGCAAGAAGGAGCTGATCATCAACGCCGCCGGCAAGAACATGTCGCCGGCCAACATCGAGTCGCACCTGAAGGCGGCCAGCCCGCTGATCGGCCAGGCCGTTGCGGTCGGCGACGGGCGGCCCTACAACGTGGCGCTGATCGTCCTCGACCCGGACTTCGCGCCGGTCTGGGCCGCGCAGAACGGCCTCCAGGACGCCGAGGTGGCCGCGCTCGCCTCCTCCGAGGCGCTGATCGCCGCGGTCGGCGAGGGCGTCGAGGCGGCGAACGCGAAGCTGTCGCGAGTCGAGCAGATCAAGAAGTTCACCGTCCTGGCGACCGACTGGGCGCCCGGGGGCGACGAGCTGACGCCGACCATGAAGCTGAAGCGAAGGCCGATCGGCGACAAGTACGCGGCCGAGATCGAGGCGCTCTACGCGGGCTGACGTGGCGAGACATCGCCAATCGGGCGACCAAGTCGCCCCCACTGTCCCGGCCTGCGTACGGGGCTTCGTCGCGGCCTTCAACAGCGGCGATCTCGAGCGCCAGCTCTCGTTCGGCACCCCCGACCTGGTGATGACCACCGCCGACGAATGGCCCGGAGGCGGCCGCTATGCCGGGCGCGAGGAGGTCCGCCGGTTCGTCACCGAGTTCCTCGAGACGTGGGGGTCGATCCGCTACGAGCAGCTGGCCGGCGAGAATGTCGGCGGGCGGCTCGTCGAGCGGGCCCGCTGGGTGGGAAGCGGCCGCTCCAGCGGCGTCGAGACCGCGGTCGACTTCTACTCCGTGTGGACGGTGCGCGCTGACCTGGTCGCGCGCCTGGACGTGTTCGGGACCCGCGCGCAGGCGCGCGAGTTCGCGCGCGCTGCGAGCGCCGGTGACTGAGCACAAAGGGCTGCGCTGCACCGATTGCGAGCCCGTATCCTGGGTCCATGGCCTCGAAGCGCCAGATATTCGTCGGCGGGGTGCCGATCGGCGGCGGTGCGCCGGTCGCCGTGCAGACGATGACCAAGACCGAGACCGCGAACCTCGAGGCGACGATGGAGCAGATCCTCGAGGTCGCCGACGCCGGCGCCGACATCGTCCGCGTCGCGATCCCCCGCGATGACGACGTGCAGGCGCTGAAGACGATCGTCAAGCGCTCGCCGATCCCGGTGATCGCCGACATCCACTTCAACCACACGCTGGCGCTGAAGAGCATCGACGCGGGCGCTCACTGCATTCGGCTCAACCCGGGCAACATCGGCGGCCGCGAGAAGGTCGCGGAGGTGGCGGTCAGGGCGAGCGAGGCCGGGGTCCCGATGCGGATCGGGGTCAACTCCGGTTCCCTGCCCAAGCACCTCCACGCACTCGAGCGCGAGAACCCGGTCGAGGCCCTGGTCGGCGCCGCGGTCGAGTTCGTGGCGATGATGGAGTCGCTTGCATTCGAGGACTTCAAGGTCTCGATCAAGTCGACCAACGTCCCGAACACGATCGCCGCCAACCGGCTGCTCGCCGACCGGATCCCGTATCCGATCCACCTCGGGATCACCGAGGCGGGCACGAAGTGGTCGGGCTCGCTGAAGTCGGCCGTCGGCCTCGGCACGCTGCTCGCCGACGGCGTCGGGGACACGATCCGGATCTCGCTCTCGACCTTCCACGCCGAGGAGGAAGTCAAGGTCGCCTGGGAGATCCTCAAGGCGCTGCACCTGCGCGAGCGCGGGCCCGTCCTGATCGCGTGTCCCACGTGTGGTCGCCTGCAGTTCGACATGGACTCTGTCGTCGCCGAGATCGAGGCCCGCCTGGAGGCATACGCGGAGCCGATCGAGGTTGCCGTCCTGGGCTGCGCGGTGAACGGAATCGGCGAGGCCTCGCACGCCGACTTCGGGATCACCGGAGCCAAGAACGAGGGGCTGATCTTCGCCCATGGCAAGCCGCTGAAGAAGGTCCCGCAGGACGATCTGGTCGACGCCCTGTTTCGCGAGATCGACCGGTCGCTCGACCGCGGCTCGGTCGAGGTCGACGACGCCAAGGCCGCCGAGGGGGCCGACTGGCTGGCGAGGATCGAGGAGGAGAACGCGGACGAGCTCACCCCGGAGCGGATCGCGGCGATGGAGCGGGCCGCCGCGGGGACCGGCGAGGCCGAGCCGTTCCTGAAGCCGGTCAAGCCGCCCGCCCTGGACGAGAGCGCGTCCCCGACGGCCGGCCGCCGCTTCACCCGGGCTTGATCCACCGGGCGGCGAGCGCGGGCTTCCAGCGCTCGGCCGATGCCTACGACCGGGCGCGCCCCGAGTACCCGCCCGAGGCGATCGCCTGGCTCTGGGCCGCGCTCGCGCTCACCGATGGCGCTGGCGTGATCGACGTCGGCGCCGGGACCGGCAAGCTGACCCGGCCGCTGAGCGAGCGCGGCGCGGAGGTGGTCGCGGTCGAGCCGGTCGAGGCGATGCGCCGGCGAATCGCCGGCGCGGCTCCGAAGGCCCGGGTGCTCGCCGGCACCGCCGAGCGGCTGCCGGTCGGCGACGCGACCAGTGACGTGGTGGTCGCCGGCCAGGCCTTTCACTGGTTCGCCAACGAGGACGCGCTGAGCGAGTTTTACCGCGCCCTGCGGCCCGGGGGCCGCCTCGGCCTGGTCTGGAACCGACGCCGGCTCGATCAGCCCCTGCAGGCGGCGATCTCCGACCTGCTCGAGCCCGTTCGCGGAGACGCGCCCCGGCATGCCTCGAACGCCTGGCGGGCGGCGCTCGAGGGCAGCGGGAGCCCGTTCGCGCCCGTGGGCGAGCACGAGGTCGACTTCGAGCAGTCGCTCGACGAGGACGGCCTGGTCGATCGCGTCGGCTCGATCAGCTTCGTCGCGGCGCTGGCCGACGACGAGGGCTCCGCGCTGCTCGCGCGAGTGCGCGAGCTGGGGCGAGCGCACGCGCCGATCCGGCTCGCCTACACGAGTGAGGCCTTCGCCTACCGAGCGCGCACGTAGGCTCCGCGAGAGTCCGAGGGTTCGAGACGGCTGAGGGATTGGGTACTCCCAGCGCGCCAAACCTTTCAGCCGGTGCGGGAGCCCGGCGGATGATCGCGACCGTCTGATCGACCCGGCTGCGAGGATCGCGGCCGTGTCGATCCGTGCCCAGCGCGAGGTCAGCGCCCGCGAGCTCGCCTGGCTCGCGGTCGGGGCCTGCCTGCTCGCGGTGGTCATGACCTGGCCGCTCGTCCTGCACCTCGGCGAGGACATCCCGAAGGACCTCGGCGACCCGCTGGCGCAGGCGTGGCAGGTCGCCTGGGGCGGGCACGCGCTCGCCGACCAGCCCCTGCACATCTTTCAGTCGAATCAGTTCTGGCCGCTCGACGACACCCTCGCCTTCTCCGATGCGCTGCTCGGCTACGCGCCCGCCGGGCTGATCGGATCGGGCCCCCAGGACGCGGTGGCCCGCTACGACGTCCTCTTCATGTTCGCCTACGCGCTCGCCTTCGCCGGCGCCTACCTGCTGGCGCGCGAGCTCGGCGCCGGCCCCGGCGGCGCCGCGGTCGCCGGCGCGGCCTTCGCCTTCGCCCCGTTTCGACTCGAGCAGGACGGCCACATGCAGGTGATCTCCAGCGGCGGCATCGCGCTCGCGCTGGCGCTCGGGGTGCGCGGGCTGCGCCTGCGAGGGCCGGGCTGGCTGGTGGCGGGGTTCCTGGTCGCCGCCTGGCAGCTCTCGATCGGGTTCACGCTGGGGCTCCCGTTCGCCTACCTGCTCGCGGCGCTGGGGCTGATCGCGGCCCTGGCGTGGCTGCGCCGCGGTCGCCCGGCGCTCGATCGCCGGCTCGCCTTCGCGGCAGCCGCCGGCGCCGCGATCTTCGCCGTCGTCGCCGGCCTGCTCGCCCTGCCCTACCTGCGCGTCGCCGACGAGCACCCGCAGGCGACGCGCTCGCCCGCGGTCGTCGCCGCCTACTCGGGCGACGCGGGCGCCTTCGTCGCCGCCCCGGACGAGAACCTGATCTGGGGCGGGGCGACGGCCGGCGTTCGCGACGGGCTCGAGAGCGTGCCCGAGCAGACGCTGTTTCCCGGCCTGCTGACGCTCGCGCTCGCCGCCGTCGGGCTCGGTTGGCGCGGCTGTCCGCGCGGGCTGCGCTGGGGCCTGGCGGTGGCGGTGGTCGCGGTCTGGGTGCTGGCGCTCGGCTTTCGCGAGCAGGGCGGGCTGCTGTGGCCGTACCG
>WHSW01000550.1 GCA_009379895.1 Solirubrobacterales bacterium
CGATGTCCCCGGCGTGGCCACCGGACTCGCCGTAACGGGGGCGGGCGGCGACGTCCTATTCATCGAGGCCACTGGCATGGAGGGCAAGCGTGACCTGCTCCTCACCGGACAGTTGGGCGACGTCATGAAGGAGTCGGCCCGCATTGCGCTGTCGTTCGTCGAGTCCCACTCCGACAAGCTGGGCATCGACCCGGCCACGCTCGATCGGCGTTTCCATCTGCACGTGCCGGCGGGGGCGGTGCCCAAGGACGGACCCTCGGCCGGTATCACCATGACCACCGCTCTAGCCTCACTGCTCACCGGGCGCAAGGTTCGGCCCGAGGTGGGCAGAAGGTGCTGGCCGCCCACCGAGCAGGCCTAACCGAGGTGATAATCCCCAAGCGCAACGAGATCGACCTCGACGACGTGCCCGAGTTGGTCCGCCAGGAGATGACGTTCCACATCGCCGAAGATATGACCGAGGTCCTCGCCTGGGCCCTGGCGTAGCTCGCGGCGCTCGCCGTTGTAGGTAATAGGTCGGCCTGAGCGAGGTCT
>WHSW01000551.1 GCA_009379895.1 Solirubrobacterales bacterium
AACGAACGCACCCGTTAGATCAACCGCGTCCACAAGGTTCTGGAAGACGCGGGGGTCAAGCTCGCCACCGTGGCAAGCGACGTCATGGGGGCCTCGGGTCGGGCGATGATGCACGCTCTTATCTCTGGGCAGGGCGAACCCGAGGTCCTGGCCGAGCTCGCCAAGGGCCGGCTGCGACGCAAACTCCCCGAACTGCGCAAGGCGCTGACCACGCGGTTCCGGGATCACCACGCCTTCTTGCTGGGGCGCATGCTCACCCACGTTGAGGATCTCGAATCCGACATCGAGGCGATCTCCGAGCGCGTGGAGGCGACGATCGCCCCTTTCGCGCGTCAGGTTGAGCTGCTCACCACCATCCCGGGGGTGGGCAAGCGCTCGGCCGAGGTCATCCTTGCCGAGATCGGCTCCGACATGTCGCAGTTCCCGACCGCAGCTCATCTAGCAAGCTGGGCCGGGATCTGCCCGGACCAGCGCGAGTCGGCTGGCAAACGCAAATCCGCCAAGACTCGAAGGGGTGCACAACACTTGCGCAC
>WHSW01000552.1 GCA_009379895.1 Solirubrobacterales bacterium
CGTCGTCAACCTGGAGGACATGCCTAACGTGCCGAGCCGGCCCCGGCGGGTCGACCCGCTGCGGGTGCGTCAGCTGGCCTTCGGCTGGACGGCGGAGGACGTGAGCGTGCTCATCAAGCCCTTGGCCACCAAGGCCAAGGAGGCCGACGGGTCGATGGGCAGCGACGTGCCGCTGGCGGTGCTGTCCGACCGGTCGCCGTCGCTGTTCACCTACTTCAAGCAGCGCTTCGCCCAGGTGACGAACCCGGCCATCGACCCGATCCGGGAGAGCATCGTCATGAGCCTTCAGGCCTCGGTCGGCCCGGAGCTCAACCTGCTGGAGGAGTCGCCGCACCACGCCCACCAGCTGGTGATGCCCCAGCCCGTCCTCCAGAACGACGAGCTGCACAAACTGCGCAACGTCGATCACTACGTGTTCGACACCGAGACGCTCGACTGCACCTGGCCGCTGGCCGAAGGCCCCGAGGGTCTGGGGCGGGCGGTGGAGCGGCTGTGCGCCGAGGCGGCGGCGGCCGTGGGGCTCGGCGTGACCG
>WHSW01000553.1 GCA_009379895.1 Solirubrobacterales bacterium
CTCCGGCGGGCCGAGACGCAGCGCAAGGGCGTGGAGAAGCAGCGCCTCGCCGCCGCGGAGTAGATCCTGACGATCGGCGCCGCCGTCCCGTCCTGACCGAGCCCCCCCACCGGGCCCTCGCGCTGCGTCGGCCCGGCGGCCGGTTCCCCCCTGTCGGGCCCACGCACCGCGTGGGCCTGATGCTTTTTCCGGCCGCACGTATCCTGTTGCCGCGATGCGACCCGACCGCTGCTCTCCGCGAAGCAGCTCGAGGCCAACGCGCTCACCTATCAGGACCAGGCCTTCGCGGTGCTCGACCGCGAGCGGACCGAGGTGCGCCGCAACAGCGAGTGGCTGCGGATGGAGAGCGATGAGCTGTTCGACCTCGTGCGCCGGTTCACGGTCGCCCGGCTGCTCGAGCGCGACGACTTCACCCGCAGGATGGAGGCGTCGCAGCCGATCTCGACCCTCGAGCTGCTCTACCCGGTCCTGCAGGGCTACGACTCGGTCGCGATCGAGGCCGATGTGGAGATGGGGGGCAGCGATCAGCGGTT
>WHSW01000554.1 GCA_009379895.1 Solirubrobacterales bacterium
GCCGACGGTGCTGCCGCTGACCGAGAACTCACCCAGCGCGCGGGTTGCCTGGTCCCGGTCGTCGCGCAGCGCCCGCTCCAGCATCGACCGCGTGATCCGCTCGGAGTCGGCGAGCCCGTCCGGCGAGATCGCGTCCAGTCGCTCGCGCAACCGGTCGAGGGTCGCGAAGTAGGTCGGCCAGAACTCTTCGCCGACGGCCTCGATCATCTCGACGCTGACCACCGCGTCGTACTCACCCTCCACCTCGCGGTAGTCCTGCAGCCGGACCTCGATCCGGTCGCCCAGCCCGGCCTCGGCGATCCGCCGGCGGGCGAGCTCGCGCTGCTGACCGGAGATGGTGATCGTCGTGACGTACGCGCCACGCTCGGCGGCCCGCATCGCCAGCGCACCCCAGCCGGTGCCGATCTCGAGCAGCCGGGTGCCGTCGCCGACCCGGGCGTAGTCGAGGATTCCGTCGATCTTGCGCAGCTGGGCGGCTTCGAGGTCACGGTCGTCGTCGCCGTCGAGGCGGTCGGGGAACCAGGCCGACGAG
>WHSW01000555.1 GCA_009379895.1 Solirubrobacterales bacterium
GAGGCGGCATCGGCCTGCCGCTTGCCCCGGTCGAACATGTCCGCCGCCTGCATGCGGCGCTCCCGCAACGCCTCGAAATCCCGGCGAGCGGCTCGACGCTTGGTCTTCCGGGCCCGATTCGGCTTGCCCGACGATCGCGAAGGCTTCGGCACACCTCGATTGTCCTACCGCACAACGCAAACCACCCGTAGCGACTCACCCTATTACCGAAAGATCTTTAGCCGCGGGCGCCCGCCGCGGGTCACCGGGAGCAGCGGCAGCCGCAGCTCGTCGCAGCGCTCGGGCGTCAGCGGGAGGCGGATGAGCCCGCGCGCGTGGACGGCCATGTCGGCGATCGCCTCCGCGCCGGCGTGAGGGCCGCGACGACGACGTCGCCGCCCCAGAGCACGACCGGCCGGGCGTCCGCAAGCGCGTCGACGGCCGCGCGGTAGCGGGCGGCGGCGTCAGGTCGCTCGCGATGGGCTCCTCCTGCGCGTTCGCCCCCATACGCGGCACGATAGCAGTGTAACCATCAATTCTATCGATCACTTAG
>WHSW01000556.1 GCA_009379895.1 Solirubrobacterales bacterium
TAATGGACGCGCCGTGGGGGTCGACCCGGGACGACGCGCGAGGCGCGCTGGAGATCGGTGACATCCCCGGGATCGCTGCGGTGGTGACCGGCGGCACCATACGCAATCTCACCAGCAGGAACACGCCCCGCGCTACCCGGCTCGCGGGCGTCACCCCCGAAATGCCCGCCCTCGCCGCGGCTGGCCACTGAACGACCCACCAAGAGACCAGTGGTGAGAGACATGGCGTACAAGATGATCTTCGACAGCGGCAAGTGCCAAGGGTACGCCAGCTGTCTCGTCGAGGCCCCGGAGATCTGGGACTTCGACGAGGACGACGACATCGCGGTGCTGAAGCAGGAGTTCCCCGGCGAGGAGCTGCGCGCCAAGGCGGACACGTCGGCGCGGTGCTGCCCGTCGGGGGCGATCTCCGTCGAGGATGTCGACGAGTGAAGCACGTTGTCATCGTCGGCGCCTCGCTCGCCGGGGTGAGCGCGGTCGACGGGCTCCGCGAGCACGGGTACAGCGGTTCGATCACGCTGCTGGATGCTG
>WHSW01000557.1 GCA_009379895.1 Solirubrobacterales bacterium
AGGCCGAGGCAGAGGGCGGCCAGCGCAGCCGTGACGGCGGGCCGCAGGGTGACGGACATGTCGTCTCCTCGTCGGTTCGGGGAGGGGCAGGGGGACGGGCCCGCGAAACCTCTCAGAACTGCACCGGGGCCGCCCGGAGCATGCCCCAGCCGGCCGGCCAGCAAACGAATCCGGGTTCCGACGCGCCCCGGGGCGCGTCGCTAGCATCCCGCCCGTGTCGACGAGGAGACCGTGCGCCACGTGGCCCGCCTGGCGCGCCTGCACCTGGAGCCGCGGGAGCTGGAGAGGATGAGGGCCGAGCTGTCGGGGATCCTCGAGCACGTCGACCGGATCCAGTCGCTCGACCTGGACCAGGTTCCTCCCACCACCCACGTGATCGCGCTGGAGAACGTGCTGCGCGAGGACGAGCCGCGCCCCAGTCTGCCGGTCGAGGTGGCGCTGCGCGAGGCGCCCCGGGCGGTGGACGGGCGCTTCGCCGTCGTCAAGTTCGAGTAGCGGGTGGGCGGGCTGCACGAGCTGACGGCCCACGAG
>WHSW01000558.1 GCA_009379895.1 Solirubrobacterales bacterium
CGCGCTTCTCGGTGATCACGCGGAAGCTCTCGAGCACGAAGAGCGGCTCGTAAGTGCCGACCTCGCGCTCCAGCAGCAGCTCGAAGGAGCCGTCGGCGACCTCGAAGTGGTAGCCCTGGTGCTCGAGGTCCTTGAGCCGGGCCAGGATCGAGGCCACCCGCTCGGGGTCGTCCTCGACGTCCACCCCCAGCTCGCGCGCCTTGTTGAGGATCGTGCCGCGCCCCGACAGCTCCGAGACCAGCATCGTGCGCTCGTTGCCGACCAGGGCCGGGTCGATGTGCTCGTAGCTGCGCACGTCGGCGTTCATGCCCTGGACGTGCATGCCGCCCTTGTGGGCGAAGGCGTTGCGGCCGACGTAGGGGGCCCAGGAGTCGGGTTGCTCGTTGGCGGTCTCGGCGACGAAGTTGCTGAGCGCGGTCAGCTCGGCCAGGCGATCGGGCTCCAGGGGCTCGTAGCCCATCTTGAGGGCCAGCGAGGGCAGGATCGAGACCAGGTTGGCGTTGCCGCAGCGCTCGCCGTAGCCGTTGATG
>WHSW01000559.1:0-264 GCA_009379895.1 Solirubrobacterales bacterium
TCGGGCATGTCCGCATTGACCGCGAGGAACTCGGCCAGCTCGTCCGCCTCGATCCGATCCTGCGGGAGCACCCACGTGCCCGGCACTTCCTCGCCGTTCCAGATCTGGATCGCGGCTTCGATCGGCGTCCGCCACTGGAAGTTGGAGTACACCGGCGCGACCGCGGTCATGCCGGTCTCGTCCCACTTCCGAAGGAAGCTGAGCTCGTCCTCACCGGTGATCACACCGTAGTCGTTGCCGGTGTCCTCGTACGCCTCGACCGCC
>WHSW01000559.1:274-530 GCA_009379895.1 Solirubrobacterales bacterium
CCATCCAGATGCCGTCGACCGGTCCGCGCTGCAGCGCCTGGGTGACGATGTCCTTGATCTTCGCTCCGTCGCCGTCCGTGAACTCGTCTGGAAGGACCTCCAGGTCACTCGCCCCGAAGATCTCCTGGGCGGCCGCCCACCGGTTCTCCAGCACGTCGACGCCGGGCAGGATGCGCAACGGGAGCACCGTCGCACCCGGCTCGAGGTTATCGACCAGGAACTCGGCCGCGTCCGCGCCGAAGGCGTATCCGCCGAT
>WHSW01000055.1 GCA_009379895.1 Solirubrobacterales bacterium
GGGTTAGTTCGCTCGCTGGGCGACCGTTAGCGCGGGCGTCGCCCCTTCGCTGGATGCGACTTCATGTGGCCTCCTGCCTGCTAAGGTGGGCACATGCGGGAGATGGGCGTTCGAGAGTTGAAGCGGTCGCTGAGTGAAACCCTGCGTGCGGTTGGACGCGGTGAGCAGGTGCGCGTAACGCTTCGGGGGCGTCCGCTGGCGGACATCGTCCCGGCCGCCGCGGTCGGCGACGATCGTGTGCGCGCGCTCGTCGCCGCGGGCCGCATCGTCCCCCCGGCACGGGCGCGCCCGAGTCGGGCGCCGAGGCTTGCGGGGGCCCGCCGAAGCGCCTCCGCGCTGGTGCTCGCCGAGCGGGACGCCGAGCGCTGAAGCTCTACCTCGACGCGAGCGCGTTGGTCAAGCGCTACGTGGCCGAGCCGGGGAGCGAGCGCGTCCGCGAGGCGATGGGACGAGCCGATAGCTGGTACATCTGCCGCCTTGGATTCGTCGAGACGATGCGAGCGGTGGGCATCGCCGCGGGAGCCGGTGCGACCAGGGTGGTGCAGGAGGAGTGGCCCGCGTTCGGCGTCGTCGAGATCGACCAGCCGCTGGTCGAGCACGCCGCGGCGCTCGCTCTCGAGCGCGACCTCCGCAGCATCGATTCGCTGCACCTCGCCGCGGCACTGCTGCTCTCGGGCGAGGACCTCACGTTCGCCTCGTGGGATCGGCGCCTACACGCTGCCGCGAGGGCCGAAGGGCTCGAGCTGCTTCCGGAGGCGCTCGGCTGACGCGGACGGGCGCGGTCACGACCGCTAGCCGCGGGCGTCGATCGCCTCCTCGACCTGCGCCCGGATGGGCTGCGGGCCGAACTCGGTCAAGCACCAGGTCGCGCCGGCGGCGACCCACGGCTCCGGGTCGGTTCCGGGTGGGTTGGTGACCACAAGATCGAACCCTGCGGCGCCCTCGGGATCCCGCAGCTCTCGGATCTCGGCGCCCAGCTCGGCCAGCGCGTCGGGGCCGGGCAGGTCGATCGGGAACAGCCCGTCCCAGCGCGCCGCGCGGCGCAACGGGCGTCTATGCGGCCAGCGCGCCGCGACCCAGACCGGGATCCGCGGGCGCTGGACCGGCGGGGGCTCAAACTCCCCGCCCCAGTAGGCCCGCAGGCGCTCGAGGCCGTCGTCTAGCAGCCGCGCGCGGGCCCGGGAGTCGCCCTCCTCGCCGAAGCGCTCGGGGTCGAATTCGCCCGTGCGCTCGCTGCCCAGCCCGACGCCGAGCACCAGCCGGCCACCGGCGAGGCGGTCGAGGGTGACCGTCTCGCGGGCGAGCTGGTGCGGTCGGCGGCGGGCGATCGGCGTGACCAGCGGCCCGATCGTCAACCGCCGGGTCGCGACGGCGATCGCGGCGAGCGTCACCCACGGGTCGGCCACGGCGCGGACCGGCGCGCGGTAGACGACGTGGTCCCAGACGAAGAACCCGTCCCAGCCGCGCCGCTCGGCGCGCGCGGCGAGCTCGGCCACGAGCCCCGGGTCGGAGAGCTCCTCGAAGGGGGCGACGAAGATGCCACGGCGCGCGCTCACCAGACTGCGAGCCTAGTGACCGCCGGGGCCCGCCGCGATCGACGGCGCGCCCCTGCCCGGTAGCCTTCCGCGCCCGATGGCCCTGACCCACCCCTCGAAGCGGCTGGAGGCGATCCCGCCGTACATGTTCGCCGAGCTCGAGCGCAAGGTCGGGGCCAAGCGCGAGGCGGGGATCGACGTGATCAGCCTCGGGATCGGCGATCCGGACCATGCGACCTACCCCCACATCGTCGAGGCGATGCGGGCCGCGGTCGGCGACCCGGGCACCCAGAGCTATCCCTCCAACCGCGGCAGGGCCGAGTTTCGCGACGCGTTCTCGCGCTTTTACGCCGATCGGTTCGGGGTCGAGATCGACCCGGAGACCGAGGTGATCCCGGCGATCGGCGCCAAGGAGTGCATCTATCACCTCTCGTTCGCCTTCCTGGACCCCGGCGACGTCGCGCTCGCGTCCGACCCCGGCTACCCGGTCTACACCGGCGGGCCGCTGCTCGCGGGCGCGGAGAGCGTGCTGCTGCCCCTGGTGCCCGAGCTCGGCTTCGCGCCCGATCTCGAGGCGATCCCCACCGAGGCGCTCGAGCGCTCTCGCCTGGCCTTCCTCAACTACCCCAACAACCCGACCGGCGCCGTCGTCCCCGACGGGCTGTTCGAACGGGTCGTCGAGCTGGCGCGCGAGCACGAGATCCTGGTGGTCCACGACAACGCCTACTCGGAGACCACCTACGACGGCTACGTCGCGCCGAGCTTCCTCGCCACCCCCGGCGCCAAGCAGGTCGGGGTCGAGGTCTTCTCGCTGTCGAAGGGCTTCAACATGACCGGCTGGCGCTGCGCGGCGATCCTCGGCAACGCCGAGGCGATCGCCTCCTACTGGCGGCTGAAGACGAACGTCGACTCGGGCCTCTACGAGGCCGTCCAGCTGGCCGGCGCCGCGGCGCTCGCGGGGCCGCGCGCTGAGCTCGAGGAGATGAACGCGATTTACGCCCGGCGACGCGACCTGGTCGTCGGCGCCCTGCGCGAGATCGGGGTCGCGGTCGACCCGCCGCGGGGGACGATCTACGTCTGGGCGCCGGTCCCGGCGGGGCACACGTCGACCTCGTTCTGCGAGCTGGTGCTCGAGCAGGCGGCGGTCGTCGTCTCGCCGGGGTCGATGTACGGCCCGAGCGGTGAGGGCTTCTTCCGGATCTCGCTTACCACCCCCGACGACCGGCTCGCCGAGGCGGTCGAACGCCTGCGCGCGCACCTCGCCTGACCGGTGGCCGCCGAGCCCCGCAGGGCCCGCTCCGGCTCGCCGTTCGAGGAGCGCTTCGGCTTCTCGCGCGCCGTCAGGATCGGCGAGCGGGTGCTGGTCTCGGGCACCGGGCCCGTCTGGCCCGACGGCTCGTGCGATCGCGCGCCCGCCGCCCAGGCCCGGCGCTGCTGCGAGATCATCCTCGCGGCGCTCGCCGAGCTCGGCGGAGAGGCGGCCGACGTCGTGCGGACCCGGATGCTGATCACCGACGCCGCGGCGGCCGAGGAGGTCGGCGCGGTGCACCGCGAGGTCTTTGCCGAGGCCGCGCCGGCCGCGACCATGGTCGTCGTCGCGGCGCTGCTCGATCCCCGCTGGGTGGTCGAGATCGAGGCCGAGGCGGTCGTCGCATAGCAGATCCGGGCCGTCCGCACAACCGTGATAGCCGGCCGCGGAACCGCTACCATCCCGCGCCCGGATCTGTTAGCAATTCCTAACAGCGGCAGGGACCCCCGCGCCATGACGGGGGAAATCCGGACTCACAACCGACGCTTACTTGAACTCGCATAAGCGATGACAACCCTTGGCATAGCGCTCGCCCTCGCCTGCGCGGCGATGGCGAACCTGGGCATGCTCTGCAAGCACCGCGGGGCCTGCGAGTCGCCCGAGATCCGCATGCGCAGGCCGCTGCGCAGCGCCGCGGCGCTGTTTCGATCGCGCTGGTGGACGCTCGGCTTCGCGGTCGCTGCAGTCGCCTGGGTGCTGCACGTCGCCGCGATGGCGGTGGCGCCGCTGTCGCTGGTCCAGGCCGTGATCGCCGGGGGCCTGGTCCTGCTGGCCTATCCGGCCACCCGCTACTTCGGCCACCGCCTCTGCCGGCGCGAGTGGTGCGGCCTTGGGCTCGCGGCCGCCGGGCTCGCCTTCCTCGCCGTCACCGTCCCGCACGCGCACGAGAGCGAGGGATACTCGATCGCCACGATGATCGCCTTCGAGTCGGTGACGATCGGCGCCGGCTTCGCGCTCTTCGCCTCCGGCGCGCTGCGGCGCGGGACGATCTCGCACGGGGTCGTCCTCGGCCTCTCCTCGGGTCTCTTGATCGGCGTCTCCAACGTCGCGATCAAGGCGCTCACCGAGGGCATGGACGCGGGCGTCGCGTCGCTGCTCAGCCCGTGGACGGTGGTCGCCGTGATCGGCGGCTTGGGCGCCTTCTTCGCCCTCGCGCGCGGAATGCAGCTCGGCGAGGCGATCCCGGTGATCGCGACCGCCTCGGTGGCCGCCAACTGCGCCGCGATCCTCGGCGGGGTGGTCGTCTTCGGCGATCCGATCGGCTCGGGCGTCGTCGAGGGACTGGCGCGCGGCCTCGCGTTCGCGGCCGTGATCGCCGCCGCGGCGCTCGTCCGGATGCCCCGCGCCGAGCCCGCCCACACGTGACCACGCAGCGCGCCTGAGAGCTTTCTCACCGGATTCCAAGGCGCCTCTCAGCCGGCCGGCGGACCCTGCTCGGGCAATCGGGTGATGTTCGAAAGAGGAGTCGAGATGGTTGGTGCAGAGATGAACGGGCCACGGATGAGGACCGTGGGCTTGGCGATCGCGGGCGCGTCGGTGCTGGCGGTCGTGCCGATGCTGGTTCCGGCGGCCGCGCAGGCCGAGGAGCGGGTCTGCCGCGGCGCGCTCGGCGCGATCACGGTCGACAACCTGCGGGTCCCGCAGGGCGCGAGCTGCTCGCTGCAGGGCACCCGCGTGCAGGGGACCGTGAAGGTCGAGCGCAACGCCACCTTGTACGCGAGCGGCGTTCGCGTGATCGGCAACGTGCAGGCCGAGAACGCCCGTCGGGCCACGGTCGTCGGCTCACGGGTCGGTGGCAGCGTGCAGGTCGTTCAGGGCGGCGCGGCGACGGTCCGCACCACGGCGGTCACCGGCGATCTGCTCTACGACGAGAACCGGGCGGCGCTGAGGGCGGTCCGCAACACGGTCGGCGGCAACATCCAGGCGTTTCAGAACACCGGTGGCGTCGCGATCAGGGTGAACCGCGTCGACGGCAACCTGCAGTGCAAGGCGAACGTCCCGGCCCCGATCGGCGGCGGCAACATCGTGCAGGGCAACAAGGAGGACCAGTGCGCCCGGCTCTAAACGCGGCCTTGGCGGTCTGACTTGCGGGGCCGGGTCGACGCACGACCCGGCCCGGCCCCGTTCCCATAGGGTGCGCTCGTGACCGAGCACGAGCGGCCGCAGGCCTACGTCCCACCCTTTTACTCGCAGGGAGTGCCCAAGGACCGCTTCCCCGAGCACGGGATGCCGCCGCGCCAGGCCTATCGGCTGGTCCAGCAGGAGGTCGGCCTCGACGGCGACCCGTGGCGCAACCTGGCGACCTTCGTCACCACCTGGATGGAGCCCGAGGCGCGCCAGCTGATCGACGAGAACCTGCACACGAACTTCATCGACCACGCCGAGTACCCGCGGTCGGCCGAGGTCGAGCGCCGCTGCGTCCGCATGCTGGCCGACCTCTTCAACGCCCCCGGCGAGACCACGGGCGCGCGCTGCCAGGGCTCCTCGGAGGCGATCATGCTCGGGGCGCTGGCGGCGAAGTGGCGGTGGCGCAAGGCCCGCGAGAAGGCGGGCGAGTCGACCGAGCGCCCGAACCTGGTCTTCGGCGGCGACGTGCACGTCGTCTGGAACAAGTTCTGCCGCTACTTCGACGTCGAGCCGCGGATCGTGCCGCTGCGCGCGGACCGGTTCACGGTCGGCCCGGACGACCTCGAGCCGCTGCTCGACGAGAACACGATCGCGGTCGTCGCGGTCCTCGGCACCACGTTCACCGGCCAGGCCGACGCGGTGGTCGGCATCAACGACATGCTCGTCTCGGTCCGCGAGCGGCGCTCGCTCGACATCCCGATCCACGTCGACGCCGCCAGCGGTGGATTCGTCTGGCCCTTCATCTACCCGAACACGCATTGGGACTTCCGCCTCGAGCAGGTGCGCTCGATCAACGTCTCGGGCCACAAGTTCGGCCTCGTCTATCCCGGGGTCGGCTGGCTCGTCTTCCGCGACAGGGAAGAGCTGCCCGACGACCTCGTCTTCGAGGAGAACTACCTCGGCCGGACCGACCCCACGTTCACGCTCAACTTCTCGACCGGCAACTCGGACATGATCGCCCAGTACTACATGTTCTGCCGCCTCGGCCACGACGGCTACGGGGAGGCGATCACGGCGATGAAGGAGAACGCCGAGTTCCTCGGCGGCAGGCTGCGCGACTCCGGCCGCTTCGAGCTGATCGGCGCCGACGGCGAGCAGCTGCCGCTGGTCTGCTTCCGGCTCACCGGCGAGCGGGGCTACGACGAGTTCGACGTCGCCGGCCAGGTCGCCTCCGAGCGCGGCTGGATGCTGCCCGCCTACACGATGCCGCCGGACGCGCAGGACGTGACCGTGCTGCGCGCGCTGGTCCGCTCGAACCTCGGTCGCTCGGCGGCCGAGCTGCTCGGGCAGGACATCGTCGACGCCTGCGAGACGCTCGACAAGAAGGGCGGCCTGCACCCCGACATGCGCAAACGCGTCAAGACCGGCACCGGGTACTGATAGCTAGGGGAGCTTGCCCTCGGCGGCGAGCATGTCGCGCAGCCCGGTCTCGAGGCCGCGGGGCGAATAGCCGAGCTCGGCGATCGCCTTGTCGTGCTTGGCCCAGAAGGTGACCCCGTCGGCGGAGGAGATCAGCTCGCGCAGGTTCGGGGGCTGGCCCATCAGCCTGCCGACCAGGGGGCCGACCGGTGCCAGCGCCCGCAGCGCCGCGGTCGGCACCGCCCGGGTCGGCGGCCTCTTGCCCGCGACCCTGGCGACGGTCGCCATCAGCTCGCGCATGGTCGTGATCTCGCCCCCGAGCACGTAGGACTCGCCCGGCTTGCCGCGGTCGAGCGCGAGCAGGATCCCGGCGGCGACGTCGTCGACGTGGGCCATATTCAGCCCCAGGTCGGGAAAGACGAGCAGCGGCATCCGCCCGGCGAGGAACTGGTCGATCTGGCGGCCGATCGCCGAGTGGTCGTCCGGCCCGTAGACCCCGCCGGGTTGGACGATCACGCACGGTAGGCCGCGCTCGGCGATCAGCCGCTCGGCGATCTGGTGCGCCTCGTACTTGGTCTGCTCGTAGTAGGACGTGAAGCCGGCGCCGGGGTGGCGGTAGGACTCATCGACGAGCTCGCCGTGCGTGTTGCCGAACGCCCCCACGGTGGAGACGTAGACGACCTTCGGGGTCCCGGCCTCCAGCGCCGTCTCGAGCACGCGCTCGGTGCCGAGCACGTTTGCCTCGTACATGGCGCGGTGCTCGCCGGCGGGGATCCCGACCTCGAAGATCGCGGCGCCATGGATCAGCGCCTCGCGGCCCTCGAGCCCGGACGCGATCGCCGCGTCGTCGGCGAGGTCGCCGATCACCAGCTCGCAGCCCAGGCGCTCGAGCTCGGCGCCGCGCTCGACGCTGCGGGCGAGCGCCCGCACCTCGTCGCCGCGCTCGCGCAGGGCGCGCGCGACCCGACCGCCGATGAACCCGGTTCCGCCGGTGAGGAAGATCCTCATCTCGGGCGCCAGCCTAGTACACCCGTACCACGTCGATCGGCGTCCGCCCGCGCGTTCGCGCGGTCCGGACCCACCCGAGAGCGCCCGTACACTTGAGCGGGTGCAAGCAGGCGACGCAACCACGCAAGAGACCTCGTCGAACGGTGCCGTCGCGGGCGTGCGCAACCGCCGCGCGCGCCAGCGCGCCCTCGCGATCGGGGCCTCGCCGCGGCCGACCGGCGACCGCGACCCGCTCGGCGAGCTCAAGGAGCTGCTGCGCACCGCGGGGGTGGCGACCGCGGGCGAGGTCGTCCAGGTGCGCTCCGAGCCCGACCCCGACCGCTATCTCGGCCGCGGCAAGCTCGCCGAGGTCCAGGCCGAGGTCGCGCGCGCCGACGCGAACCTGATCGCCTGCGACGACGAGCTCGCCCCGCGCCAGGAGCGCAACCTCGAGGCGGCGCTCGACGTGCCGGTCATCGACCGCACCGCGATCATCCTCGACATCTTCGCCGACCACGCCCACAGCGCCGAGGGCAAGCTCCAGGTCGAGCTCGCCCAGCTCGAGTACAATCTCGCCCGCATGCGCGGGCTGTGGACGCACCTCGAGCGCCTCGGCGCCGGGCGAATCGACGGCGGGATCGGCACCAGGGGCCCGGGTGAGTCGCAGATCGAGACCGACCGCCGCCTGGCCCGCGACCGGATCACGACCCTGCGTCGCCGCCTCGACCGCCTGAGCCGAAACCGCGACGTGATGCGCGCCCGCCGCGAGGCCTCGACCGTGCCCACCGTCGCGCTTGCCGGCTACACCAACGCCGGCAAGTCGACGCTGCTCAACGCGCTCACCGGCGCCGGGGTCGCGGTCGGCGAGCGCCTCTTTCACACTCTCGACCCGACCACCCGCGCCTACGAGCACAACGGGCGTCGCTACCTGGCCACCGACACGGTCGGCTTCATCCACAAGCTGCCCCACCAGCTCGTCGACGCCTTCAAGGCGACGCTCGAGGAGACGCGGCTCGCGGATCTGATCGTCCACGTCGTCGACGGCTCGGATCCCGCGCCCGAGCGCGCCGAGGCGATCGCCGCCGTCGATTCGGTGCTCGACGAGATCGGCGCCGGCGACCGCCCGCGCCTGCTGGCCTTCAACAAGATCGATCTGCTCGACACCGACGCCCGCCGCGACCTGCTCGTTGGCGAGCCAGGCACGGTGGGGGTCTCGGCGACCACGGGGGAGGGGCTGGCCGAGCTTCGCGACCGGATCGAGAGCACCTTCGAGGAGACCCTGCGCGAGGTCGAGCTGCTGGTCCCCTACGCGGACGGCGGGCGGCTCTCGGAGCTGCACGAGCTGGCCGGCGATCTGGAGCGCGTCGAGCGCGCCGACGGGGTCCTGGTCCGGGCGCGAATCCCCGCCGCGCTTCGCCACCGCTTCGCCGACCTCGAGCTCGACGGCGCCGCGCCGGCGAGCGAGTAGCGTCGGGGTCGATTGGAGCTGCGCTTCAAGGTGCTGGCCGAGGGCGCGCGGCTGCCGACGCGGGCGAATGACGGTGACGCCGGCCTCGACCTGCACGCGGCCGAGTCCGCGCGGCTCGAGGCGGGCGGGGGCCGGGCCGGCGTCGGGACCGGGCTCGCGGTCGAGATCCCGCCGGGCCACGCCGGGCTGGTGCTGCCGCGCTCGGGGCTGGCGGCCCGGCACGGGATCGCGCTCGTCAACGCCCCCGGGCTGATCGACTCCGGCTACCGCGGCGAGCTGCGCGTCCTGCTGCTCAACACCGACCCCGCCGAGCCGTTCGAGATCGAGCCCGGCGACCGGATCGCCCAGCTGCTGCTGGTGCCGTTCGCCGCCGCGGAGCCGGTCGCGGCCGGGGAGCTGTCGGATTCGCCGCGGGGGGCGGCTGGATTCGGCTCGAGCGGGAGTTGACCGACGCGTCTGGCGGTGCGGCCCAAGCGCTGCCCCGAGGGCGACGAACAGCGCCGCGTGGGCGATGGCAGATGGGCGATGAACCTGGTCATCGCCGGCTCCTCTCACGAGGGTCCGAGCTCGACCGCTGCGATCGCGAGATCGAAGTACTGCATCTGGCCCGAGTCTTCGGTGCATTCGACCGACCAGGTGTGCGAGCCGGGCGGAACCGCCGTGTCGATCCCGATCAGCGACAGCCTGGCCGCGCGGACGCCCTGGTCGTGCGAGTCCCCGTTCTGACCCATTGTGGTCACATTGCTGAAGCCCGACGCCGGGCTGTCGGCGCCGTCGCGCGTGAGCTTGCAGCGCCCGGTGTCCTGGTGTCCCACCTGCGCGCTTCCCAGCCAGCCGCCGGTGACGAGCACCAGCACCGACTGGGGGCTCGCGAACCCGAATGGCGTCGTGGTCAGGCATTCGACGAACACCGCCGAGCCCGGGATGCACTCCTCGTCGTCGCTGTGCCGTCTAAACCGAGTGTCGATGTGGAGGCTCGACTCGATGATGTCGACGCCGGTCAGCCCGCTCACGTCGGGGCTGCCCACTGAGTTGTCGACAATGTGTTGCTGTCCGGTGAGGGAGTCGGGGGCGATGTCGTCACCGCCCAGGGAGTTCTCCTGAATGTCGGCGCTCGCCACGGAGTTATCGGCGATGTCGGCGCCGGTCAGCCCGGCAACGTCGGGACTGCCGAGCGTCTCGTCGCCGACATCGACGCCACGTAGGGTGCCGTTGCGCACGTCGGCGCTCCCCAGCGAGGCGTCGCGGACGTCGGTGCCGCCGACGGAGCCATCGTGGAGCGCGCGGCCACCGACCGCACCGGCTGCGACGTCGCTGGCCCTCACGCCGCCGGCGACGATGTCGTCGCTGAAGACGGTGTCGTGGCCCGGAAGCGCCGCCGCGGTGCCGCTCAGAGCGAGGAAGACCGCCACGTAGCCAACCACGTTGGCGCGGATGTGAGTGCTGATTCGGTTTCGCATGGTCCTATCCCTCCTTGGCGTTCTTGGTCCCGGTCGTCTGTCCGCCGGGCGCGCCGCCCGGGTCGATCCGCACCCCTTCCAGCCGCTCGCCACCCTGGACGGCCACCGAGCTGTCGCGGTACGCCGGGCCCACCACCGCCACGGGGACGCCGCCGTGCGGGAGCCCGGAGGAGAACCGGCCCTCACGAAGCGACATCAGCGCGCCGTGACCGCCGATCGCGAACGCCGTGGCGACGAAGGCGAGGAAGACCCACGTCTGCGCCGCAGCGAAGTCGAGGTCGTCCGGGAAGCGCGCGGCCGCGAGCGCCAGCAGCAGAGCCAGGACGATGTAGGCGAGCGACGCTCCGGGAACGTCGGCCCGGTCGTCGCGCCACGCGACGTAGGCGGCAAGGGTGCCGATTCCGAGCAGCCAGGTGCCGATCGCCTTCGCGGTCAGCGGGGTCAGCGCCCACGCCCAGATCGACCCGGCGTCACCTGGCCAGAGGTACAGGAGCGCCCCCAGCACGAGCAGCACCGCGGCGTGGACTGCGAGCGCGATCCGAAGCCCCCGCGGCAGCCGCGCCCGCGGCGCGGGGTCCGTGCCCGGGACGAACAGCTGCATCGCCGCCAGCGCGACGGCGAGTGGCGGGACGACCGCGTAGACCTCGGTCCAGAGCGCCCCGAGCAGGCCGTCGAACTGCTCGATGTGCTGCAGCGTCGCGATCAGCAGCAGGGTCGCGACGACGAAGACGCTCGGCACCGGCACCCGGGCGCGCACCCAGTGACGCTGGCGCGCGGCCCACAGCAAGACGACCGAGGCGGCCCAGAACGAGGCGCCTATGAAGGCCGCGCTCATCGGCGCGTCGATCGCCCAGGCGAAGTAGAGGTCGGTATGCTCGGCGAGGACGACGAGCTGCGTCCCGGCGGCGAAGGTGAGGGCGATCGCGACGTACAGGAAGGCGCGCATGCCACGGGAGACGGGCCTTCGCGAGCTCGAGCTCACCGCGTCACCTCGCGGGACCGCTGTCGTCGGGGATGACTGGGCATCGATGGTCTGGGCGAGGCTCATTTCCGGACTCCGCCTCAGCACGCGACGACGATCGAGAACGCGATGTCGGCTTGCTCGGCCGCGGCGTCTCTCGTGATGACTCGAATGATGCTGCCCTGCTCTCCATCCGGGTGAAATGCGAGCGGCGCGATGCCGATGGCCCCCGCAAGGCTCACCACCGGGACGCAGTCGATGACGCTGCGCTCGAAGGCGACGTCGTAGCTCCCGGTGCCAAACGGCCTACTCACGGTCGTCGCGCCCCGCACGTTCGTCAGGGTCCCGGCGGCGCTCACACGCGCTGCCAGCACGTTGTCGGCTACGGCGGCGGCCGGGACCTGGTCAAGACTCGACTCGCGGACCTGCGCACCGGTGACGCTGTTTGCTTTCAGCGCTGCCCCGCCCAGCGAGCCGTCCGCAACATCGGCGCCGCGAATGGTTGCGTCGCGGATGTCGCGGCCCAGGACCTGCCCGTCGCGAAGGTCGACCGAGAAGATCCCATTGCTGGCGAGCTGGGCGCTGTGGACGCTTCCGGCGGCGATGTGGCGGGCGCGGACGGCGTCGTTTTGGATGTCGTTCGGCCCCACGGTGGCCACCGCCCAGGCGGTTCCACCGAGGGCGACAAACAGGGCCGTGTAGGCGATCGCCTGGCGGCGGAGGTGCGTGGTGAGTCGGGTCATTGCGGTGCGCTCCTTCGCTGTCTCTTTGTCGAAAGCCGGCCGGTCACCGGATCGGCCCCGCCGTCGCCGGATCGCGCGATCGGCCGCCGTCCTCGGCGCCCGCCGGGGCACCGGCCGATGCCGCCACCGCGCGGCCTCTCGGGGCCGGATGTGGCCCTGCTCGTAGAGCCAGCGCACGGAGTCGGTGATCGCCTCGGCGAGGGGACGGGGGGAGATGCCGAGCTCGCGCCGCGCGCGCGCGTCGTCGTAGTGCAGGTCGCACATGGTGATGTAGACGGCCTCGGCCGAGACGGGGAGGCGGACCGGGGCGAGCCGCTGGAGCAGGTCGGCGGCTCGCGCGGCGGGCAGCAGGGCGCGCGGGGGCAGGGTCACGAACGGCAGCCGGCGACCGGTGGCGGCGGCCAGCTCGGTCGCTAGGCGGGGGATCTCGGCGTACTGGCCCGGAACCACGTAGCGGACGCGGCCCGCGGCCGCCCTCGCACAGCGCCAGGATCGTCGCCGCCACGTCGCGCACGTCGACGATGTGATGGCCGCCCCGAGGCAGCACCGGGAGCCGCCGCTTGAGGACGTTGCGCGCGAGCTCCAGCGTCTCGCCGAGATAGGGGTCACAGGGCCCCCAGACCTGGCCGGGGTAGACGATCGCCACCGGGTCTCCTCGCTCCTGGTGAGCGCGGGCCACACGCTCGGCGGCGGCCTTGCTGCGAGCGTAGGCCATCGCCGGATCGCCGACCGGCGACTCGGGGCCGACCCGGGTCCCGTTCCCGGGCAGGAAGGCGATCGTGCTCGATACGTAGACGATCGGGTCGAGCCCCCTGCGCGCAGCCTCGCCGAGCACGTTCTCGGTGCCCGGGACGTTGACGCGCTCCGTCGTCCGCGCGTCGCGGACGTCGAGCGAGTAGACCGAGGCGGCGTGGACGACCGCGTCACAGCCCTCCATCGCGCGGCGCACGCTCGCGGGGTCGGTGATGTCGCCCGGCACGTGCGCGACGTCGTCGACCCCGAGGGGCTCCAGGGCGGGGGCGATCCGGTCGGGGGAGCGAACCAGGAGGCGAATCTCGTGCCCACCCCGCACCAGTGCGGCAACGGCGTGCGAGCCGATGTATCCGGTGCCGCCCGTAACCAGGATCCTCATCGGCGCTTCAGCCTCCTCACGGGATCGGCACCTCACGGACTCGGATCGCCTCGGTGCGCTCGGCGATCCACGGCGGGAGCAGGGCGACCGCGGCCTTGTCGTCCGCGGCCTCGACCCGCCACCAAACGCAGTGCCCGCCCTCGACGCAGGAGCTCAGGGTCGGGTGATGGCGAAGCGGGCTCTCGAAGCCCTGCCAGGCGACGAAGGCCGTGCGGCAGTCGTCTGGGTTGTGGTGGTGGGTGAGCATGTAGATCGCCATCGACCGCGCCCAGGATCGAGCCGGCGGGCGGTGGCGCACATGGGGGAGATCACCCGTTGTCGCCGCACGATCCCCCGTTTACCGGAGCGGACGCTGATCTCGACCAGCGGCTAACCGAGCTTCAACCCGACCGCGGCGCGCTTGCTCACACCGAGCTTGCGGAACACGCTGCCGAGGTGCCCCTCGACCGTCTTCGGCGAGATGTAGAGGGTGGCCGCGATCTGCTTGTTGGTCATCCCGTCCGCCACCAGCTGGGCAATCTCGCGCTCACGCGCGGACAGTGCCTCGACACCCGCTTCACCGACGCCCCGCCGACCCGGCCGGGCGACCCTCACTCCCAGCTTGCGCAACTCGCGCGCGGCCTGATCGCGCCAATGGGCGGCGCCGCAGTCGTCGAGGAGCCGGTAGGCGCGCCCGAGCTCGGTGGTGCCCGGCTCACGCTCGCCGGCGGCGACGAGCCCCTTGCCGACAACCGTCAAAGCGCGCCCCTCCTGGACCCGTGCGCGGGCGATCGCCGCCGATTCCGCGGCCTCCCGTGCCGCGGCCGCGGCGGCCCCGGCCTCGTCCCGGGCGAGCCGGACGCTCGCCCAGCCCCGCAGCGCGACCGAGCGGCGCATCGCCAAGCCCAGCGCCTCCGCGACCTCGATACCGCGCCGGGCGTAGCGTTCCGCCGCGTCGACGTCACCCAGCCGAAGCTCCGCCTCGACCAGGGCATCGAGGCCGATGAACTGCCAGATCGGCTCCTGGCGGGAATAGCCGCGGGCGTCCATCGCCTCGTGAACCAGCTGCCGGGCGCCCGCGGAATCGCCCGCGGCGAGCAGCGCCGGCGCCGCATTCTCGCGCGCGTAGAGCGAGATGTTCTCCCCCTCGGTCACCGGGCCCGCAAGGTCCATCACCCGCTCGCCGGCGGCCACGGCCTCGCCGATCCTGCCCGCCTCCGCGCTCACGAGCCCGACCGCGCATAATCCCAGCACGCCGGCCTGCCTGTTGCCGGTCACCTCGGCCATCTCGACCGCTTCCTGAAGCGCTGCGCCCGCCTCCTCGAGCCGGCCGAGCTGCCACAGCGACCAGCCCACCGACGCCGCCAACATCGGCAGCCAGCGCCCCTGACCCGAGGCACTGCCCATCGCCCAGGCGCGTTTGCCGTGGCGCACGGCGTCGTCAAAGCGCTCGAAGTGCATCTCGGCGGCGCCGAGCCAGAACAACGCGGGGTCGGACCCGGACGCGGCAGCCGTGTGCTCGGTCGCGTCCACGATCTCTCGCGCGCGGTCGAGGAGGTGCTCACCGACCGCGACGTTGGCCAGCCGGAGCTCGTGCATCGCCAAGGCGGCCGCCGCTTCGCCCTCGACCAGGCGCCACCCCTCTCGAGCTCCCAGCTCGAGCGCTCGCCGGCCCCATTTCCGAGCCGGTTCGCGCTGACTGTCGTCGAAGACATGGAGGGTGGTGAGCGCCAACAGGACCGCTGCTGCCTCGCGCGAGGCGGGGTCGCGAAGCGAGTCGAGCTCCGTCGCGAGCATCCGCGTGGCGTCGGCCTGGTTGCGAAGCAGGCTCTCCATCGTCGCGCAGCCGATCACGGCCATCACGCGCTCCGCCGCAGCCTCGGTCGGGATCAGCCCGAGCAACTCCTGGAGCCGGTCGCGGCATTCCTCGAGCCGCCCGGTCGAGCCGAGCGCAGTCGCTGCCAAGACCAGCAGCGCGATCCGCTCCTGGGCCACGTCCTCGGTCTCCGGGAGCAGTCGCAGCGCTGCCGCGAACCAGTGGGCGGCGGAGGCGGGGGCCCGCGCGAGCGACGTCTCGGCCGCCTCGCGCAGGATCCTGGCGGCCTCGAGGTCGCCCGGGCCTGCAGCGGCCTCCACGTGCGGCGCCCGAGTTGCCGCAGGGGCTCCCTGCGCGGCCAGGTGCTCCGCGAGCCGTCGATGGGCCTCGACACGCCATCCTGCGGGCGCGCCCTCGTGCACGCCGCGCCAAACGAGCGGGTGGCGGAATTGGAACTCGCGCGGCGAGCGTCCGGGACGGATCAGGCCCCTTTGCCGAAGGGCATCGAGGCGGGGGAGGAGCTCGGCTTCGGCGAACGACGCGGCGACGGCGGCCAAGGCGGGATCGAACGGATCCCCGGCGACCGCCGCCGCCTGAAGCGCCTCGCGCTCGGGCTCCGCGAGCGAGTCAAGCTCCTCGCGAATCGCCGCCAGCACCGCCCGTGGAACGCCCTCGCGGCCCGGCATCGAAGCATTCTTCTCGGTGATGACGTGCGCTGCGGCCGCTACCTGGCGCATGAAGAACGGGTTCCCACCCGCCGCCTGGAAGACCTTTGCGCGAATCGCCCCGTCCGCGACTTGGTCGATGAGCAGCTCCTCCGCCTCCTCTCGGGCCAGTGGCCCGACCTCGAGCCTGGTGAGATCGCCCTCGCGGACGGCAGCGTCGGCGATCGCCCGCCAGCCGTCGGGCATCGTCCCTGTCCGGTGGGCGATCGCGACCATGACCGGCCCCGGGGGTGGGCGGCGGAGGAGGTGATGAAGGAGCTCGAGCGAGGCCTGGTCGGACCACTGGGCGTCGTCGAGGACGAGGACGAGCGGCTTGAGGTCGCCGAGCAGTCGGAGGAGCTCGCGCACCGCCCGGTGGATCCGGTAGCGCTCCTCGCTGCTGATCCGTGCCGCCTCGACACCATCGAGATCGAGCATCGCCGGGAACGCCGTCGCGAGCTCGCCGAGGCGCTCGGCGCCGAGCGCCTCGAACCGCCGCGGGTTGATCGTCCGCAGGTAGTCGTCGAGCGCGTCGACGAACGGGTCGAATGGAGTCTCGAGCTCGAATTGCGAGGCGCGTCCGCGCAGCACGAGGTGTCCGCGGTTCTCCGCCTCGTCAGCGAGCGCGCGCAGCAGGGTGGTCTTGCCGATCCCGGGCTCCCCAACGAACTCCGCGAAACATGGGTCGGCGGCGCCGAGGGAGTCGAGCATCCGGCCGATCGCCTCGAGCTCCCTCCGTCGGCCCACGATGCCCCGCTGCTCGCTGGTCAACGCCTCCATATGCGTTGGGGGGAAACTAGGCGTTCACCCCATACAAGGCAAGCCCGTCGGCGTTCATCCTCACCGTCGATGGCGACCTTCCTGATCACCCACCGCCACGATCTCTCGCTCTGCCGAGTGGCGTTCGCCGCGTGGCGAGGATTTGAAAGCCCGCTGCGCAGCCACCGGACGCTGAGCTCCTGCATCGAGGGCGACCACTCGATCTGGTGGCGGGTCGAGGCGTCTGACCGCGACGCGGCGCTGGCTCTGTTGCCCGAATGGATCGCCGCGCGAAGCGAGGTCTCGCCGGTTCAAGAGGTCGAGATCCCGTGACCACGAGAGACTCCTGGAGCACGATCCTCGCCGGGGTGCACCCCGGCGCGCATCGAGCGAGCGGTCGTTCGCGGCGGGCGCCCGCCTACCGCTCGGCGCCCCCGCGGAGCCCCGACCAGAAGCGGATGTACTCGCGCTCGTGGCCGATGCCCGCGTCGAGCGTCAGCCTCGCCGCCTCCGGCAGCTGCCCCTCGCCGCTCCGGCGAAGCTCCTCGTAGGCACGCAGCTTGCGCTCGTGGGCCTCGAGCTGGACCGGCGCCAGGCGGCGCGGGTCGGCGCCGAAGAAGAGCCGCAGCAGGCCGGCGTCGCGAAGCTCGTAGAGCTCGGTCGTGGTCTCGTCCCGCCATGCGTCGAGCGCCCGCGACCCCTGTGGCGTGAGCCGGTAGATGCGCCGGCGGCGCCCGCCCGGCTCGCGTTGCTCGTCGACGTATCCGAGCTTGGCCAGGCGGGCGCTCTCGGAGTAGAGCTGGGTGTGGGGTAACGACCAGATCTGCGAGACGCCGCTCGCGGCCGCCCGCTTCATCTCGTACGGGGTCGCCGGCTGCATCGTCTCGACCAGGCCGAGGACGACGTAGGAGGTGGGGCTGAGTCGAGCTTCCGACATGGCAGGGGAGAATACGGTACGGTCTGAATGGTTCGGACCGAACGATACAGGAGGAACCATGGCCGAGCTCACCACCAGCCCCACGGCCGCCACCGGCGCCGCCAACCCCGCCACTTCTTCCACCACCGCCTCGCCCGCGCCGGGATTTCGCTCGCTGACCGAGGAGTCCGAGGTCGAGGCCCTGCCGCTCGAGGGCGAGCTGCCGGCGTGGCTGGCCGGATCGCTGATCCGCACCGGCCCGGCGCTCTGGGAGGCGGGCGAGCATCCGATGCGCCACTGGTTCGACGGCTTCGCGATGCTGCACCGATTCTCGTTCGACCAGGGGTCGGTCTCCTACGCCAGCCGGTTCCTCGAGACCCGCGCCTACCGCGCCGCGCGCGAGCGGGGCAAGCTCGCCTACCCGGAGTTCGCCACCGATCCCTGCCGCTCGCTGTTCCAGCGCGTATCGAGCGCGTTTACGCCGAAGCTGACCGACAACCCGAACGTCAACCTGACCCGGCTCGGCGAGCGCTTCGTGGCGATGACCGAGACCCCGATCCCGGTCGAGTTCGACCCCGAGACGCTGGCGGCGGCCGGCGTCGCGTGGAAGGTCCCGGGGATGCTGACCACGGCGCATCCGCACCGCGACCGGGCCAGCGGCGGGATGCTCAACTACGCGGTGAAGCTCGGCCCGCGCAGCAGCTACCGGTTCTTCCTCGTCCGCCCGGAGGCCACCGAGCCCGAGGTGATCGGCTCGGTCGGGGTCCGCGAGCCGGCCTACATGCACTCCTTCGGCCTCACCGAGCGGTGGCTGGTCCTCGCCGAGTTCCCGTTCGTCGTCAACCCGCTCAAGCTCGCGCTCGGCGGCCGGCCCTACATCGAGAACTACCACTGGAAGCCGTCGCTGGGAACCCGGTTCACGCTCGTCGACCGCGCGACCGGCGAGGCGACCGGCCCGTTCGAGACCGACCCCTTCTTCTGCTTTCATCACGTCAACGCCTACGAGGACGGCGACGAGGTCGTGGTCGACCTCTGCGCCTACCCCGACGCCGGGATCGTCGAGGATCTCTACCTCGACCGCCTCCGCGCCGGAAAGCCGATCACCAAGCCCGAGCTGCGCCGCTTCCGGGTCGCGCCGGCGGCCGGCACGGTCGCGCACGAGCGGCTCGTCGAGGAGCCCCTCGAGCTGCCGCGGATCAACTACTCGCGCGCGAGCGAGCGCCGCTACCGCTACGTCTGGGGAACCGGTGCGGGGGAGACGGGCTGGATCGACCGGATCGTCAGGGCCGACCTCGAGCGACGCGAGACGACGGTCTGGTCGGAGGACGGCTGCTATCCCGGCGAGCCGGTGTTCGTCGCCGCCCCGGACGCCGAGGGCGAGGACGAGGGCGTGCTGCTCTCGGTGGTCCTCGACGGCCGCACCGAGGGCTCGTTCCTGCTCGTGCTCGACGCGGCCAGCCTCGACGAGCTCGGCCGCGCGCAGGCCCCGAACCGCATCCCGTTCGGCTTTCACGGGCAGTTTGCCCGCGGCTGACGAGGCGGCTCAGCCCCGCCTCGCGGCGGCCCGGGCGCTGCGGTGAGCGCCGGCCTCGAGCGCGTCGTCGAGCGGGGCGAGCTCGGGCTCGGCTCCCGCGCGCCGGGCGAGGGCGAGCGCGATCAGCCGGTCGGCGAGCCACGCGTTCTTGGGCAGCAGCGGGCCGTGCAGATAGGTCCCGATCAGGTTCGCGCGGCGCACGCCCTCGAGCCCGTCGCGGCCGTTGTTGCCATGGCCCTCGAGCACCCGCCCCAGCGGCTCGGCGCCGGGGCCCAGGTGGGTGCGCCCGCCGTGGTTCTCGAACCCGGCGATGACCGGCGAGCCCCCGCCGGCGCCGCCCGACCCGGAGGCGAGCGCGCGCCCGGCCAGGTCCGCCGCGGGCTCGATCGCGACGTTGCCGATCAGCCGCGGGCCCGGCTCGCGCACGGTCTCGAGATCGACCAGCCCGAGTCCGGCGATCCGCTCGTCGCCGAGCTGGTAGCTGTGACCGAGCAGCTGGTAGCCGCCGCAGACCGCGAGCACCACGGCGCCGTCGTCGACCGACGCGGCGAGCGCCTCGCGCTTGGTCTCGAGCATGTCGGCGGCGACCAGGCGCTGGTCGCGGTCCTGGCCTCCGCCGACATAGATCAGGTCGTGGGCCGCGGGGTCGAAGCGCTCGCGGGGCCCGGCGCTCGCCAGCTCGAAGCCGATCCCCCGCCACTCGCAGCGGCGCCGCAGAAAGAGGATGTTGCCGCGGTCGGCGTAGATGTTCATCTGCTCCGGGTAGAGCGCGAGCAACCGCAGCTCCATCACGCAACCTCCAGCACGCAGACGACCGAGCCGACGTGGTCGTCGGTGGCGGCGACGGCGAGCCGCTCGCGCGCGCGCAGGCCGACCGCGGCCGCCTCGGCCTCGAAGCGGTCGGGGTCGAGCGGGTCGAGCCGGACCGCGTCGACCTCCTCGCTGAGCTCGCCGGACGGCGCGACGACCTGGCGCAGGCGGCGGACCTCGAGCGCGCCGGCGAGCGGGCGGACCTCGAGTGGCAGGCTCGAGTAGACCCAGCCATCGCGCTCGGCGACGTCGGGGAGGGGAGGGGGCGCCCCCGGCGCCGGGGGCCCGGGCCGCTCGGCGAGCAGCGCTGCGGCGAGCGCCCCGCCGGGCGCCAGGTGGGCGCGCGCCCGGACGAGCATGCGGGCCCGGCCGGGCGCGCCGCCGAGCAGGTGGAGCAGTTGCATCGGCGCGATGATCGCCGCGAACTTGCGGTCGAGGCGAAAGTCGCCCGCGCCGGCGACCACCGTCTCGAGCTCCAGCCCGCGGGCGCCGGCCCGCCGCTCGAGCTCCGCGACGAGCGCGGCAGAGTGATCGAGCGCGGTTACCTCGCCGCCCTCCGCGGCGAGGCGCAGGGCGACGCGCCCGCAGCCCGCGCCGAGCTCGAGCACCGGCCCGGCCGCCTCGCGGGCGAGCTGCGACCAGAGCACCAGATCGGCCGCGTAGGAGCCGCACTCGACGTCCTGCCAGGTCACCTCGTCCTCGAGGCCGTCGCCGGCTCGCCGAGGCCCGGCGCGACGGCCCTCGGCGTCCTCGGGCGAGTTGTCGTCGCCAGGCGACGAGAAGTCGCCCGACCTCAGCGCGCTCACCGCCAGTACTCCTCGGCCAGGCCGCGCGCGGCGAGCAGCCTGCGCAGCTCGAGCAGCGCGGTGTAGGTCGGCAGCGCGTACATCATCACCTGCATCATGCCCAGCCCGGCGATCGCCAGCCGCTTGATCGCGGCGTTGCGCTCGCGCTTGTGGATGTCGTCGGAACGGCCGGGGTCGAACGGGTGGGCGATATAG
>WHSW01000560.1 GCA_009379895.1 Solirubrobacterales bacterium
GACGACGTGGGAGCCGAGCCCACGTCGGCGCTCGTCCGGGTCCACCTCGACGGCTGTTACGCCCAGCCAGCGCCGTCCGGACGGTGCGTCGGTCACCGCGCCACGTGCGATCGCCACTCGCCGGCCGGCCTCGTCCACCGTTGCGAAGCCGACGATCTCGGCATTGATCAGCACCTCCCGGCCGGCCGGTGGCAGCGTCCTACCGCGGTAGTGGTAGCCGGCCAGCCAGGCGTCGTCCGGCTCCGGTATCACCTGCACCGGCGGCAGGTCAGCCCGGACCTGATCGGCCACGGCGCCCAGCGGCGAGGTCATCACCAGGACTTCTTCCGATGCGACCAGCCAGCCACGTTCGTCCAGCACGGCACCGAGGGCGACACCAAGTGGTAGCGGCAGCTGGAACGTCGGCGCGAGGCTGCGGGCGTCGTACCACCGCTCCACCTCGTCGATCGCGGCTGTTAGCGGGCGGTCCGGGTCGGACAGCGGCAGGCACGCGTTCGCCCGGCGGGTGAAACCGTCCGACGCGCGCAGTA
>WHSW01000561.1 GCA_009379895.1 Solirubrobacterales bacterium
CCTCCCTCGAGCAGCCTGACCGCCGCGAGGCCGTCGCCAGCGAGGCCGGCCGCCTCGCCCCGGAGCGTGATGCATTGGCCGAGGAAGTCACGGACCATCTTGGTCCGCGGGCTCTCGTACAGCTCCTCGGACGTGGCGAGCTGCTCGACGCGCCCGTCACGCATCACCGCGACGCGGTCTGACAGGCTCAAGGCCTCGGCCTGGTCGTGGGTGACGAACAGGATGGTGACGCCGAGCTTGCGCTGAAGGACCTTCACCTCGGCACGCATCTCTGCCCGCAAACGAGCGTCCAGGTTGCTGAAGGGTTCGTCCAGCAGCAAGAGATCGGGCTCGAACACCAGGGCCCGGGCGAGCGCGACCCGCTGCTGCTGACCGCCGCTGAGCTGGGTGGCCGGCCGGTCCGCCATACCACCCATCCCGACCAGCGTCATGACGCGGTCGACCGCTTCCCTGACCGCTGCCCTCTTGACCCTTCTGACCTTCAGCGGGTACGCGATGTTCTCGGCCACTGTCATATGCGGCCATATGG
>WHSW01000562.1 GCA_009379895.1 Solirubrobacterales bacterium
AACTCGTGGCGGCCGGACACGACCCGGCGCCGGTGGCCGTGTTCTCCCACGCCGTCATCACCGGCCGCGCCCCCGGCACCCGCCGGGAATGGCTCGGCAAATGGCTCACCGACACCTACGGCGCCAGCCAAGCCTCGACACCCAACCATGCGTACTGGCTCAAGGCGGTGGTGCTCGAAGCCGCGTGGCGCCGCGCGGTGGCCGAGCACGCCCGCCGACTGATGCAGGCGGTCGAGCACAGCCCCACCGATGTGCTCGCCGAGCTGGCCGACGACACCGCCCGGATCGACGAGCTGTGGCGCCGCTACCAAACCGCGCTCACCCCGACCGACACCGGCACTGACCACCTGGAGGTGGCCGCGTGATGACCAACATGGACAGCACCCTGGCCGCGATCGACACCGCCCTCGGGCCACAGCAGTGCGCGCAATGTGGTGGCGCGCTCGATGACGCGCCGTCGCCGGACTTCTGCTCCGAGGCCTGCCAGACCGCGTGGCGGCACAACCAGACCACACCCGCGCAGCGGACC
>WHSW01000563.1:0-262 GCA_009379895.1 Solirubrobacterales bacterium
TCGAGCCCGCCATTGCCGATCCGGCAACCGAGGCCGAGGCGTCGGTCGCGACCGAGGCCGATGGACCGGAGGCAGCGGCCCCGGGAGCGGAAGCGGAGGTCGAGCCCCCTGCATCGGTCGACGAGACGCCAGAGACCGCCGCCGTCGAGGTCGCTCCGGAGGTCGCCGAGCCGGCGCCTCGCGCCGAGCCGATGACGATGGCCGAGCTCCTCGACGACCCGGAGAACGAGGTCAAGAGCCTGAAGCACGGCGATGTCGTCGA
>WHSW01000563.1:272-526 GCA_009379895.1 Solirubrobacterales bacterium
CACGCGGTCCTGTCACTGCGACGCGCCGGGCTCGAGCGGAAGTGGCGCGGGATGCAGGAGCGCTTCGATGCCGGCGAGATCGTCGAGGCCCGCGTCATCGACCACAACAAGGGCGGCCTGATCGTCGACCTCGGCGTGCGCGGCTTTGTGCCGATCAGCCAGATCGTCGACTTCCCGCGCCGTCCGCGTGACGAGCAGCCACGCGACGCCGCGCAGGAGATCGCGGAGAAGCTCCAGCCGTTCGTCGGACGCAC
>WHSW01000564.1 GCA_009379895.1 Solirubrobacterales bacterium
CGTGTCGTCGTCAGGCGGGTAGCTGGTTGATCGCATGGCCGCCGGTGGCCCAGAGGTATTGCACGGCGTACGCCCGCCAGGGACGCCAGGCCGCGGCGCGCCGGATGAGCGCGGCAGGCGCAGCCGGCAGGCCGAGCTCGCGGGCGGCGACCCGGACCCCGAGGTCGGTGGGCGGGAACGCGTCGGGGTCACCAAGGGCGCGCATGGCCACGCTCTCCACCGTCCAGGGCCCGACGCCGGGCAGCGCACCGAGCAAGTCGCGCGCCCGCCGCCAGTCGCTGCCTACCTCGAGATCGATGTCGCCGGCGGCCAGTGCCCGCGCGAGCGCCACCAGGGTCTGGCGTCGCGAGCGCGGCACGGCGAAGGCCGCGTCGTCGAGCTCGGCGAGCGCGTGCGGCGCAGGGAACAGGTGCGTGAGACCACCAGTAGGATCGCTGACCAGGTCGCCGTGTGCCGCGACCAGGCGGGCGGCGTGGGTGCGGGCCGCCGCGGTGGACACCTGCTGGCCGACCACCGCGCGGATGGC
>WHSW01000565.1 GCA_009379895.1 Solirubrobacterales bacterium
GGCCTCGAGGAGGCCTACGGCTTCGAGTTCCCCGCGTCGGATGTTCGGGCGCTCGATGAGGACAGCCTCGTGTACACCGAGGTTGATCGAGGCAACTGCACGTTCGGGTCGATCTTCGCCACCGACGGCCGGGTAGCCGGGCTCGGCCTCACGGTCCTCGAGGACGAGGAGCGCTTCTTCCGCCGTACAACGGCTCGCTGAATGTCCGCACCGAGGTGCTAGAGCAGCATCCCGAGATCCAAAAGCTGTTCGCGCCCATCGCCGAGGCACTCGACGACGACACGATGGTCGCCCTCAACGCCCGGGTCGACGTCGACGGTCAGGACCCCAAAGCGGTGGCCAAGAAGTGGCTGGACGACAAGGGCATCCCGGAGGGGGTCGACCTCTCGGGAGCGTCGCTGACCGTCGGCTCGAAGGAGTTCACCGAGCAGCTCATCCTCGGCCACATCACCAAGCTGGCGCTCGAAAAGGCCGGCGCCGCCGTCAAGGACCAACTCGGGCTGGTGGGCAGCACGGCCGTCCGCC
>WHSW01000566.1:0-251 GCA_009379895.1 Solirubrobacterales bacterium
CCAGCTCCCGGCCGGGTCCCATGACCAGGACGACCGTCGCCGAGAGGCCGAGGTCGGCCAGCAGGCGAGCGGCCCGGCCGGGGTCCCAATCGCCCGGGTTCTCGACCGGGAGCTCGATCACGTCGAACCCCCAGTCGCGAACCTTCGGGGCGAGTTCAGCCAGGCGCCGGTCCGTCAGCGGCGACGTCCAGACCCAGGTGTTGACCCCCAGCGGACGGACCATCGGTCAGCGGTCCTGCCACACGTCCGGG
>WHSW01000566.1:261-525 GCA_009379895.1 Solirubrobacterales bacterium
CGGTCGAGGAAGTCGTCCCGCTCGTCTACCGTGATCGGGTCCTGTGGAAGGACCCACTCGCTGGGCACCTCCTCGCCGTTCCAGATCTGGATAGCGGCCTCGATCGGTGTGCGCCACTGGAAGTTGGAGTACACCGGAGCGAGACCGGTCAGCCCGGTGTCCTGCCACTTGCGCATGAACGACAGCTCGTCCTCTCCGGAGATCACCGGGTAGTCGTTACCGCTGTCCTCGTAGGCCTCGATGGCGGCCACGGCGCCGTCGCCC
>WHSW01000567.1:0-288 GCA_009379895.1 Solirubrobacterales bacterium
AGGACCGATGATCGACCCGGCGGCCGCGGCGGCCTTCGAGGCGCTGCTGGCACGCAACGGGGAGGACGTCCTGCTCACCGCGGACGAGGACCTGCGCATCCGCCGGGTGGGGCCGGAGGGTGCCGCGCTCGCCGAGCGGTCGATGGGCCACCTCCCGGGGATGAGCCTCATCGCGGCCTTCGGCTCGGCGGCGCTCGACGCGGTGGCCCGCGATGCCCTGCGGGCACGCGCCCCGCGCACCGGCGAGGCCGACCTGGGTCACCTCGGCGCGCGGCGGTTCGCGGTGGA
>WHSW01000567.1:298-525 GCA_009379895.1 Solirubrobacterales bacterium
GAGGCCGTGCCGCTCCAGGCCGGAGGCCTGGTCCTCTCGCTGCGCGACGTCACGCCGCTGCGGCGCATGGAGCGCATGCGGCGCGACTTCGTCGCGAACATCAGCCACGAGCTGCGCACGCCGCTGACCTCGATCAAGCTGCTGGCCGAGACGCTGGCCTCCGGCGGCGCCGACGAACCGGAGGCGGTGCACGACTTCGCGCACCAGATCGAGCGCGAGGCGGACCA
>WHSW01000568.1 GCA_009379895.1 Solirubrobacterales bacterium
CCCCCGCGCCGTGGAGCCCGACGAGCGCGACGACCTGCTGGAGGACGACGACGCCCCGGCCCCGGCCCCGGCCGCCAAGAGCGCCACGGCCTATCGCCCGCCACCGTCCAGCCTGCTGCGCCAGTCCACCGGCCCGACCAGCCAGCCCGAGGAGCGGATCGCCGCCACCAGCCGGGTGCTGGAGGAGGCCCTCGGCCACTTCGGCATCGAGGCCAAGGTCTCCGGCACGGTCAGCGGCCCGCGGGTGACGCGCTACGAGCTGCAGCTGGCGCCGGGGACCAAGGTCGGGCGGGTCACCGCCCTGCGCGACGACCTCGCCTACGCGCTCGCCGCGCGCGAGGAGCTGCGCATCATCGCCCCGATCCCGGGCAAGCAGGCCGTCGGCGTGGAGGTCCCCAACCAGGAGGCCTCGCTGGTCACCCTGGGCGACATCCTGCGCGAGTTCCCGGCGCACGCCGGCCCGCTCATGGCCTGGCTCGGCCTGGACATCAGCGGCAAGCCGGTCTACGTCGACCTGGCGCGCAT
>WHSW01000569.1 GCA_009379895.1 Solirubrobacterales bacterium
GGCCCCGGCTTGAGCAACCTGCTCGAGGCCGAGGTCCTGACGCCCGAGGGCGAGGTGTTCTCGGGCGAGCTGGTCCAGCTCTCGACGCGCACGGCGGTCGGCGAAATCGGCATCCTCGCCAACCACATCCCGACCATCGCCCGCCTCGTCCCGGCCGAGCTGCGGCTGCACCGATCCGAGGGCGAGGTCGACCGCTACGCGCAGGGCGAGGGCTGGCTCGAGGTGTTCGCCAACCGCGCCCGGGTGCTGATCGCGGAGGCGATCCCGCCCGACGAGCTCGACGGCTCCGAGCTGCGGGGCCGCCTCGACGACGCCGAGCGGCGCCTCGCCGACGCCGAGGAGGGCTCGGCCGCGGCCGAGCAGGCCGAGCGCGAGCGCGCCCGCTGCGCGGCGTTCATCGAGATCGCCGAGTCCGGCTGAGCGGCGCCGCCCCGCGTGCTCATGGTAAGTTTCATGAGCTATGAGGAAACGCATGAAGATCTCGAAGGGCGGCCAGGTATCGATCCCGGCTCCGGTGCGCCATC
>WHSW01000056.1 GCA_009379895.1 Solirubrobacterales bacterium
ACCGCGTCGACATCGTCTACATCCACGATCCCGACGAGGCCGACTCGGCGCTTCCCCCAAGCATGCGCCAGGGCGCCGACCACTTCGGCGAGGTGATGGACGGCGCCTACCGCGCGCTCGCCGAGCCCGACGCACCGCTCCCCGAGGGCGCCGCCGTGGCGCTGCGCGTGGAGGCGCAGGCGGGGTCGGGCGGGCGGACGGCCGTCGCCGACACCTACCTCGTGCGGGCAGCTGGGCCCGTCCGCCTGACCGAAAGGAGGCGGGATGCCCGTCTGGGATGACGTCATCCCCGCGGACGACCTGGCCGAGATGGGCCGGGAGTGGGGAACCCGCCAGGGGATGGGCGCAAGCCCCGCGCTACTCGTCGTGGACATGACCTACGCGTTCGTGGACGACCGCTTCCCGCTCGGGCACGGGGCCACCGGATGGCCGTGCGCCGAGGCGATCGCGAGCCTGATCGCCGCCGCCCGCGAGCACGGGCTGCCGGTGATCTACACCGGCGGGCAGCCCAGCCGCAATGCCGCGGAGCGGGGACTGTGGAAGTCCAGCGGGCGCAGGGCGGCCGCGGACCTGCCCGACCCGCACGAGATCGTGCCCCCGCTGGTGCCCGAGCCGCACGAGACGGTGATCCGCAAGCGCCGGCCGAGCGCCTTCTTCGGGACCGAGCTCGCCAGCCTGCTGAGCTTCCTTCGCGTCGACACGGTGGTCCTCACCGGCATGGTCACCAGCGGCTGCATCCGGGCGACGGCGGTCGATGCCTTCTCGCACAACCTCCGCGTGACGGTCCCCGAGGAGTGCGTCGCCGACCGCGTGCGCGTCTCCCACGCGGTGTCCCTCTTCGACATCCACATGAAGTACGGCGACGTGCTCCCCGCCCGCGAGGTCCGCGCGGCGCTGGACGGCACGCGCGAGGCGTCCCCGACCCTGAGCGCCACGTGATCGCGCGCATCGAGCGAAGCGAACGCGACTGGCGCTACGGCCGGCTGCGGGACGCGATGGCCGGGCAGGGGATCGACGGCCTCCTGGCCTTCGCTCCCGGGTGGCGCCGCGAGGACGTCCACTACCTCGCCGGAGCCACGGTCGAGAGCAGCTTCTCGTTCGCCTACCTGCCGGCCGGCGGCGAGCCATGCGCCGTGACGCTCACCGATGCCGACGCGGAGAACGTACGCGCGGCCGGGTGGATCGACGACGTTCGGCCCCTCGACGTCCCCGGGGCCGCTCGGCTGGCCGAGCGGCTGCGCGAGGACGGCGGCCCGCCCGAGCGCCTCGGAGTGGGTCACCTGGAGCTGTTGCCCAGCGCCATCGCGGCCGCGCTGCGGCGAGCGCTGGCCGGGACGGAGCTGGTGTCGGCGAGCGGGCTGCTGAGCGGGGTCCGGCTCGTAAAGAGCGCCTGGGAGATCGCCCAGCTGCGCCGCTGCGCCGTGCTCTGCGACGAGGGTTGGCGGGCGTTCACCGCGGCGCTGCGGCCGGGCCTCGCCGAGTACGAGCTGATCGCCGAGGTCGAGAGCGCGCTCAAGGCCGGCGGCGCGGAGGACAACTTCATGCTCATCGCCTCGGGCGGCGACGAGGTGCTCGGCATGACGCCGCCCTCGGAGCGGCGGCTGCGGCCCGGCGACATGGTCCGCACCGAGCTCACGCCGCGCGTCAACGGCTACTGGGCCCAGATCTGCCGCTCGGCGGTGCTGGGCACGCCCAGCGACGGGCAGCGGGAGTCCTTCGCGCTCTTCGACGAGGCGGTGGCCGCCGGTCTGGCCGCCGCCCGCGCGGGGGTCACCGCGCACGACATCGCGAAGGCGGAGAACGACGTCTTCCGCCGTCACGGCTACGGCGGGTACTGCAGCGCCGAGTACACGCGCGTGCGCGGCCACGGGCACGGCCTGCACCTCGACGAGGTCCCGATCGTCGAGGGCGTGGACACCGTCCTCGACGAGAACGCCGTGGTAATCGTGCACCCGAACACCTACACGCCGCTGGCCGGCTACCACGTGCTCGGTGATCCCGTGTTGATCACCGCGACCGGCTGCGAGATCCTCGTCTCCACCGAGCGCGCCCTCGAGGCGGTCCCGGCGTGACCCGCGCCGCGTTCGACTTCAGTGGCAGCGTCATCCTGGTCACCGGGGGCGCCAACGGCATCGGGGCGGCGCTGAGCGTGGAGCTGCGCCGCCGTCAAGCGACCGTCGTCGTGGCCGACGTCGACGAGGAGGGTGCCCGCGCGCTGGCCGCGGAGGGCGGCGGGCCGGGCTGCTGTGAGGCCGTGCGCATGGACGTGTCACGGCGCGACGAGGTGCAGCGGACGGTGGCCGACGTGGTGGAGCGGCACGGTCGCCTCGACGGCCTGGTGTGCGCTGCGGTGGTCCAGCCGCTCGCGCGGATCGACGAGATCAGCCCCGAGGAGTGGCAGCGCGTCATCGACGTCAACCTCAACGGCGTGGTCTGGTGCTGCCAGGCGGTGCTCCCCACGATGAAGCGGCAGGCCGGTGGCTCGATCGTCCTCTTCGCGTCGGGCACGGCGGACACCGGCAAGCCGCTGGCCGGCGGGTACACCGCGTCCAAGGGCGCGGTGCGCTCCTTCGCGAAGACCCTGGCGCGCGAGGTGGCCGACGCCCGCGTCCGCGTCAACGTCTTCCGCCCCGGCGCGATCGACACCCCGCAGTTCCGGACGGCCAACCCCGGGGGCACGACAATCCCGCTCGACCGCCCGCAGGACGCCGTCGGGCCGCTCATGTTCCTGCTGTCCGAGGCGGCCACCATGACCGGGTCGCTGGTGGCGCGCGAGATGCCCTTCCCGGGCGCCGGCTAGGGACTGGTGGATTGGATGGCGATCACGCCGGTCACCACGCCGAAGCTCGCGATGCCCGGAGCGCAGATGTCCCAGGCGCTGCGGGTCGACGCCGCGGGCCCGCTGCTGTTCATCAGCGGCCTGACCGCCCGAGGCCCCGACGGCCAGACGGTGGGCGCCGGCGACGTCGGCCGCCAGACGGAGGTCATCCTGGAGGCGATCGAGAGCCTTGTCGATGAGGCGGGCGGCGTCCTCGCGGACGTCGTGAAGCTGACGGTGTTCGTCCGCGACGTGGAGCGCTTCCGCGAGGTCGCCGCGGTCCGGAGCCGCTACTTCAGCGAGCCGTACCCCGCCTCGAGCATGGTCGAGGTCTCCCGCCTCGTCTCGCCCGACCAGCTCGTGGAGATCGAGGCGATCGCGGCCATCGGCCAGGCGGCCCAAGAGGTTGAAGAGTGAGTCGATTCCCGAGGAGGAGTTCATGTCCGTAGGACGCAAGTGGCCGTTGCCGGCGTTGTTGGTGTGTCTGTTGACCGTCGGAGCGCTCGCCGGCTGTGGTGGAGACGAGGGAGAGGGCGCCGAGCCGGCGGCGAACCAGGCCGCCGATGAGGAGCCCGTCAGCGTGACGATGGCCTACCTCGGCACGGCCTCGGACGCCGCGATGGTGCTCGGCAATGAGAAGGGGTTCTTCGAGGAGGCTGGGATCGACCTGCAGCTCGAGCAGGTCGGCGCCGGCGGGTCAGCCGTCGTGCCGGCCGTCCTCAAGGGTCAGTACGACGTGGCCAGCGGTGGCATCGACGGCCCGATCCTCGCGGCGGCCAAGGGGCTTCCGATGAGGATCCTGGGCGCGGACGGCGCGCCGGTCAGCAAGGGCCACACCTACCCGGAGGGCAGCGAGACCGGGACCAGCGCAATCGTCGTGCCCAAGGACTCGGAGATCGAGACCCTGGCGGACATCAAGGGGGCCAAGCTCGCCGCGATCACGGTGACCGGGCTGCAGTACCTGTGCATCGCCGGTGCGCTGGAGAAGCAGGGGCTCGAACCGGAAGGGGTAGAGATCCTGGAGATCCCACCGCCCGAGATGCTCTCCGCGATGGACGCCGGACGCGTCGACGCGGCCGCCCTCGTGGAGCCGTTCCTGACCCTGGCGAAGAAGCAGGGCGGGCGTGTCATCTCGTTCCCCTGCGAGGAGGCGATCCCCGGGGCGATCCAGGCGGGCTTCTTCACGAGCGCGCAGTGGGCCGAGGAGAACCCCGACGTCGCGCAGCGCCTCTCCGAGGCCCTGGTCCGCTCCAACCAGTACGCCGAGGAGCACCCCGATGAGCTCCGCGAGGTGATCCCCGAGTACACGGAGATCACCCCCGAGCTCGCGCGGGACATCATCCTCTCGCGCTATGACACGGAGGGGGAGAGCACCCTCGACGTGATCGCCGCAGCGCTGCTTGAGACCGAGCTGATCGAGGAGACCCCCGACCTCGACCCGCTGCTCGTCGGCGACGGCTGATCGGGTGCGCCCGTACGGCGAGCGAGCGGCAGAGCTCGCTCGCCGTGGCGTGGCTCAGCCGGGAGCCGACGCCGTCGCCTCGCGCAGCCCGGCGCGGTCGCCTGGACGACCTGCGCGCCGAGCCCGGGCCCCTCGAGTTCGAGCCGCCCGCACATGTCGAGGACGGCCGACCTGGCCGAGATCGTGGATCGGCTCCCGGGATAGGGCCGGGCCGCGAGCGCAGCGCGAGCCAGAACGCGCCCACGGCGGGCGCCAGCGAGCTTGACGACCCCGTCGGGCCCCTCGAAGGCGTAGTCGGGGTAGAGCTCGGTCATCGACTGGGCGCCGGCGCTCGGCGGCGAGCGCGTCCCGGGCCCGGGTGACCCTTTCGGTCATGCAGAGAACGAATTTCGCCGCGATGACCTGTTCGATCGCCCGCAGCCGCGCTCGGACGACGCCGAGGGCATAGCGGGCGACGGTCGCGATGCGGAGCCCGGGCCGGGCCTGGCGGCCGCGGCCGATCGGTGACGCCCCTCAGGCTGGGCCGCGCTCGTCGTGCAATGCGGCGAGCGCGGCGCGCTCGGTTGCGGCGTCGAGCCCGGGCGGGTCGAGGTCCGAACGAAGGGGCGGCCGCTTGTCGAGCGCCAGCAGCCACTCCCACGTGTCGGCGACCGTGCCCGCCACCGGACGGCAATGCAGGCCCGCCGCATGGGCGCGCTCGACGTTTGCCTCATGCAGCCCCCGGTACTCGTGATCGGGCGGCAGCCAGATCGGCAGCTGCGACCACGCCTCGATGCCGGCACGCCGGACGTCGCTCGGCTCCAGCCACGTGAGCACGGCGGCGTCACCGGTGACCCGGCGGCAGGCGCCCAGCAGCGTGCCCATCGTCGCGTGGCCCGAGCGGCTGACGACGTTGAACGCGCCGCCGAGGCGGTCCGAGGCGGCGTCAAGAAGCCAGCTCGCGAGGTCGCGCGCGTCGATGTACTGAAGCGGGAGGTCGGCCGGGCCCGGCGCCAGGACCTCACCGCCGCGGTCCATGCGCAGCAGCCACCACGGCAACCGCCCGACGTCCTCGTGCGGGCCGAGGATCGTTCCCGCCCGAGCGAGGAGCGCGCGATCGCCGAACGCCGCCTCGATCGCGATCTCGGACCCTCGCTTGCGCGAGGCGTAGTCGCCGTGCTCGGCATCGGGCGCCGCGGCTACGGTCCGCGCGGACTCGTCGCCGTGCGACGGCGGCGGGGGCGCGTAGACCGAGCCGCTCGACACGTACAGGTACCGCCGCGCGCGATCCGCGAGCGCCGCGGCGCTGTTGCGGGCCGCCCGAGGAGCTCCCAGCCACGTGTCGACGACGAAGTCCCACGTCCGCGCGGTGAGGGGCGCCAGGTCCTCGGCGCGAAGTCGGTCGCCACGCAGGCGCTCCACTCGCTCGTCGACGGCGGAACCGTGGCCGCGGTTGAAGGTCGTCACCGCCCATCCGCGCCCCAGGCCATCGTCGACGACGGCGCGCCCGACGAACGACGATCCCCCGAGGACCAGGAGCCTCATGTCGGCACCCTAGCGCAACCATGCGGTTGCACAAGCGCGTGTCGTCCATCGGCTCGCCCGACCCACCGAGGGCGAGAGCCGCCTCCGGTCCCTGCCCTCCCGGCGCGGCTCAGCCGGGAGCCGACGCGGTCGCCTCGCGCAGCGCGGCGAGCACCAGCTCGTCGTGCTCGTCGGGGCGCACGCGCGGGAATACCCTCGCCACCTCGCCCTCGCGATCGACCAGGACGCTGGAGCGCTCGTTGCCCCAGAACGTCCGGTCGCCGATCGACAGCTCGGCCCAGACGCCGTAGCGCTGGGCGACCTCGCCTCCCTGATCGGAGAGCAGGGTGAAGGCGAGCCCGTGCTTGTCGGCGAAGGAGCGCAGGTCGACGACCGGGTCGGGCGAGACGCCGAGCACGACCGCGTCGAGCGCCGCGTAGTCGGCGGAGTGATCGCGCACGCCGCACGCCTGGGCCGTGCAGCCCGGGGTGTCTGCCTTGGGGTAGAAGTAGACGACGACCCAGCGGCCGCGAAGCGTCGACAGGGCGACCGGCCGGCCGTCCTGGTCGTCCAGGGTGAAGTCGGGGGCGGGCACGCCCGCGTCGATCATTCGCTTCGCCGCAGGCCGAGCAGGCGGGCGGCGTTCTCCTTGAGCACCATCGGCTTCACCTCGTCGTCGATCTCGAGCCGCTCGAAGTCTCGCAGCCAGCGCTCGGGCGTGATCATCGGGTAGTCGGAGCCGAACAGCACCTGCCGCCGAAGCAGCGTGTTCGTGTATTGGATCAGCTGCGGGGGGAAGTACTTCGGCGACCAGCCCGAGAGGTCGATGTGGACCTCGGGCTTGTGCATCGCGATCGAGAGCGCCTCGTCCTGCCAGGGAAAGGAGGGGTGGGCGAGGACGATCGGCAGCTCGGGGAAGTCGGCCGCCACGTCGTCGACGTAGATCGGGTTCGAGTACTTGAGTCGCAGGCCGCCGCCGCCCGGCAGGCCGGATCCGATCCCGCTGTGGCCGGTGTGAAAGAGCGCCGGCAGCCCGGCCTCGGCGATCACCTCATAGAGCGGGTAGGCCTGGCGGTCGTTGGGGAAGAAGCCCTGGATGTTGGGGTGGAACTTGAAGCCCCTGACGCCGTGGTCGCGGATCAGCCGCCTCGCCCGCTCGGCGGCGTCGCCGCGCGCCGGGTCGACGCTGGCGAACGGGATCATCACGTCGGGGTTGGCCGCGGCCACCTCGGCGACCTCCTCGTTGGAGACCGGTGGCCGGCCGCTGCGCAGCTCGTAGTCGACCGTGAACACCACGCACGCCATCTCGCGCTCGCGGTAGTAGGCCGCCACCTCGTCGGCCGTCGGCCGGCCGGCCCCGTCGCGGAAGTAGCGCTGCGCCGCCTGCCGCAGCTCGGGCGGCATCGGATCGTGGCCGTCGCGGGAGACCTCGGCGTGCACGTGCACGTCGATCGCCCGCACGCTGTCGACGTCGATCATCGGGACACGGGAGGATCTCAAGTCGTCAGAACGGGAACGGCTCCGCCTTCGGCCGCGAGGTCACCCATTGCCATTCGGTCCACAGCTCGAGGTTGGCGACGCCGCCGAAATGTCCGCCGTTGCTCGAGGCACCGAAGCCGCCGAACGGCGCGGGCGGCTCCTCGTTGACGGTCTGATCGTTGATGTGGACCATCCCCGCCCGCAGCTGCTCGGCGACCGCGGCGGCCCGCTGCTCGGAGCCTGACTGGACCGCCGCGGCGAGCCCGTAGTCGGTCGCGTTGGCGAGCTCGACCGCGTCTGCGTCGTCGCGGAAGCTGGTCACCGGGGCGACCGGCCCGAACAGCTCGTCCGTGAAGGCGGGCATCGAGGGGGTCACGTCGCCGAGCACCGTGGGGGAGTAGAAGAGGCCCTCGTGGGTGCCGCCCGTGAGCGCGGTGGCGCCCTGCGAGACGCTCCGATCGACGATCCCCTGGACCCGCTCGACCTGCTTTTGGTTGATGATCGGTCCGAGCGCCACCTCGTCGGTGTCGGGGTTGCCCACCGGCAGGCGCCCGGCGCGCTCGACCAGCGCCTCGAGGTACTCGGCGACGATGCTCTCGTGGACCAGGTGGCGACTCGCCGCGAGGCAGATCTGGCCCTGGTGCAGGAACGAGCCCCAGGCGCCGGCCGATGAGGCGGCCTCGACGTCGGCGTCCTCGAGCACCACGAGCGGGCTGTTGCCGCCCATCTCGAGCACCACTCGCTTCAGGTTGCGGCCCGCGCCCTCGCCGACCTTGCGCCCGGTCGCGGTCGAGCCCGTGAAGGAGATCATCCTCACGTTCGGATCCTCGACCAGCGCCTGACCGACCTCGGCTCCGCCGCAGATCACGTGCAGGACACCGTCGGGCAGGCCGGCCTCCTCGAAGATCCGCGCGGTGAGGACGCCACCGCTGACCGGGGTGTTGGGATCGGACTTGAGCACGACCGCGTTGCCGAGCGCGAGCGCCGGCCCGACGGAGCGCGCCGGCAGCACGACCGGGAAGTTCCACGGACAGATCACGCCGACGACGCCGACGGGCACCCGGCGCGCCATGCTCGTGCGCCCGGGGGTGAGCGAGGGCAGGACGTGGCCGAGGGGATGGGAGATCAGCGAGGCGGCCATCTCGAACTGCCCGATCGAAGCGGAGATTTCGTTGTCGGCCTTGGGCGGGATCGAGCCGCTCTCGCGGACCAGCCAACGGATCAGCTCCGCGCGGTGGCGCTCGAGCAGCTCGGCCGCGCGCCGGACCACGGCGACGCGCTCGGTCGCCGGCGCGGCGGCCCAGTCGCGCTGGGCGCGGGCCGCCGACGACGCGGCACGGGCGACGGTCTCGGGGTCGCCCAGCCCGGCACTGCCGATCACCTCGCCGGTAGCCGGCTCGGTGACCTCGATCGTCGCGGGTGCGTCGGTCCAGCCGTCGCTGAAGATGCGTCCGGTCCAGACGCTCTCGTCGCCCAGCAGGGCCTGGTCTGTGGTCGGCTCGACGACTTCCGTGCTCATCCCGTTCTCCTCCTCGCGTGGTCGGAAGCCGCCAACGCGCGACGCTTCCCCGAAGGAATCAATATAAGGAGCCCTGAGATGACAAGTCAAGAGATCTGACATGGGAGGTCGAGGCGGCTCCGGCGCGACCGTGCGCGAGCGCGCGTTCGAGGTCATGCGCGAGCGCGGGCTGACGACCATCTTCGCCAACCCGGGCTCGACCGAGGTGCCGTTCCTCGGCGGCCTGCCGAGCGACTTCCGCTTCGTGCTCGCGTTGCACGAGGGCTCGGTCGTCGGCCTGGCCACCGGCTTTGCGATCGGTCGCGGCGAGCCGGCGTTGGTCCTTCTGCACACCACCGCCGGGCTCGGCAACGCGGTCGCCGCGCTGGCCACCGCCCGGGTGAACCGCGCGCCGCTGGTGGTCTTGGTGGGCCAGCAGGACCGGCGCCACCTGGCGCTCGAGCCGTTCCTCGCCGGGCGGCTTCGCGGCCTGGCCGGCGAGTACCCGGTCTGGGTCGATGAGCCCGCGCGCGCCGAGGACGTCCCCGGCGCGCTGGCCCGCGCCTGCCACGAGGCCCGCACGGGCCGCGGCCCCGCGCTCGTGATCGTCCCGATGGACGACTGGCTCGCCCCGGCCGGTGAGGACCACGAGCTCGCCGCCGCCGACCGAGTGCTCGCCGCCCGCGCGCCCGATCCGGCGGCGGTGGCCGAGCTGGCGGCGCTGCTCGAGCCGGCGGACTCACCGGCGCTGGTCGTCGGCGCGGGCGCCGACGACGCCGACTCCTGGGCCGCCCTGGTGGCGCTCGCCGAGCGTCTTGCCTGCCCGGTCTGGCAGGAGGCCTTCGGCGCCCGGGCGGGCTTTCCGCAGGACCATCCGCTGTTCGCCGGGCACCTGCCGGCGGGCCGCGCACGGCTGCGCGAGGCGCTCGCGGGCCACGACGTGATCCTCGCCGTCGGGGCACCGGTCTTTCGCCAGTACCCGTATGAGCCCGGGCCGCTGGTCGAGCCGGGAACGCGGGTGGCGCTGGTCACCGACGAGCCCGCCGAGGCTCACCGAAGCCCCGCCGAGCTGGCGCTGCTCGCCGCGCCGGCGGCCGTCTGCGAGGCGCTGTTACGCGAGCTCGGCCCCCGCTCCTCACCGGCGCCGGCCGGGTTCGCGCGGCCCGCCGCGCCCGCCCCTCCCGCGGCGGGGGAGCCGCTTCGCGCCGGGCACGTGCTCGAGGCGCTCTTCGAGCGGCTGCCGCCCGACGCCGTCGTCGTCGAGGAGGCGCCCTCGAACCGCCCCGAGTTACTCGAGCGCCTGCCCGCCCGCCGCCCGCTCGGCTTCCTCGGCGCCGCGATGGGCGGACTGGGCTTCGGCATGCCGGCGGCGATCGGCGCGCGCATGGCGCTCCCCGAACGGCCCGTCGTCGCGGTGATCGGCGACGGCTCGGCGATGTACGCGATCCAGTCGCTCTGGAGCGCGCAGCGCTACGAGGCCGGGGTGCTGTTCGTCGTCCTCGCCAACGGGGGTTACCGGGTCATGGACCTGCTCGCCGGCGCGCAGGGCGAGGCGGCACCCTGGCCCGCCTTCGGCTCGGTCGAGATCGCGGCGATCGCCCGCGGCCTCGGGTGCGCGGCGGTTCGCCTCGAGGGCCACGACGAGCTGCTGGCGGCGCTCGACGAGGCGACCGCCGACCTGACCGCGCGCGCCGAGCCCCTGCTACTCGAGGTCGTCGTCGCCGCCGACCGGGAGTTCCGGGTTTGACTCGCTGACGTCAGGGATCGATCGCACCTCCTTCGAGCCGCGACTTGAGCGCGGTCAGGCGCGCGCCAATGGGCCTTCATCCGCTCGGCCGTCTCGGCGTCGGCGAGCCGCGCGTGCTCGAGTGCCACGGTGCTCTTCGCCGCGCCCTTCGCCAGGAACGTGACGTTGACCCGCGTCTCGCCGTCCAGTCGAAGCGGGCCGATCTCGGCCTGGTGGCGGTGCGCTCGCGAAGCTGCCCGTCGGGCAGCCAGCGCCGGCGCCGCGACTCGTCGACGAACGCCTCGTAGAGCCGATCGACGGCCACCGCCACGGTCTTCGAGGCGGTGATCGCGAAGCCGTCGGCGCGCTCGCCGACGGCGCGCAGGCCGCAGGCGCGTTCGTAGCTGCCGGCCACCACCTGGGCGTTCCAGGCCAGCGGCTCGACGCCCTGCTGGTCGGCGACCCAGCGCGCGATCTCGCGGTGCGAGCGCTCGGCGGCGCCCCAGGCGTCGAGCAGGTCGAACCACTCCTTCCACCCGCGCCCGGTCCGCTCGCGGATCGCCCCGTCCGAGGTCGCGAGCGGCGGCGCCTCGGCCCCCGCGGGCTCCGGGGCGGCGAGCAGCACCGCCCGAGCCGCGGTGTAGCTCTCGCCCGTCTTCTCCATCCGCGCGCGAACGAGGCGCTTGAACGACTTCTGCCTGGTCATCTGGTGCTCCTCTCGTGGCGGCGGCCCCGCGACTCACGCTCACGACGCCCCACCGGAAAGGGCAACCTCAGACCGGCGTCCCGAGGGCTCGAGCCCCCTTTGCCCCCGCTTCGGCCGGCGGCGTGAGCGCCGGAATCGGGGGTTGGGCGCGGGACGGCGCCTGCGAACGATATTCCCTATAGACCGCGGGGCGCGGCAAAACTCATCGCGATCGACCAAGCCCTCCGCGTCGGGCTGATTGCGAGCGCCCGGGTGGCGTAACTCGCCCGACGCGCGGGGCGGGCAACCCACGAGCCGGGGCGAGCAACCTAGGGCACTAGATCGAGCCGAGCCCCGCCCCCAGCCTTCGGACGCAGCTCGCGAGCTGCGCCGCCAGCAGCTCGCGCTGGCGGGGCGGGACGTCGCGGAGCATCTCCTCCTCGAGGGTGCCGACCGCCGCATCGCAGGCGGCCATCACGCGCCGGCCCTTGCGCGTCAACCGCGCCCGCTGGATGCGCCGATGAGCGGGGTCGGGCGTCCGCTCGATCAGCCCGTCGCGCTCGAGCGCCGCGATCACCTGGCTCATCGACTGAGGGGTGATGTAGGAGCGCCGGGCGAGCTGGGCGTTCGAGAGGCCGTCGCGGGAGGCCAGCACCGAGAGCGCCGTGTAGCGCGCGATCGTCAGCCCGTGGGGGCGCACGCGGTCGTCGATCTCACGCCGCAGCGCCCGGTCGAGACGCGCGATCACGTAGCTCAGTCGCCGCGGGGCCGCGCCTGCCTCGGAGCGCCGATCCGCGCCAACCCGCGCCGCGCCCGTCCTTTCCGACACGGCGCGAGCCTACCAATCGCGCCTGTCAGGGCGCCTGACATCCCGGACCCGGGATCACTCATCTCAGCGTCCGGGGACCGGCTCGTCGCTCGGCGTCCCGTAGGTGTGGAAGCTCTCGACGGTCCGCACGCCCCACGCCTGCCCGCGCGCCCGCTCGGCCTCGCTCCACACGGTCGGCGGGTGGTCGGGGTCGTAGACGAGGTAGCCACCGTTGGTGACCTCGATCCGGTTCCCGCCCGGCTCGATCCCGTACAGGAAGAAGCCCTGGGCGACCGTGTGCTTCGACGGCGCCGCCTCGATGTGCACGCCGTTCTCGAGGAACAGGTCCGCGGCGCGGAGCACCTCCTCGCGCGTATCGACCCAGAACGCCAGGTGGTGCAGCCGTCCCCGGGAGCGGCGCGCGTCGCGAACGTAGATCAGCTCGTGGGCGGCGATCGAGCGGCTCAGCCAGGCGCCCGCCTCGCTGCCGTCGTCGAGCTCGACCCGTTCGTAGAGCCGGTAGCCGAGCACGTCCTCGGCGAAGGTGCGGTTGGCGCGGACGTCCGCGGCCAGCAGGTTGACGTGGTCGAGGCGCTTGACCGCCGCCCCGCGGCCCGTGTAGCGCTGGGGCTGGTTCTTAAGGGCCGGGCGCAGCGGCTCGGGCGGCGAGTACCTCTCGACCTCGAAGTAGACCTCGAGCGCGTGACCGTCCGGGTCGCTGAAGCGGTAGGCGGGCCCGTGGCCGAGGTCGCCGTCGATCCAGCCATGGCCGAGCCCGGATGCCTCGATCGCCGCCACCCGGCGCTCGAGCGCGTCCTGGCTCCAAGCGCGCAGCGCCATGTGGCCGAGGCCGGCCCGCTCGGCCTCGGTCAGCTTCAGGCTGTAGCGCTGATAGTCGCCCCAGCCGCGCAGGAAGACCGATCGTCCCTCCCGTGCCTCGACCTCCATGCCGAGCACCCGCTCGAAGAAGCCCAGGCTCTCCTCGGGCCGCGGGGTGAGCAGCTCGGCGTGCCCGATGTGGGCGAGGTCGTGGATCGGCTCACCGGTCATCCCTCGGGTCTCCCTCCACGGTGGCGCGCAGCCCGTCGAGGTCGTAGGAGAGCTCACCAGCCTCGAGCCGCGCGCGCTTGACCCGTTCGGCCTCCTCGCGCTCCCGCGACGCCTTGAGCACCGCTTCGAGGCGCTCGCCGGCGACCACCGCCACCCCGTCGGCGTCGAGGACGACAGCGTCCCCGGGCCGGATCGGGGCGCCGCCGACCTCGACCGGCTCATCGATCGCGCCGACCGCGCGCTTGGTGGCACCGCGCACGCGGATCCAGCGCGCCCAGATCGGCAGGCCGAGCGCGCGCAGCTCCTCCGAGTCCCGCACGGCCGCGTCGACGAGCAGCGCGGCGACGCCGCGCGCCTTCGCCTGGGTGGCGAGCAGGTCGCCGATCAGCGCCACGGGCTCGGGCTCTGGCATGGTCAGGACCAGGACGTCGCCCGGTTGGGCGCGGTCCATGACGGCGTGGACCATCAGGTTGTCGCCCTGCCCGCAGAGGACGGTGCGGGCAGGGCCGCAGGCCCGCGAGCCGGCGATCACCTGCGCGAGCGTGAGGTCGACCATCCCTCGGCGCCCGGAAGCCTCGTAGACGGTCGCCGAGCCGAGCCGGCCCAGCTCCTCGTGCGAGGCGCTCAAGGTCCGTTGGCTCGCGCTTCCCGCCGACATACGGTTCCCCTGATCTCGCTCCGCGCTCACAGACCCGCGACCACCTGGGGCAGAACCCGCTGAAACGCCTCGGCTTGGCGGATCTCTCGGTCGCCCGAGACCCGGCGCGCGTGGTTGCCGCGCTGTTCGGCGCGCTGGGCGTAGTACGTCTGGAGGTAGCTTTGCGCGCCCATCTCGGCCATCGCGGCGAGCTTGCGGTCGAAGACCGTCGTGATGTCGACGAAGGTGGTCGGGGTGAAGTTGCAGAGCTCGGGCTGGTGGGGCTCGAAGAGCAGCAGCTGCGGCGGCTCGATCGTCTCGAACGCGCTCTCGACCCCGGCGCCCGCGGCCAACGCCCGGGCCCGCTGCACGGCGTCGAAGGCCACCGGGTGGTCGGGGTTGAACGGGTCGCGATCGGTATGGGTGACGATCACCTCGGGCGCCAGCTCGCGGATCGTCTCCACCAGCCGGGCCAGGGCCTCGCCGCCGACCTCGAGCGGGTAGTCGCCGAGGTCGAGGCAGCGGAAGTCGGCGCCCAGCGCGGCCGCCGCCCGCTCGGCCTCCCCCCGGCGGACCCGTTTTACGTTCTCCACCGTCTGGCCCTCCTGCTTCCAGAGCTCGCCCGACTCGCCCCGCTCGCCGTAGGAGAGGGCGACGACGCTCGCGGTCCCGCCGCCCTGGGCGGCCAGCGCGAGCGCGCCGCCGGCCCGCCAGACGAAGTCGGCGGCGTGCGCGCCGATCGCGAGCAGTCGCCGGCTCACGGTCCGCCCAACCCCGCCACGCGGCGGCTGTTGTCGACGGCCATGGCGCGGACCTCGGACTCGTCGAAGCCCGCCGCCAGCAGCCGGTCGGCGATCAGCGCCAGGCCGTCCTCGACCGGCGGGTTGCGGACCTGCCCGAGATCGCTGGAGAGCAGCGTGCGCTCCGGCCCGACCGCCCGGATTCCCTCCAGCCAGCGCTCCCACGTGCACTTGCCCGTGTGCGGCGTGGTGAAGCAGCGCTCGATCAGCGCGCCGCGGTCGGCGAGCTCGACCTGCTCGGCCGGCGAGAGGTCCTGCGCCGGGTAGTCGGGATGGGTGACCACGATCTCGCGCACCCCCTCCGCGACGGCGGCGTCGATCACGGCGAAGATCTCGTCGCGGCCGAGGTGACCGGTGGCGAGCACCAGGCCGTGCGCCGCGACGACCGAGAGGACCAGGCGCGTCCCGGGGAGCGGGAGGCCGGCGTCGTCCACCACCCGGACCGGGTCGACGCCGACTCCCCGCTCGCGCAGCTCCGCCTCGAGCTGCGCCCAGACCGGCAGGTTCGCCCCCGGCTCGCGGCGCGCGAGGTGCGCGCGCTCGGCGATCGAGTCCACGGTGGGCATCCAGGCGATCAGCGCGCCCTCGCGGGCCGCGATCTCCACCGCCAGCGGGTTGATCCCGCCGACGGCGCGATTGAGCGCGATCGCGCCCAGCACGGTCACCTCGGGCACGATCTCGCGCACCACGGCGGCGCGCTCGGCGGTCGAGACGTAGTGCGACTTGAGCGCGAAGCCCGCCAGGCCGAGCTCGGCACAGCGCCGCGCCAGGCCGACGTCATCGATCCGCCGCTCGACCACGTCGGGGGAGACGTGAACGTGCAGATCGAGCGCCCCGCGCACGAGCTCGCGCGCCCGGGGGGAGGGAGTCGCTTCTGCCGCGCTCACCGCGCGACCGCGCCCTCGGCGAGCGACCCCAGCCAAGCCCGCGCGGCGGCCGCGGTGCGCGGCTCGATCTCGAGCTCCTCGAGCAGCGCGACGGCGGCGCCCATCTCCTCGGCGCGGCGGACGGCATGCCGGCGGCTCCCGTCGATCAGCCGGCGAAGCAGCGCGCCGTCCGCCGCGCTCAGCGTGCGCTCGATGTCGGCGTAGAGCCAGTCCTCGCAGCCGAGCCGCTCGCCGGCCGCGAGCGCCTCGCCCACCGCGGCCGCGAGCCCCTTCGCGAACACACTGCGGGCGAGCTTGCGCGCGGACGCCGTGCCCGCCTCCGAGCCCACCGGCGTGATCGGCATTCCGAGCGGGCCGAACGTGCTCGCGAAGCGCCCGGCGCCCGGCCCCGAGACCAGCGCCGGGGTATGGAGGCCCCGACCCGGCACGGGGGCCATGAGCGCGACGTCGGCGAAGGCCGCGCCGCTGGCGCCGACGACCGCCGCCACCTCCCGCTCGAGGCGCGGCGCGGCGGTGTTGAGGTCGGCGAACAGGCTGTCGCGATCGAGGGCCGGGGCGACGGCCTCTGCGACCCGCACCGCGACGGCGGCGGAGTTGACGCTCAGGACCACGTCGGCGCCGGCGGCCGCGTCGCGCTCGTCGCTCGCCGCCTGCACGCCCTCGGGCACGCCCGCGGGCGCCGGGTCGAAGCCGCGGACGCCGGCCCCCGCCGCCGCCAGATCGCGGGCGATCGCGCCGCCCGCCTCGCCGAGGCCGATGACCGCGATCACTTCTCGGCCTGGACCATGCGCAGCACGTCGCGCAGGTACAGCAGATGATCCTTCATCGCGCGCTCGGCGCGGGCGGGGTCGCCCTTCTCGATCGCGGCGAGCAGCGCCTCGTGCTGATCGAGGATCGCCGAGTGGACGACCGCGGGCTCGATCGCCTCGATCAGCGTAGGCTGGACCACCTCGAAGATCCAGTCGGTGAGCGCCTGCACCATCCGGTTCCCGCCCGCCCCGGCGATCGTCCGGTGGATCTCGGTGTCGGCGGTCGACATCGTCTCGGGATCCTCGGGCGCGGCGGCCTCGTCCGCCACCGCCTCGCGGAGCCGCGTCAGGGTCGCCTGCTCGGGCTGGTAGGCGGCTCGGGCGGCGAGCGGCGTCTCGAGCAGCAGTCGCACGTCGAGCAGCTCCTCGAGCGTCGCGGTGCCGGTCTCGAGCATCATCGCGATCGCGTTGCTGAGGCTGCGGCTCATCCCCTGGTCGGCGGTGCGGGCGACGAAGATGCCCCCGCCTGGGCCCTTCGAGGCGCGGATCAGGTTGCCGCTGGCGAGCAGCTTGAGCGCCTCGCGCAGGGTGGGACGGCTGACGCCGAACTCCGCCGCGAGGTCCTCCTCGCGGCCGAGGAAGTCGTCGGGGCCGAGGCCCTCCTCCTGGATGTAGTGCTGAATCTGGACCGCGACCTGCTCGCTGGCTCCGCGGATTGTGCGGGGCCGGGTCCGCCTAGCCGGGCGCGAGCGCTTCGGCGCGGTGCTCACGGCGCGCCCGCCCTCACCGGGCGATCGTCGACGACGCGCCGGGACTTGCCGTCGGGGCGCGGCAGGATCCCGGGCGTGACCGGGACGATGCGTACGCGGAGGCCGAGCTGCTGGCGCATGATGTCCTGCAGGCGCCGCGCGCCGTCGCCCTCCTCCAGCTCGACCTCGAGCTTGATCTCGTCGAGCCCGGTCGGCTCGGAGTAGAAGGTGATCCGGAACTCGCCCGAGCCGCTCACCCTGCGCACCGCCTCCTCGACCGCCGACGGGTAGACGTTCATCCCGCGGATCACGACCATGTCGTCCGTGCGGCCGACGATCCCGCCGGGGAGCCAGCGATCCTCGTGCCCGGCCGGGCAGCGCGCGTCCGTGTTGACGACCACGTCCCCGGTCCGGAAGCGCAGCACGGGGGAGCCGGTGCGGCGAAGGGGGGTGATCAGGAGCTCGCCCCCCTGTCCGAGCGCGGTCGGGCGTAGCTCGTCGTCGACGATCTCGCAGGCGAACTCCTCCTCGAGCACGTGCAGGCCGTGACCCGCGGGGCAGGGATAGCCGAACGGGCCGGCCTCGGTGAGCCCCGCGTGGTCGATGCACTGCGCCGCGAAGCCGTCCTCGATCCGCGACCGCACCGCGGGCAGCGAGGCGCCGGGCTCGCCGGTGCAGATCACCCGCTGCACGGACTCCAGCGCGCCCTCCAGCCGCTGCTCGACCGCGACCTCGAGCAGGCGCAGCGCGTAGGTCGGCGTGCACCACACCGCGGTCGCCTCGACCTCGGCGATCGTCTGCAGGCGCTGAACCGAGGGCATCCCGCCGAGCGGGACCGCCATCGCCTCGAGCTCCTGGAGGCCCTGCTGCGCCGCCCAGAACTGGACGTGGGGGCCGAACGAGAACGCGAGCGCAACGCGGTCCTCAGGCCGGATGCCGGCGACCCTCAAGGTGTGTGCGAACAATCCTCGCCACCAGGCCCAATCCTCGGCGGTGTCGAGGACGCGCAGCGGCGGCCCGGTCGTGCCGCTGGTCTGCCAGAGCTGGGTGTAGCGCTCCAGCGGATAGCTGAGGTTGGTGCCGAACGGCGCGTGCCGCGCCTGGTCGGCGACCAGCTCGCGCTTACCCAGCGGCGGCAGGTCGGTGAGGCGCAGCTCGCCGTCCGGGTCGACCCCCTCGAGGCGCGCCCGATGGAAGGGATTGCGCTCGAGCACCAGCGCGACCAGCTCGCGGAGACGGTCGGCCGCGACTGGGCTCAGGCTCTGGGTCTCGACGGTTGGCACGTGCTTCACACCAGACTATTTGACCTTGGCCTCTGCAACGGAAGAATGACGGAACCGAAAAGCATACGGGCGGATTCGGGCGGTTCGGATGCTGGTCGCCCCAGGATAAACCTATATTGTTTGGTTTGTAGCGTAGAATGTCGGCGGTGAGCGAAGAACGGTCGATCGCGCCCGAGGTTTTGGGGAGCCTCGGCGAGGCAACGTGCGAAGCGCGGGGCTGATGGCCGCCCCCTCGCTGCGCGCCGGTGACTCGCGGCCACCCGGCCCGGCGGCCGCGATCCCGAGGCGACACTCGCCGGCCTACAGCCGCGTCGAGCAGCTGCTCGGGCGCGATCAGTGCGTGCTCCTCGACGGCGGCATGGCCACCGAGCTCGAGGAGCGCGAGATCCCCGGCTACGAGCTGCGCGACGACGCCGTCTGGGGCACCTGGGCTCTGCTCGACGCGCCGCAGTCGGTGGTCGGGGTGCATCGCGGATACGTCGAGGTCGGCTGCGACATCATCTCGACCAACACCTGGGGGATCCAGGGCGCCATGAACGGCGAGGGGGCCGCGGCCGGGACCCCGCCGGCCGACTGGATGGAGCTCGCCCGGCGCGGGATCCAGCTCGGGCGGGCGGCGACCGCCGAGCTCGGGCGGGCGGGCGATTGCGCCGTGGCCTTCAGCATGCACGGCGACGTTGCCGACGAGCGCGGTCTCGAGCGCCTCGAGCTGCTCGCGCGTGCGTTCGAGGACGAGCCCCCGGACCTGGTCCTGCTGGAGACGATGTCGCTGATCCGGGAGACCACCTTCGAGGCGATCGCGACGATGGTCGCGACCGGCTTTCCCGTCTGGCTGAGCTTCCGGCGCTGCCGCCACGGCCTCTGCGGCGTCTTCGGCCAGCACTGGGGCGGGCCCGAGGGCGATCTGTTCGGTCGCGCCGCCCGCCGCTTCGAGGAGATGGGGGTCAGCGCGTTGCTGATCAACTGCATCCCCCCCGACCACGTGGCGGGGATGCTGCCCTGGCTGCGGGACTTCACCGACCTGCCGCTCGGCGTCTATCCGAACCTCGGCTACTACACCGAGTCCGGGTGGGCCTTCGACCGCAGGATCGGCGGTCGCGAGTACGCGGAGCTCGCGGCCGCCTGGCGCGACGAGGGGGCGCAGATCGTCGGGGGCTGCTGCGGGGTGCGACCCGAGCACATCGCGGCCGCGAGCGCCAAGCTCGCCGGCACGCGCCCGGGGCGGCCGCGCGCCGGGTCGTTCGAGGGCTACCGCGGCGACTCGGGCGGCGCGCCCACCGACGCCGGGCGGGTCCCGCCGCCGGGGTGGAGCGACGAGCGCGAGCGACCTCTTTATCCGCTGCCGATGCCCCAGATCCTGCTCGAGCCCGGCGTCTTCGTCCCCACGCCCGGGAGCCTGCTCACCTGGCAGCACCTGTTTCGAGACCGGCTCGGCGCGGGCAAGCGCTGCCTGGACGTCGGCTGCGGCACGGGCCTGCTCACCGCGCAGCTGGCGCTCAACGGGGCCGCCCACGTGCACGCGATCGACATCGACGAACGCGCCGTCGCCAACACGCTCAGCAACGCCTTTCGAAACGGCGTCGCGGACCTGGTCTCGGCGGAACGGGTCGATCTGTACCCGTGGAACCCCGAGCAGCGCTACGAGGTGGTCGTCGCCAGCCTCTACCAGATGCCGAACGACCCGCTGGAGCAGCTGGCGAGCCACCGGCCGCTCGACTACTGGGGCCGCAGCATGCTCGACCACCTGCTGCTGCTGCTCCCGGGCCTGCTGGAGGCGGACGGGGTCGCCTACGTGATGCAGCTCTCGATCCTGAGCCAGCGCGAGACCCTGCGCCAGCTCGAGCGCCACGGGTTGCGCTCGCGCGTGATCGATTTCTCGTTCTTCGAGTTCAGCTCGCTGTTTCGCGACTACGAGGAGCAGATCCGCCGCGTCGAGGAGCTCTCCGACGCGTTTCACCTCCGGTTCGGCGATGCGGACACGATGGTCGCCTACCTGCTCGAGGTCACCCCCGGGGGCGGCGTCGCGCCCCCGGCGCGCCGGCGACCCGCGTGATGTCGTTCCTGCTCAGGTGTCCCAACTGCGGACCGCGCGAGGTCACCGACTTCGCCTACGGCGGCGAGCTCGTCGCGAGGCCCGTCGAGCGGCCCT
>WHSW01000570.1 GCA_009379895.1 Solirubrobacterales bacterium
ATCACGAGCACGGCCGCGCCGCTCGAGGCGAGCGCGGCGATCGTGGCCACGGCGGAGGTCCCCCGGCGGTCGACCTGCTCGCGCCGCCCACTCGGCGCCGGCGGCGCCGGCGGGGGCCAGGCGAGCGGGCCGCGAAGCTCGGCGTCGTGGCGGCGCCAGAACTCCCTGGAACCAATATCTGCCGCCTCCTCAGCTTCGCTTCCGGGGGCGGCAGGGTCGTCGGCGGGACGCGGGTACAGCTGGCCCAGGACCACGCGCGGTTCCACCGCTCCGTTCCACTCGTTGAGCTCAAGGCTTACCGAGGCGTCGAGCGGGCCCGCGCGCACCGCCCGATCGAGCTCCCCGTTGACCCCGAAGGCGATCCCGAGCGCGCGGCGGTTGCCGCTGCGCAGGCTGAAGCGGGCGTGGCGCTCGCCCTCCCCCATCGGACGCACGTCGCCGAGGCTCGCCCCCGCAACCAGCAGCCTCACTCCCGGGTTGCCGTTGCCGAACGGGGCGAGGCGAGTCAGTTGGGCGGCGACGTC
>WHSW01000571.1 GCA_009379895.1 Solirubrobacterales bacterium
CGCGACTTCTACGCCACCGTCCAAATGGTCTTCCAGGACCCTTACGGATCGTTGCATCCGCGCCAGACCATCGACCAGATTCTCTCCGAACCACTGGCCATCCACCGGCAGCGCGACCGCGCCAGGCGGATCGTTGACGCCCTTGCCGATGTCGGGCTCGGCGCCTCCTTCCGTTTTCGATATCCGCACCAGATCTCAGGCGGCCAGCGCCAGCGCGTGGCGATCGCCCGGGCGCTCATTCTCGACCCACGCGTGATTCTGCTCGACGAGCCGACTTCCGCGCTCGACGCTTCCGTTCAGGCCGAAATCCTCAATCTGCTCGAGCGGCTCCGTACGGAACGCAACCTGACATACATCCTCGTCAGCCACGATCTCGCCGTCGTGACCCATTTGTGCGGCCGGTTGCTCGTCATGCGCAACGGAGAGATGGTGGAGGAAACCGATACCCCCCACCTGCGCGCCGGCGAAGCCCGATCCGCCTATACGCACGAACTGATGAACGCCACCCAGGGCTTCAGCCG
>WHSW01000572.1 GCA_009379895.1 Solirubrobacterales bacterium
CAGCGCCTCGCGACCACCGATGTCCAGCGAGGCCATCGGCTCGTCCAGGAGCAAGGCTCGCGGCTCGGTGACGAGAGCACGCGCCAGCTGGATGCGGAGCTGCTCCCCGGAGGAGAAGGTGGCGAATGCCCGCTCCGCGACGCCGGCCAGCCCGACCCGCTCGAGCGCTGCCTCGGTGCGGGGGCGGCTCATGCGCGACGCCTCCACGTACCACGGGAGGAGGGCGCCGGCCTGGGCGGCGTCGACGATCTGGCGGGGGGTGAGCTGCTCGGGAATCTCGTGGGCCAGGGCCGGACTCAGGTAGCCGATACGTGGCCGCAGCTCGTTGACGTTCGTCCTGCCGATGCGCCGACCGAGGACCTCGACCCTCCCGCTGGAGGCCACGAGGTAGGTGCTGAGCAGGCGCACCAGGGTCGTCTTGCCCGCCCCGTTGGGGCCGAGCACCGCCCAGCGCTCGCCGGCGCCGATCGTCCAGGCGATGCCGTCCAGGATGGCCCGCCCATCGCGGCGTACGCCGACG
>WHSW01000573.1 GCA_009379895.1 Solirubrobacterales bacterium
GCACTCTGGGCTGCTGCAGCGGTCGAGGCACGAACTCAATGCCGTCGATGGTGTAGTGCCGGCCGTGGTGGTGCACAGGTTCACCAGACCACGCGACGGTGAGGATCTCGAGCGCCTCGTCGAGCATCTGGCCTCGCACCCGGTCATCGAGCTGCTCTCCGGTCGCCGACAACTCACCGTGACGGTCGCTGCCGAGACCAATGCCGAGGGTGAGCCGGCCGCCGCTCAGCCTGTCCAGGGTGGCGGTCTCCCTGGCTACCTTGGCGGGCCTGCGGCGCGCAAGGGGCGTGACCATGGGACCGAGCCGGACCTGCTGGGTGGCGGTGGTGATGGCCGTCAGAGTGATCCATGGGTCAGCCACCTGCCGGACCGGTGTCCGCCAACGCAGGTGATCCCACACGAACACCCCATGCCAGCCCGCGGCTTCGGCCTCCGCCGCCACACCCGCGACCACAACCGGATCGGCGAGATCGTCGAAGATCGGGAGCCACAGGGCCGAACGCATGCCCCGCATGATAG
>WHSW01000574.1 GCA_009379895.1 Solirubrobacterales bacterium
GCAGTTATCAAACTCTATCTAGCCGTATCTCGCCATCCCTGATACTCCCTGATAGATTCCGATACATGATTCGTCGCATCAACCCGTACCGGCCGGGTGCCGGGCGCACGCCGCCGCTCCTCGCTGGCCGGGAGCAACCTCGGGCTGACTTCGAACGCCTACTTGACACGGTGACGGCTACGGGTCAGGGCGACCGGAGCTGGATCATGTCCGGGTTGCGCGGGGTCGGCAAGACGGTGCTGCTGAACGACTACGTGGCCATCGCCGGTGACAAGGCATGGTTGACGGTCAAAGTGGAAGCGACCCGCGCCCAGTCGCTGGCGGCCACCCTCACCAAGGCGCTGTATGTGCCGTTGCGCAAACTCACAACGCAAGGCGGCCGGGTCAGCGCCGCGTGGAGCAAGGCCGTAGCGGTTTTCTCCGCCTTCCGCCTCACCGTCGACCCGACCGGCACGTACAGCTTCGGCGTCGACATCAAACCCGCCGCCGGCACTGCTGACACCGGAGAACTGTCTCTCG
>WHSW01000575.1 GCA_009379895.1 Solirubrobacterales bacterium
CTTGGAATCGACGAGTTCCAGGCGCTTCAGTTGCTCGTCGTCGCGAAACAGTCTCTTGCCGCCGCCCAACACGACGGGGTAGATGGTTAGGAAGTACTCGTCGACGAGATCGGTTTCGATGAGCGTCTGAACCAACTCTCCGCTGCCGAGTACGCCGATGTTCTTGCCTGGTTGCTGCTTGAGCTTGCGAACCTCCTCAACGACATCGCCGTCGATCACCATCGAGTTGTGCCAGTCGGGGTCCTTCAACGTCTTTGAAACGACGTACTTAGCGGTGTTGTTCAAGTGGTCGGTGAAGGGGATGTCCCGAGGGGCTGTCGGCCAGTACGCGGCGAAGTTCTCGTAGGTCTTGCGGCCGAACAGGTAGGCGTCCGTTGCGGCCATGCTCTCGGCGACGCTCTCCGCGAGTCCCTCATCGTGGTAGGGGACTGCCCACCCGCCGTACTTGAAGCCGCCCTCCGTGTCCTCCTCCGGCTGACCCGGCGCCTGCATCACCCCATCGAGGGACAAGAAATCG
>WHSW01000576.1 GCA_009379895.1 Solirubrobacterales bacterium
GATGCTGCCGACGGTGCCTGCCGACGCCTCGGTCGAGACCTTCAGCGCTTCCGGGCGTATCAGCACGTCGACCGCGGCGCCCTCCTCCAGACCGGGTGCGCACACCCGGCCGAAGGGGGTCTCGACATGGCCGCCGCGGACATGCCCGTGAACCTCGTTCACTTCGCCGAACAGCCCCGCGACGAACGCGTCGGCGGGGGTGTAGTAGAGCGCCTCGGGCGAGCCGATCTGAACGATCGCGCCGTCGCGCATTACCGCCACCTTGTCGCCCATGAACATCGCTTCCTCGGGATCGTGGGTGACGATAACCGACGATGCGTCGGTGTTCTTGAGGATATGCAGGCACAGGTCGCGCAACTGGTTGCGCAGCCGGGCGTCGAGATTCGAGAACGGCTCGTCGAGCAGGAATATCCGCGGCCGCGGCGCTCGCGCGCGGGCGAGCGCGATGCGCTGCTGCTCGCCGCCCGACAGGAAATGCGGATAGCTGTCGGCATATTGCAACATGCCGACCTGCC
>WHSW01000577.1 GCA_009379895.1 Solirubrobacterales bacterium
CCGCAATCCGGGTTGACCCAAACCTGCGCCGGATCGAGGACGTCCAAAACGGCGCGCATATTGGCGGCCATCTCCTCCGCCGGCGGCACGCGCGGCGAGTGGATGTCGTAGACGCCGGGGCCGACGGCGTTGCCGTAGCTCTCGGCGAAGGCGTCGAGGGGGCCCATGCCGGAGCGCGAGGCCTCCATCAGGATCACGTCGGCGTCCATGCGGGCGACGTCCTCGACGATGTCGTCGAAGTCGGCGTAGCACATGTGGGTCTGGACCTGGGTGGCGTCGCCGACCGCCAGCGTGGCGAGGCGGAAGGCCTCGACCGCCCAGGCCAGGTAGGCGGGGCGCTCGGAGGCGCGCAGGGGCAGGCCCTCGCGCAGGCCGGGCTCGTCGACCTGGATCACCCTGGCGCCGGCGGCCTCGAGGTCGAGCACCTCGTCGCGCACGGCCAGGGCGATCTGGCGGGCGATGGTCTCGCGCGGGACGTCGTCGCGCGGGAAGGTCCACTGGAGGATGGTGATGGG
>WHSW01000578.1 GCA_009379895.1 Solirubrobacterales bacterium
TCGAACACGGCGCGCACGGCCAGCTCCAGCTGCCGATACGGATCGGTCGGGAACTCCTCCAGAGTCTTCTCCTTCACGATCTCCGCGAAGCGATTGCCGATGTCGCGCAGCTGATCGGCGGTGAGGTCGGTATCGAGCTTGGCCTTGACCTTGTGCTTGAGCTCCTCGAAGGGCTCGTCGAAGTCCTCCGCATTGAGCCCGAGCACGATGCGCCCGAACATCGCCACGAATCGGCGCCAGGCGTCCCACGCGAAGCGCTCGTTGCCGGTGAGCGCGATGAGCCCCTGCACGGTATCCGGGTTCAGCCCCAGGTTGAGGACCGTGTCCATCATCCCGGGCATGCTGAAGGCGGCACCGGAGCGGACGCTGACGAGCAGCGGGTTCGACGCATCCCCGAAGCCCTTCCCGGTCTGCTCCTCGAGCGCCTTCATGTGTGCCGCCACGTCGTCCCACAGGCCCGGCGGGAGCTCCTTGCCCGCGTCGTAGTAGGCGTTGCACGCCTCGGTGGTGATCG
>WHSW01000579.1:0-219 GCA_009379895.1 Solirubrobacterales bacterium
GGGCGCCCGACGCCGTCGACAGAATCGTGGAGCAGATGCTCGCCGACGCGGCCGCGATCGACGCCGAGGAGGACCGCCTCTACGGCGACAAGCGGGGCGACGAGCTGCCCGAGCACCTCGCCGACTCCGAGCGGCGCGCCGAGGCGCTGAGAAGGGCCAGAGAGGAGCTCGAGGCCGAGCGGGCCCACGAACTCGCCGACTACGAGGCCAAGCTCGCCG
>WHSW01000579.1:229-513 GCA_009379895.1 Solirubrobacterales bacterium
TTAAAGAGCAGGGCAAAAAACCCCGAGGACGGCCTCTCAAGCATCCCGACGAACGCAAGAAACAACGCAAGAAGAAGGTCAACCTCACCGATCCCGAGAGCCGCACGCAGAAGGTCCCGGGCGGCTACCTCCAGGGCTACAACGCTCAGGCCGCGGTCGCAGAAGACCACATCATCGTCGCCGCCGACGTCACCCAGGACAACAACGACGTCGCCCAGCTCGAGCTCGCCCGCGAGCGCGGCCCCGATCGCCTCCGTCGCCGCGGCGCTCTCCGAGACCGTGGC
>WHSW01000057.1:0-17553 GCA_009379895.1 Solirubrobacterales bacterium
CTGGAGCCGAATCCCGCTCCGTGTTGTGCTGACCGCCCCATGGCCGGACTGCGCGACAACCAAGGCCCCGGCCTCGCCGCGTGTCGTGCTGTCGACAAGGGCAACGTCGCGTTGGATCGACCTCGTATCGATGCCGGCCGGCGCCAGCGTGCGGGAATCGGATCGATAATTCGGGGGCAGGGGAGGGGGATGTTGTTGGTTGACAGCCAAGCTACGCTGTCAACTGTGCATCAGCCCGGAGAGCAGACTCGCGGCGATCCGCTGACCAAGCGCCAGCACGAGGTGCTCGAGCGGCTCGAGCTCGGCCACGGGGCGAAGCAGATCGCCACCGACATCGGGATCAGCCGCAACGCCGTCTATCAGCACATCGAGCGCCTGCGCCGCCAGGGGGCGCTTTCGGCGACCTTCACGCCCAGCGGCCAGCCGCCGCGCAGCGTTCCCGCGGTCGGCAGCGTGGCGTTCGCCCCCGCCTCGGCCGCCCCGCGCGAGAGCGCCCTGGCGGCGTTGCGCGAGCTCGCCGGCGCCGCGCCCCCCGCCTCGGGCGGCGACCCCGCGGCCGCCGCGACCTACGCGGGGGCGATCGAGGGGGCGATCGCCGGTGGCGACGCAGTCGCGCTCGCCTACGAGCTCGGCCGCCTCGACGCCAGCGGGGAGGCCGGCCTGCCGCTCGAGCTGGTCGAGTCCGCGCTGCGGCGCCTGTCGGTGCTCGCGGCGCTGGACAAGGTCGAGAAGTAGGCCATAATCACGCTCGCCCACCCTTCGAAGGAGAGGTCTGAACCGAGATGGTCGTAGTCATCGTCGTCATCGTCGTGCTCCTGCTGATCGGGCTCACGTTCGTCCTGATCCGCAACTCGATCATCGGCTCGCGCAACCGCGTCGACGAGGCATGGTCGGGCATCGACGTCCAGCTCAAGCGCCGCCACGACCTGGTCCCGAACCTGGTCGAGACGGTCAAGGGCTACGCCCAGCACGAGCGGAAGACGTTCGAGAACGTGACCCAGGCCCGCGCGGCGGCGATGCAGGCCGAGGGGCCGGCGCAGGCGAGCCAGGCCGAGGGCATGCTCTCCCAGGCGCTCGGCGGCCTGCGGGTGGTGGCCGAGCAGTACCCCGAGCTGCGCGCGACCGAGAACTTCCAGCAGCTCTCGCGCAACCTCTCCGAGCTCGAGGACGAGATCCAGGCCTCGCGGCGGATCTACAACTCGAACGTGCAGTCCTACAACACCAAGATCCAGGTCTTTCCGAACTCGGTGGTCGCCGGCTCGGGCGGGTTCACGGAGCGCGAGTTCTTCGAGATCGAGGTCGCCGCCGAGCGCGAGGCTCTGGAGATCTCGTTCACGCAGCCGCCGCCCGCGACCGCGCAGTAGGCGCGCGGCCGCCGCGCCGCCGGGGGCGCGCCGCGCTCTCGATGACGGCCGTCGCGGTGCTCGCGCCGCGCCGCTCGCGCAGCCCCATCCGGCGGCTCTGAGAGCGGCTCTGGACCGCGTCGTCCCCCCGGTACGCTGGACCCATGCAGGTCGTCGCGCACCTGGGCGGGGGCGTCTTCGCACCGCTTCAGATCGCCGGGATCACGCTGATCGGCGCGATGTACGCGCTGCGCTGCGTCTCGCTGGCCCACGAGCATCGGCCGCCGCCGCGCTGGCGCGTGCTCTGCTTCTACGGCGGGCTGGTCCTGATCCTGGTCGCCTTCGCCTCGCCGCTCGCCCACGTCGGCGAGGAGCTGCTCTACGTGCACATGATCCAGCACCTGGTGATCGGCGACATCGCCGCCCTGCTGATCGTGCTCGGCTTCACGCGGGCGATGCTGCAGCCGGTGCTGGCGCTGCCGCTGGTCGGCCGCCTGCAGGCCCTGGCGCTGCCGGCGGTGGCGCTGCCGTTGTGGATCGCCAACCTGTTCATCTGGCACCTTCCGGTCCTCTATGAGGGCGCGATCCAGCACGACGCCGTACACGCGCTCCAGCACGCGTGCTTCATCGGCTTCGGGATCGCGCTGTGGATGCCGATCGCCGGCCCGCTGCCGATGCCGAGCTGGTTCGGGGGAGGCGCGCAGGTCACCTACACGGCGATCGCGAGGCTCGCGGCCGCGGGCCTGGGCAACCTCTTCATGTGGTCGGGGACCGTCCTCTATCCGGTCTATGCGACCGGCGAGCGTTTCTGGGGCGTCGACCCGCTCACCGACCAGGGGATCGCCGGGGCGATCATGATGGCCGAGGGCGGGCTGGTGACCCTGACCGTGCTCTGCTGGGTGCTGCTGCGCTGGGCCGAGCGTGACACCGAGAAGCAGCGCCTGCTCGATCTCGCCTACGAGCGGGGGATCCAGCTCGACGAGGGGCGCGCCGAGCGTGCGGTCGCCGCCGGGCACGGTGCCCGCCTCGAGCAGCGCCTCAAAGAGCGAGCTTGACCCGCAACCGCTTCCTCTACCTGCTGGTCTTCGTGGTCGGCACCGCCAGCCTCGGCGCCGAGATCGCCGCGGCGCGGCTGATGGCGCCGTTCTTCGGCGCCTCGACGATCGTCTGGGCGAACACGATCGGGGTCGTGCTGGTGGCGCTCTCGATCGGCTACTGGCTCGGCGGCCGGCTCGGCGACCGGCGCCCCGAGCTGCGCAGCCTGTGCCTGGTGGTCATGGGCGCCGCCCTGCTGCTCGCCGTGGTCCCGTTCGTGGCCCGCCCGTTCTTCGACGTCTCGGTCGCGGCCCTGGACGAGATCGAGGCCGGGGCCTTCGTCGGCTCCCTGTTCGCGGTCCTGCTCCTGATCGCGATCCCGGTCGTCCTGCTCGGCACCTGCGCGCCGTGGGCGCTGCGGCTGGCGATCTCGGACATCGAGCATGCCGGGCAGGTCGCCGGCCGCCTGTACGCGGTCTCGACCGTCGGCTCGCTGTTCGGGACGATGATCTCGGCGCTCGTCCTGATCCCCTTCATCGGCACCCAGCGCACCTTCCTGTCCTTCGCGCTGGCGCTGGCGCTGGTCGCCGTCGCGGGGCTCGGCTGGCGCTTCGCGGTGCTGCCGGCCGCGGTCGCGGTGGTGATCGCGCTGCCGGTCGGGACGGTGAAGGCGACCGGCGACGGCACCGTCCTCTATGAGGCCGAGTCCGAGGAGCAGTACATCCGGGTACTCGAGGAGCCCGACGGCGATCGGGTGCTCGAGCTCAACGAGGGACAGGCCGTGCACTCGCTGCTCCCGGCGAGGGGATATCTGACCGCCGACTACTGGGACAGCTTCCTCGTCCTGCCGTTCACCACCGCCGACCGCCCACCGGCGCGGATCGCGATCCTCGGCAACGCGGCGGGCACGATCGCGCGCGCCTTCGGGCACTTCTTTCCCGCCACCGAGGTCGACGGGGTCGAGATCGACCCCAAGCTCGAGGAGATCGGCGACCGCTACTTCGACATGGCCTCGAACGAGAACCTGACCGTGCACAACGAGGACGCCCGGCCCTGGCTGCGCGGCTCCGAGGGGGGCTACGACATGATCGTCGTCGACGCCTACCGCCAGCCCTACATCCCGTTCTACATGGCGACCAAGGAGTTCTTCGAGCTGGTCCGCGACCGGCTCGCGCCGGGTGGGGTGGTGGTCGTCAACGTCGGGCATCCGGAGGGCAACGACGACTTCGAGCAGGTCCTCGGCCGGACCATGGCGGCGGTCTTTCCGACCGTCCTGCGCGACCCCGTCGAGCAGACCAACACCCTGGTGCTCGGGACCGAGGCGGACGCCTCGCCGGCTCGCCTGGACGCGGCCGCCAATCGCCTCGGCGGCGACCTCGGCAAGCTGGCCACGATCGACGCCGCGCGGCTCGAGCCGCGGCTGGCGGGCGGCGAGGTCTACACCGACGATCGTGCCCCGGTCGAGTGGCTGATCGACAAGTCGATCCTCGGCTACGCGGAGAGCAATTGAGCCCCGGCGCTGCGACAGGCGATCTCGTGCTGCGCGAGGTCGCCGAGGCGGACCTGCCGGTCTTCTTCGAGCAGCAGCGCGACCCGGAGGCGAATCGCATGGCGGCCTTCCCGGCCAGGGACTGGGATGCCTTCATCGCTCACTGGGCCGACAGGGTCCTCGACGACGAGTCGGTGATCAAGAGGACGATCGTCCTCGACGGGGAGGTGGCCGGCAACGTGGTGAGCTTCGAGCGGTCCGGAACGCGCCTGGTCGGCTACTGGATCGGCAGGGAGTACTGGGGGAGGGGCGTGGCCACGCGCGCGCTCTCGGCCTTCCTCGGCCACGACCGGGCGCGTCCCCTGCGCGCCCACGTCGCGACGACCAACCGCGGCTCGATCCGCGTCCTGGAGAAGTGCGGCTTCACGGTCGCCGGCGAGGAGCGGGGAAGCTCCGCCGCCGGCGACGACGAGGTGGACGAGGTCATCCTCGAGCTCGACGCCCCGTGACCCGCCCGCGCGCCCAGCGCCACCAGTAGGCGCCCAGGTCGCCGAGGAAGGCGCCCACCCGGCCGAGCGGGCCGGTGACCAGCCAGGCGAGCGCCCGGTCGCCGGCGGTCAGCGGGGGCCCGGCGGCCCGGTCGCCCGCGATCGGCCGAGGTCGTCGCGGCGGGGAGGTCATCGCCGTGCGGGTCGGCCCCGCGCGATCAAGCGGCGTGCGCGGCGGCGAGCTTGCGCAGGTCGCGATCCGGGTCGATGCCGCGCCGCGCGGCGAGCGCGGTGAGCTCGGGGTCGAGCGGCCAGCGGTCGGGGCGCTCCTCGCCCTCGTGATCGGGGCTCGCGCCTTTGAGCGCCATCGAGCCGGTGTTGTCACCGATCGCGCGGATCTCGGCGACCTCCGCGTCGGGGAGGTCGCGGCCGGGCAGCGAGGCGAGCTCGGCGCGCTTGTCCTCGATCGGGCGCGCCCTCTTCCCGGCCTCCTGGATCAGGGTCGGCGCCACGCACTCGACCGCCGGGTGGGCGAGGTTCCAGCGGCAGGCGAGCTGCAGCGGGGTCAGGCCGTGGCGCGCGGCGATCGGGCGCATCCGCTCGAGGCGCTCGCGCCCGGCCTCGACCCAGCCCGCCGGGCGAAAGCGCCGGTGGTCGTGTTCGGCGAACCGGTGGCCGGCGCGCACGTCGTCCCAGAACAGCCCGCCGTAGTCGACGACCCGGGTCAGCACCCGCACCTCGTGCTCGGCGGCGGCGGCGAGGCAGAGCTCGCCCGGCCAGGGCTCGAGCGGGTTGAGGATCACCATCGCCCAGTCGATCCGCTCGCCGAAGCGCTCGAAGCAGTCGATCAGGTCGAGCGTGAAGCCGTTCGCGGGCCCGGGGGCGATCCCGATCGCCGCGGCGAGCCCCGCGTCGCGCAGGGCGGCCATCCCGTCCCAGACCGCCTCCGAGGTAAAGCCGGCGCGGTCGGGGTTGTGCAGCAGCAGCAGGTCGAAGCGCTCGGCGCCGAGCCGGCCCAGGCTCGCCTCGGCGGCGTCGCGCAGGTAGCGGGCGTACTCGTCGGGGCCGCGCAGGCGCGGGTCGGTGAAGCGCGGAAAGCCGCGCGGGCCGTCGCGCTCGCCGGCGACGAAGTCGTGCCCGACGGCGCCGACCAGGGCGTAGGAGTCGCGATCGACGCCGGCGAGCGCGCGGCCGAGCAGCTCGTCGGCGGCGCCCTCGCCGTAGACGTCGGCACTGATCACGGTGTCGATCCCGTCGCCCGGGCGCAGCAGCGCCTCGAGCCGATCCTCGGCGAGCGGCTCGCCGAAGTGCATGAAGCGCCCGCCGCTCCAGGTTCCGATCGCGCTCTTCCCGGGCTCCATCTGCCGAGATCGTAGTGGCCACTAAGCTGCTCCTCGATGAAGACCAACGTCACCGAGCTGCCCGAATCGCGGGTCAAGATCGACGTCGCGGTCGAGCCCGAGGCGCTCTCCGCGCAGATCGACCGCGCGGCCAAGAGCCTGGCCGGCGAGATGAAGCTGCCCGGCTTTCGCAAGGGCAAGGTCCCGCCGCAGCTCGTGATCCAGCGGCTCGGGCGCGAGGCGGTCGTCGAGCAGGCGCTGCGCGACGCGCTCCCGGAGTGGTATGAGCGAGCGTTGCTCGACAGCGCCGTGACCCCGATCGGCGAGCCGAAGCTCGACGTCGGCGACCTGCCCGCCGCCGGCAAGGAGCTCTCCTTCACGGTCGAGGTCGGGGTCCGCCCGCCCGCCGAGCTCGGCGACTACAAGGGGCTCGAGGTGGGCCGCGCCGAGGTCGAGGTGCCCGAGGAGGCGATCGGCTCCGAGGTCGACCGCCTGCGCGAGGGACTCGGGAGCCTGACGCCGGTCGAGCGGCCCGCCGCCGCCGGCGATGCCGTGGTGATCGACTTCGCCGGCACGATCGACGGCGAGCCGTTCGAGGGCTCGGAGTCGCGCGACTTCGTGATCGAGCTCGGCGCCGAGGGCCTGCTGCCCGAGTTCGACGCCGAGCTCGCCGGGGCGGCGGGCGGCGACGAGCGCACGGTCGAGGTCACCTTCCCCGACGATCACCGCCCCGAGGAGCTGGCCGGCAAGACGGCGACCTTCGCGGTCACGGTCAAGGAGGTGCGCGAGAAGGAGCTGCCCGAGCTCGACGACGAGTTCGCCTCCGAGGCGTCGGAGTTCGACACGCTCGGCGAGCTTCGCGAGAGCATCTCGGAGCGGATCGCCGAGGGCCTCGGCCAGCGCGCGGAGGCGGACTTCCGCGAGGCGGCCGTCGACGCCGCCGCGGCGAACGCGACGATCGAGATCCCACACGAGCTCGTCCACGCCCGCGCGCACGAGATGTGGGAGCGCGTCGAGCGCCAGCTCGCGGCGCGTGGGATCGATCCGCAGAGCTACGCGCGAATGCAGGGCAAGGATCGCCACGACCTGATCGACGACGCCGAGGAGGACGCCGAGCGCGCGCTGCGCCGCGAGGCGGTCCTGGCGGCGGTCGCCGAGGCCGAGGGCATCGAGCCGAGCGACGAGGACCTGCTCGAGGCGCTCGGGCCGGGCGAGGGCAAGGAAGATCCCAGCAAGCTGCTCGATCGCTTGCGCGAGAGTGGCCGCGACAACCTGCTGCGCGACGAGGTCCGGCTGCGGATGGCTGCCGACCTGGTCTTCGAGTCGGCGGAGCCGATCCCGATCGCCCAGGCCGAGGCGCGCGAGCAGATCTGGACGCCCGACAAGGAGCCGGCAGAGCAGGCCGGGGACGGCGGAGAGGCAGAGGGAGAGCAGAAGCCCGGCGAGCTCTGGACGCCGGGGCGATAGGGCCGGGCACCCAGACCCGCTTCGTTAGACTGCCGCAACTCATGAGCCCCCTGGTGCCGATGGTCGTCGAGCAGACCTCGCGTGGCGAGCGCGCGTTCGACATCTACAGCCGCCTTCTCAAGGACCGCATCATCTTCCTGGGTGACGCGGTCGAGGACAACGTCGCCAACCTCATCATCGCCCAGCTCCTGTTCCTCGAGTCGGAGGATCCGGAGAAGGACATCCAGCTCTACATCAACTCGCCGGGCGGGGTGGTGACGAGCGGCCTCGCGATCTACGACACGATGCAGTACATCAAGCCCGACGTGCAGACGATCTGCGTCGGTGTCGCGATGAGCATGGGGGCGTTGCTGCTCGCCGGGGGCAAGGAGGGCAAGCGGATGGCGACGCCGAACTCGAAGATCCTCATCCACCAGGTCTCGGCGGGCTTCCAGGGCCAGGCGACCGACATCGAGATCCACGCGAAGGAGATCATCGACGTCCGCCGGCGCCTCGACGAGATCATCGCCAAGCACACGGGCCAGCCCTTCGACAAGGTCACCAAGGACACCGAGCGCGACTACTTCATGTCCTCCGAGGAGGCCGTGGACTACAAGATCGTCGACCGCGTGATCGAGCACCACTAGATCGCTCGCAGCCGACCACGGCCGACGACCTCCTAGCTCGCTCGCAGCCGACGCGCGACCTTGGCCAGCGTCGCGCACCCCCTCCGCTCGTCGCGGACCTGGGCGTGGGCTGGGTGAGCGGGGGGGCCAGCCCCGCCCGCCGGGCGAGCGGCGGGCCGGGCAGCCTACACCGGCAGGGTGGGCCGACTTTCGTCACCCGTGGTGACGTTTCGCGCCTCACCCCTCGGAACGACGCTCCCGAATCGAGACGCCAACACGACACGGATCGGTCCGTCGCCGGTCCCTGTCGAATTAGCCTAGGCACACGGGGGGTGAGCGCGACGCGGAGTGCCCCGGGCGTGGCTTCGTGTCGTGTTGTCGGCGGCGCCACCGCTGTCGCGGCGCCCCTCGATCCGCCCATCAGCGACACCGAGGTCCCCACAGCGCCGCCCCGCTCGTGTGGCTCAGGACCGCCGCCGGGCCGCAGCTCAGGACCGCCGCCATCCAGACCCCGTGCTGCGTCAGCTCGGGTCGGCCGAGAATGTAGACGCCCCGCCGCACGGGATGCAGCCGGCGTTTCTCGATCCGGTGCTGGATCGCATCCGAATTGACCCCTCGCTCGAGCAGCTGGGGCCGCGTCACCACCCGTGCTGGCGCCGCGCCAGTGCCCAGATCGCGGCCGATTGAGGCTTTCTCCGACCCATAGGTCAGACAAGGCTTCAATCACTGGGGTTCGCCCCCCGGGCCGGGGGGATGCAACCTCGGGGTCTTGGGGAGGGACACCGAGGGCGGGCGAGTAACAAGGACGGGTCCGACCCGGGCACCACGTTGCCGTAACCTGAGCAGCGGAGCCCGGAGCACAAACGCCGAAGGGAGATTTCGCCGTGGCACGCCCGACCGACTCCAACGAGCAGCTTCTCTGCAGCTTCTGCGGCAAGTCACAGCGCCAGGTCAAGAAGCTGATCGCCGGGCCCGGCGTCTACATCTGCGACGAGTGCATCGATCTCTGCAACGAGATCATCGACGAGGAGCTCACCACGCCGCCCTCGTTCGAGCTCGAGAGCCTGCCGAAGCCGAGGGAGATCTACGGCGTGCTCCAGGAGTACGTCGTCGGCCAGGAGGCCGCCAAGCGGGCGCTCTCGGTCGCCGTCTACAACCACTACAAGCGCGTCCAGATGACGCAGGGCGCGAGCGAGGAGGAGACCGAGCTGCAGAAGTCGAACATCATGCTGCTCGGCCCGACGGGCTGCGGCAAGACGCTGCTCGCGCAGACCCTGGCGCGGATCCTCAACGTTCCCTTCGCGATCGCCGACGCGACCGCGCTGACCGAGGCTGGCTACGTCGGCGAGGACGTCGAGAACATCCTCCTGAAGCTGATCCAGGCGGCCGACTTCGACGTCAAGAAGGCCGAGACCGGGATCATCTACATCGACGAGATCGACAAGATCGCGCGCAAGGCTGACAACCCGTCGATCACCCGCGACGTCTCGGGGGAGGGCGTCCAGCAGGCGCTGCTCAAGATCCTCGAGGGGACCAGCGCCTCGGTGCCCCCGCAGGGCGGGCGCAAGCACCCCCACCAGGAGTTCCTGACCATCGACACGACCAACATCCTGTTCGTCTGCGGCGGCTCCTTCGCGAGCCTCGACCACGTGATCGAGCGCCGAATCGGCCGTCAGGGCGTCGGCTTCGGCGCCGAGGTGGCCTCGAAGGCCGACAAGGACGTCGGCGAGCTGTTCGAGCAGGTGCTGCCCGAGGACCTGATCGAGTACGGCCTGATCCCGGAGTTCATCGGCCGCCTGCCGGTCGTCGCCCCGATCCACCAGCTCACCCGCGACGACCTGATCACGATCCTGACCGAGCCGCGCAACGCGCTGACCAAGCAGTTCCAGCGCTTCTTCGACTTCGACGAGATCGAGCTCCAGTTCCAGGAGGACTCGCTCGGGGCGATCGCCGACAAGGCGCTCGAGCGCGAGACCGGCGCCCGCGGGCTGCGCTCGATCCTCGAGGAGACGCTGCAGGACGTCCAGTTCGAGCTGCCGTCCCGGCGTGACGTCTCCAAGTGCGTTGTCACCAGGGAGACGATCGAGCAGGGGCGCCGACCGACCCTGGTCACCCAGGCCGCGCCCGACGAGTCCGAGGAGCTCGACGAGGTCAGCGAATCGGCGTAGCCGACCCGCCGAGCGCTCGCCGGCGACCTCCCACTTGGCGGCGTCCTACTTGGTCGCCTTGAACGCCTGCTCGTCGGTGCCGCAGCCGGCCCCCGACTCCGACTTGAAGGAGAAGCGGACGGTGCCCTTGACGACCTTGCCGCCGCGGCGGAACTTCCCGGCGACCTTGACGAAGCCGCTTTCGATCCCGGTGCCCCGGATCTTCGCCTTGCGGGTGAAGTCGTTGCCGCGCACGGGGAAGAGCGGCAGGTTGCCGTTGATCGCGCCCGACGAGCCGTCCGAGCAGGTGACCGGCACCTTGCGGAACTTCATCGAGGTGATCTTGCGGATCTCCCCGTGCTTCTTCTTCACACCGACCTTGACCTTCGACGAGGGCACGTCGGTGACGGTGCCCTCCAGCTTGACCTTCTCGGCGCTCGCCGTCGCCGGCAGCGCCAAGGCCGCCACGAGTGCCGCACACGCTCCGATCTTCCTCATCGACTCACCTTTCCGTTTCGGCCCCCGTCTTTCTCATTCTGCTTGATAACACGAACGCCGGGCCGGGGATGCGCACGGCCCGCCACGGGCCGAGGGCTCACCACACGGTCTCGGCGCCGCGGAGGGCCGCGCGCCCGCAACTAGACTCGGCCGCCTGATGGACGCGGACCGACGCCAACGACTCGAGGCGACGACTCGCTGGGAACCCGCCGAGGTCGAGGGACGGATCTTCGAGGCCTGGATCGAGGGCGGAGCCTTTCATCCGGCGGCCGAGGGTACTTCCGAGCAGAACTTCTCGATCGCGATCCCGCCCCCGAACGTGACCGGGGTGCTGCACATGGGCCACGCGCTGAACGGCACGGTGCAGGATGCGCTCACGCGGATGAACCGGATGCGGGGCCGCAACGCGCTCTGGATCCTGGGCACCGACCACGCCGGGATCGGGACCCAGACCGTGGTCGAGAAGGAGCTTCGCGCCGAGGGCGGCTCGCGCCACGAGCTCGGCCGCGACGCGTTCGTGCGACGGGTCTGGGAGTGGCGCGAGAGCTATGGCCCGCGGATCGTGGAGCAGTACAAGCGCCTCGGCGCCTCGATGGACTACGAGCGCGAGCGCTTCACCCTCGACGACGCCTACGTGCGCGCCGTCTACCGCGTCTTCGTCGCCCTCCACGAGAAGGGCTACATCTACCGCGACAACTACATGGTCAACTGGGATCCCGGCTCGCGCTCGGCGATCTCCGACCTCGAGGTCGTCAACGAGGAGGTCACCGACGCGCTGTACGCGATCGACTACCCGATCGAGGGCGGGGCGGAGGCGCTCACGGTGGCCACGGTCCGCCCGGAGACGATGCTCGCCGACACGGCGGTCGCGGTGCACCCCGACGATGAGCGCCACCGGGGGCTGGTCGGCGGCCATTGCGTGCTGCCGCTGGTCGGGCGGCGGCTGCCGATCATCGCGGACCGGCACGTCGACCCCGAGTTCGGAACCGGGGCCCTGAAGATCACCCCCGGCCACGACCCCAACGACTTCGAGATCGGGCGCGCCCACGGCCTCGAGGAGATCGTCGTGATCGGCGAGGACGGGCGGATGAACGCCGCCGCGGGGGAGGGGTTCGAGGGACTGAGCACCGCCGAGGCGCGCGCGGCGGTGGTCGAGGCGCTGCGCGCCGACGGCGCGCTGCGCGGCGAGGAGCCGCACGTGCACTCGGTTCCCTTCTCGGAGCGCTCGGGGGAGCGGATCGAGCCCCTGATCTCCCTGCAGTGGTTCTGTCGCATGGACGAGCTCGCGGGCCCGGCGATCGAGGCGGTCGAGAGCGACCGGGTGAGGATCGTCCCGGAGAGCTACAAGCGCGTCTACCTCGACTGGATGCGCAACATTCGTCCCTGGTGCATCTCGCGCCAGCTCTGGTGGGGGCACCGGCTGCCGGTCTTCTACGGCCCCGACGGCGAGCAGGTCGTCGCCGAGTCCACCGAGCTCGCGCGCGAGGCGGCCCGCGAGCGCGGCATCGACCCCGGGGCTCTGCGCCAGGAGACCGACGTGCTCGACACCTGGTTCAGCTCGGCGCTGTGGCCGTTCGCCACCCTGGGCTGGCCCGACGACGACCGGCTGCTGCGCGCCTTCTATCCGACCAGCTTTCTGACCACCGCCCGCGAGATCATCTTCCTCTGGGTCGCGCGGATGGTGATGATGGGGATCGAGTTCGCGGGCGACATCCCCTTCCGCGACGTCTACGTGCACCCGGTGATCCAGGCCGCCGACGGGCGGCGGATGTCCAAGTCGTTGGGCACCGGGATCGACCCGCTCGACGAGATCGACGTGCACGGCGCCGACGCGCTGCGCTTCGGGCTGCTGGCGATGTCCTCGACCCAGGACGTCCGCTACTCGGCCGACCGCGTGCGCCAGGGCCGCGACCTGGCGAACAAGATGTGGAACGCCTCGCGGCTGATCCTGCTCAATACACAGGCGGCGCAGGAGCAAGCTCCTGCGCCGGTCGGACCAGGGCTCGCGGCGGAGCAAGCTCCTGCGCGGGTCGCGCCAGGGCTCGCGTCGCGGCCGGACCGAGTCGAGGATCGCTGGATCGTCTCGCGCCTGCAGCGCACGATCGGCTCGGTGACCGAGTCGATCGAGGAATACGACTTCGCCCACGCCACGCTGGGCTTCTACTCGTTCTTCTGGTCGGAGCTCTGCGACTGGTACCTCGAGATCGTCAAGCCGAGGCTCTACGAGGGCGACCGGGACGCCGCCTCGACGCTGCTGCACGTGCTCGGCGAGGTGCTCGCCCTCGCGCATCCGTTCATGCCCTTCGTCACCGAGGAGATCTGGGGCTATCTGGCGGGCGAGGACCGCGATGCCCTCGCCGTCTCGGCCTTCCCGACCCCCGATCCGGCCCGGATCGACCCCGAGGCTGAGGCGCGGGTCGGCGCCGAGATCGAGCTGGTCCGGCGCGTACGGCGCTGGCGCGACCTGGTCGGCATCGCGCCCGGAGGGGTGCTGGCCGCGCGAGCCGCCGGCGACGCCCCCTCGGAGCTCGTCGCGCGCCTGGCGCGGCTCGACCTCGACGCCCCCGCCGGCGAGCCGCTGGCGACGTTCGGGGCGCTCGAGATCCTGCCCTCCGAGGAGATCGACGCCGAGCGGGCGGCGGCGCGGATCGCCGAGCGCCGGGCCGCGCTCGAGGCGGAGGTCGAGCGGGCCGAGCGCAAGCTCGCCGACCGCGGCTTCGTCGCCAAGGCGCCGACCGAGGTGGTCGAGGCCGAGCGCCACAAGCTCGGGCGCTACCGCGACGAGCTGGGGGAGCTGGGCCGATGAACCGTCCGCGGTCCGCGGTCCTCTGACCTGGAGCGCCGCAGAGGCGGAGGCGTATCTCGCCTCCCGCGAGCCCCTCGGCATCCGCTTCGGGCTCGAGCGAATCCGCAGGCTGGTCTCGGTGCTGGGCATGCCCCAGCACCGGTTCGCCTCCGTGCACGTGGTCGGCACCAACGGCAAGACCTCGGTCGCTCAGATGACCGCGGCGCTGCTCGAGGCGCACGGGGTGAGCGCCGGCGCCTACGTGTCGCCGCACGAGGAACGCTGGTCGGAGCGAATCCAGATCGGTGGCGCGGAGATCGATTCGCGGCGGTTCGCCGCCGCGGTCGAGCGGGTGGCCCAGGCCGTCGAGGCGGTCGATCGCGGCCTGGGCGAGGGCGAGTCGATCACCCAGTTCGAGGCCGACACGGCGGCGGCCTTCGTCGCCCTCGCCGCCGCGGGGGTCGAGGTCGGGGTGATCGAGGCCGGCCTCGGCGGGCGTCTCGACGCCACCAACGTCCTGCCTTCGCGGGCCACCGCGCTGACCTCGATCGGCCTCGAGCACACCCAGTGGCTGGGGGACACCGAGGTCGAGATCGCGGCCGAGAAGCTGGCGGTGCTGCGCGACCACACGACCCTCGTGCTCGGCCCGGTCTCCGAGCCGGTCGAGCTGCTCGCCCGGCGCACCGCCGCCGAGCGCCACAGCGCGCTGGTCACGGTCCGCGACCTCGCCCCCCAGGTCGAGCTCGCGAGTCCGGCCCCGTACCTGCGCCGCGACTTCGCGGTCGCCCTCGCGGCCGCCGAGGCCGTGCTCGGGCGCCTCGACCCGGGGGCGGCGACCGGCGTCGCCGCGGCGCTCGACCTGCACGGGCGGATGGAGGTCATCGACACGGAGCCGCCGCTGATCCTCGACGCCGCCCACAACCCCGACGGCGCCCGGGCCCTCGCCGAGGCGCTGCCCGCGGCCGCCGCGGGTCGGGAGGTGATCGCCTGCCTCGCGGTGCTCGCCGACAAGGACGTGGCCGGGGTCGTCGGCGCCCTGGCGCCGGTGCTCTCCGGGCTGGTGGCGACCGAGATCCCGACCGAGCGGCTGGCGGTCGCCGGGCGGCCCGGGGCGCGAACGCTGCCGGCGTCCGCGCTGGCGGTCGCGGCGCGCGAGGCGGGGTTGGGCCGCGTGGAGGAGGAGCCCGATCCGGCGGCGGCGATGGCCCGGGCGCGCGCCGAGGCCCGCGAGCGCGCCGGGATCGTCCTCGTCACCGGCTCGCACTACCTCCTCCACTACGCCGGCGAGTAGGCGGGGCGAGTTGTAGTCGGATGGCGACTACAAGTCGCCCATCGCCACGCGCTCGAAGAGCCGCTCGGGGCTGAACGAGCTCTCGAACAGGGCGCAGAAGCTATCCGAGCCGCCGCAGGCGCTTGTGGAAGGTCCTCACGTCGCGCTCGAGCCAGTCGGCGTGGTCGTTGCGCCAGCCCTCGAGGTCCTTGAAGTAGGGGCTGTCGTTGGCCATCGCGTGGCCGATCACGTCGCCGGTGCGGATCTCGAAGCGCGCCTGCAGCCAGGCGACCAGCCGCAGCGCCGCGCGGACCTGGGGGCGCCGCGCGAGGATCTGGCGGTCGGCCCAGTGGGGGCCGCGGCCGGTCTCCTGGACCATCTCGATCCCGATCGCGCGGTGGTTGAGGCCGATCGTATGGCGGCAGCGGATCCCGGGCCGAACCAGCTCGCCGATCGTGCCGCTCTGCTTGATCACGTACTGCGCGCAGACGCCCGGCTCCTCGCCCAGGTTCGGCGCGTTGGAGTCGAAGGTGCTCCAGACGGAGGAGTAGCTGTCCGAGGCGGTGAAGTGAAGGACGATCGCGTCGGGGTCGCGCAGCCGCCACTCGCGGTCCCCGTAGTGGCGCTCGGAGTAGGCGGCCATCTGCCGGCGGCGCTCGGCGCCGTAGCCGACCCGATCGCGGACGATCCGCGGCTCCGCCGCGACCGCCGATTCGGCCTCGCGGGGCGCGGCGGGGGCCTGGTCCGCGGGGCGTGCCGAGACGGTCGCCGCGGGTAGGGCCAGGCTCGTGAGGAGGGTCGCGAGCGCCCACGAACGCCACCTGCCCGGCAGGCGGAGGGATTTCCGACTACCTTCCTGCGACATTGGATAGGAGCGCGCGCTCAGAGCTTCTGCACATGATGGGGCTGGTCGCTTTGGTCGTGGCGATCGTGATTCTCGTCTTCTTCGGCCTCGGATACCTGTTCGGGCGTCTGTTCCTCTGACTAAACTGCCCTCTCTCTGATGCCCGTCGCCCTCTTCGGCATAACCAACGACGCCCTCAGCCTGGTCGTCAACCTACTGCTGCTGTTCCTCGCCGTGCTCTGGCTCGCGCTGATCGCGTGGACCTACTTCGACGCGCGCCGGCGGATCGCCGACCGGGTGCTGGTCGCCTGCGCGACCGCGGCCTCGCTGTTTCCCTTCGTCGGCACGATCGTCTACTCGATCCTGCGCCCGCCGGAGTTCCTCGCCGACAAGCGCGAGCGAGAGCTGGAGATTCGCGCCTCGGAGCTGCGCGTCCGCCAGCTCGAGGAGGCATCGTGCCCGAACTGCGAGCACCCGGTCGAGCGCACCTTCCTGCGCTGTCCCAACTGCCGGGCGCGGATCAAGGACCCCTGCGAGTCGTGCGGCAAGCCGATCGACCCGCGCTGGTCGGTGTGCCCGTACTGCGAGTCGCCCGTGCGCCGGGCGGTGACGCCCGAGCGCCGCGTGCAGACCAAGCGCCGGGCCAAGGAGCCCTCCCGACAGCCGTCCCGCAGCGCCCGCCCGGCCGGGTCCGGCTCGTCGGGCTCCGGCTCTCGGTCGAGCGGCTCCGGTGGGCGTCCCCAGGGGGCGGAGTCGAGCTCGCGCCAGGAATCCGGCCCGCGCCCATCGTCCGGCTCGCGCCCGGCCCCGTCCGCGGCCCCGGCGCCGGCCGATGGGCGCGCGACGTCGCGCCCGGCCGGCGAGCCGACGCGCCAGTCGAGCTCCTCGCATACGAGTCGCGCGCCGAGTCGCACCACGCAGCAGCGCGCGACCTCGACCCGCGAGCCCAAGCGCGGCGAGTGACGCCGCGCCGGCCTCGTCGGTAGTCTGCCGCGCCGATGGCGCAGACATCCCGCACCCTGATCCTGATCAAGCCCGACGCCTTCGAGCGCGGGCTGACAGGCGAGCTGCTCGCCCGCTTCGAGCGCAAGGGCCTGCGGATCGCCGAGCTGCGGCTGGTCGTGGTGACCGAGGAGATCGCCCACCGCCACTACGAGGAGCACACCGAGAAGCCGTTCTTCGGCGAGCTGGTCTCGTTCATCACCGGCGGCCCCATGGTCGCCGCGGTGCTCGAGGGCCACGAGGCGGTCCCGGCCGCGCGCCAGGTGATCGGGGCCACGAACCCGATCGACGCCGCCCCGGGCTCGATCCGCGGCGACCTCGGGCTCGAGGTCACCTTCAACCTGGTCCACGGCTCGGACTCCGACGCCTCCGCCGAGCGCGAGATCTCGATCTGGTTCGGCTGACCGCGCCGCGGCGGAGGCGCTCCGCATCGCAGGCCTCGTCCTAGCCTCCGCCTCCCCCCGCCGCCGGGAGCTCCTGGCTGCGCTCGGGATCGAGTTCGAAGTGGTCGTCCCACGGGTCGTGGAGTTGCGCGAGGGCGAGCCCGATCGGATCGTGCTCGAGAACGCGCGCCGCAAGGCGCGCGCCGGCCTCGAGCTGTGGACGGCGGGCCGCGGGCGGGCGACCCACGGCGTGGGCCGCGAGGCGGCGGGCTCGAGTGCGGCGGGCTCCGGCACCGCGCGACCGTCCACTCTGGTGCTCGGCGTCGACACCGACGTGGCTCTCGACGGACGCCTGCTCGGCAAGGCCGACGACGAGGCCGGGGCGAGGGCGCGACTCGAGGCGCTCTCCGGCCGCACCCACGAGGTCCTGAGCGGGGTCTGCGTGATCGAGGGTGCCGAGGCGGGCGCGGGCGGGGGCGAACGAACCGGCGTGGCTCGCACGCGGGTCGGGTTTCGCCGGCTCGACGAGCGCGAGATCGGCGGCTACCTGGCCTCGGGGGAGTGGCGGGACCGGGCCGGCGCCTATGCGATCCAGGGCCTCGGCTCGACCCTGGTCGACACCTTGCAGGGCGATCTCTCGAACGTGATCGGGCTGCCGATCGCGTTGTTGCTGCAACTCTCGCCCAATTTGGGCGCTTCCGGTTCGGGTGCCAGAAAACCCTAAAGCGAACAATTAGCCTTAGGCTTTTGGAAGGGCCTCGATCCTCGCTTGAGGTCGGGTTCTCCGCCGCTACACTGCGGCCACGGTCTCGACGGTCTTCCGCCCGCCGGGCCGCATTTCCCATGGGCATTTTCAG
>WHSW01000057.1:17563-20280 GCA_009379895.1 Solirubrobacterales bacterium
GCGGAAGGGCTCGATCCTGGCTTGAGGCCTGGGAATTTGCCGCTACACTGCGCCCGGGGTCACGGTCCTCGTTTCGACGACCGGGCAACGTTCGCCATGGGAATTTTCAGCAAGCTGACCGGGTTCGGCGGCCGCGACATGGCGGTCGATCTCGGGACGGCCAACACCCTCGTCTACGTCCGCGGTCGCGGCATCGTGCTATCCGAGCCCTCGGTGGTCGCGGTCGACACCCAGACCGGGGACGTGCACGCGGTCGGCGTCGAGGCGAAGCGGATGCTCGGCCGGACCCCCGGCTCGATCCGTGCCATCCGACCGCTCAAGGACGGTGTGATCGCCGACTTCGACGTCACCGAGGAGATGCTGCGCCACTTCATCCAGCGCGTGCACCAGAACCGTTTCGCGCATCCCCGGGTCGTCGTCTGCGTGCCCTCGGGCGTGACCGGGGTCGAGAAGCGCGCCGTCGAGGAGGCCTGCCTGTCGGCGGGCGCCCGCCAGGCGTACCTGATCGAGGAACCGATGGCGGCCGCGATCGGCGCCGGGCTCCCGGTCGCCGACCCGACCGGGAGCATGATCCTCGACGTCGGCGGCGGCACCTCCGAGGTCGCGGTCATCTCGCTCGGCGGGATCGTCGTCTCGGAGTCGATTCGGATCGGCGGCGACGAGATGGATGAGGCGGTCGTCGCCCACTGCAAGCACGAGCACAAGCTCGCGATCGGCCAGCAGACGGCGGAGGAGGTCAAGCTTGAGATCGGCTCGGCGATCAACCTGCCCGAGGAGATCACGACTGAGATCCGCGGCCGCGATCTGGTCAGCGGGCTGCCGAACACGATCCTGCTCACCTCGACCGAGATCCGCGCCGCCCTCGAGGAGCCGGTCAGCCAGATCGTCGCCGCGGTCAAGGACACCCTGGACCGGACCCCGCCCGAGCTGGCCGGGGACGTGATGGACCGCGGGATCACGCTGGCCGGCGGCGGGGCGCTCCTGCAGGGCATGGACGAGCGCATGCGCCAGGAGTGCCAGATGCCCTGTCAGCTCACCGAGTCGCCGCTCACCTGCGTCGCGGTCGGTTCGGGGCGCTCGCTCGAGGAGTTCGAGGTGATCCACCGGATGAACCGCAACACGACCCGCCGGCGCACGCTGGGCGCCCAGGTCTAGGGAGCGCGGCCCGTGTACCGAAAGCAGGTTCGCCGCCGCCGGGCCGTGCTGGTCGGCCTAATCGTCGTCTCGCTGGTCCTCCTCTCGACCCAGTTCTCGGAGGCCGAGAGCGGCCCGCTGCACACGGTCCAGCGCGGGGTAGCGGCCGTCCTCTCACCCGTCGGGGAGGTCACCGAGCGCGCCCTCAAACCGGTCCGCGACCTGGTCGACTGGTTCGACGAGACCTTCGACGCGCGGGGCGAGAACGACCAGCTGCGCGACGAGGTCGCGAAGCTGCGCTCGCAGGTCACCGAGCTGCAGGGGGCGGCGGGGGACAACCAGCAGTTCGAGAAGCTGCTCGAGCTCGACCGCGAGCTCCCGCTGGACGGCTACGAGCCGGTCACCGCGCGGGTGATCGGCCGCTCGCCGACGGTCTGGTTCTCGACCGTGACCATCGATCACGGCTCGAGCTCGGAGATCGAGCGCAACGACGCGGTCGTCAACGAGGACGGGCTGGTCGGCCGGATCAGCGACGTGACCGCGGGGACCGCCAAGGTCGAGCTGATCACCGATCCCGACAACGCGGTCTCGGCCGAGGTCTTGCCGGACGGCCCGCAGGGGATCGTCTCCCCGCAGGCCGGCGATCCCGAGGACCTGACGCTCGACTTCATCGACCGCGAGGAGCCGATCGAGGAGAACCAGTCGCTGGCCACCGCGGGGTGGTCGAACGGCGGCATCTCGTCGGCCTACCCGCCGGGCATCCCGATCGGCCGGGTGAGCCACGCCGACGCCGGCGCCGAGGGCGACTTCCAGCGCATCGACGTGTCCCCGTTCGCCGACCTGCGCCAGCTCGAGTACCTGCAGGTGCTGACCGGTGGTCCGGAGCGACCGGGGGTGCCGGGATGATCGTCACCAGGCCGATCGCCCTGCGGATCGCGCTGCTCGTCCTCGCGACCGTGATCCTGCAGGTCTCCTTCTTCTCCTACCTCTCGTTCCTGGGGACGACCCCGAACGTGATCGGTGTGGTCGTCGTCTCGCTGGGCCTGCTCGGCGGCGCGGTGACCGGCGCGGTCTGTGGCTTCGCGGCCGGGCTGCTGCTCGACGCGCTCCTGCTGCAGACCCTGGGCGTCTCCTCGATCGTGCTGCTGTCGATCGGATATCTGGCCGGGCGCTATCGCGAGGGCTTCGAGATCACCAGCTCGTTGGTCCCGCCGCTGCTCGCCGGCGGCTTCACGTTCGTCGGCGCCGCCGGGTTCGCGGCGATCCAGTTGATGCTCGGCGTCGAGGCGCCGGTCAGCCTGCTCGTCCTGCGCGAGATCCTCGTCCAGGGCCTGCTGGCGGTGCTCTTCGCGATCCCGATCTACCCGCTCGTGCGCCGCATCCTGGCCCCGGCGCTGATCGACTACGCGCCCGCCCGGCGGCTGCTGACCGCTGGCCTGCGCCGGCCCCGGGTGCGGGCGGGCGTACAGCGGCCAGCCGGCGCCGTCCCGTACGAACAACACCAGCGGGCGCCCGGGAGATGTCCCGCTTGTTTCCCCGGACGACCCCGCTGGGTGGCTTCTGGTGATGTGGGCATCGCGGTG
>WHSW01000580.1:0-234 GCA_009379895.1 Solirubrobacterales bacterium
GGCGTCGACGAGAACGGGGTCAGCGTGATCCCGAACGGGATCGATCCCGATGACCTGCGCCCGCAGGCGGGGGCGGAGCTGGCGCGGCTCCGATCCCGGTTCGCGTCCCCCGGCGAGCAGCTCGTGCTCCTGATCGGGCGGCTCGTCTACGAGAAGGGCTTCCAGCTCGCGCTCGAGGCGATGCCGAAGGTGCTCGCCGACGCGCCTGAGACCCGGTTCGTGGTCGCCGGCTCG
>WHSW01000580.1:244-513 GCA_009379895.1 Solirubrobacterales bacterium
GGCCTGCGCGAGGTCGTGCCCGAGAACGGCGCCGGCCTCCGGTTCCGCTCCCGCGACCCCGACGCCCTCGCCGAGGTCGCGATCCGGGTTCTCCGCGACGAACAGCTCGGGGAGCGGCTCGTCGCGGAGGGGCTCGAGCACATCCGCGGCTTCGACTGGGCCGACGTCGCGGCCTCGACCGCCGAGCTCTACGGCGAGTTCGCGCGCTTGCCGTAGGCGTCGCTCACTCCTCCGGCCTGACCGTGTGCTCGCCGTCCGGGTCGGGCTCG
>WHSW01000581.1 GCA_009379895.1 Solirubrobacterales bacterium
ATCTTCCGTTCGCCGAGGTCGTCGATCAGCTGCGCGCTACCCAACCCGATCTCGTTGCTGGCCACCCGGCGCTGGAACCAGCGGCCGGACTCCCCACGAGCGGTCAGGACGGCGGCGAGAACAACCTCGGTCAGCTCCGGCTGTTCGACGCGGTACTCGGCGCGCTGACCGAGCTCAGTGCCCAAGCCCCCGTCGTGCTCGCGATCGAGGACCTGCACTGGGCCGACCCGTCAACTCGCGATCTGCTGTCCTTCCTCTTCACCCGCCTGGGGTCACAGCGCCTCCTCGTGGTGACGACGTACCGCTCCGACGACATGCATCGCCAGCACCCGCTGCGGCCACTCCTGGCCGAGCTACTGCGGCTGCCGATCACCGATCGGCTCGACCTCGAGCCCTTCGACCCACCCAACGCGCACGGCTTCGCGCGCTCACTCCTGGGCGACGAGGCTGACGACGACGTCGTGGCGACCATCGCGGATCGCTCGGAAGGTAACGCGTTCTTCGCCGAAGAGC
>WHSW01000582.1:0-273 GCA_009379895.1 Solirubrobacterales bacterium
GTCACGCTTCGCCAGCAAGTCTTCGTCGGGTAAGCCGAACGCCAGTGCTCGGGACCGCACGTACGTGAGCGCTGCCTGGGCGGACTCGCGCATGACGTCGCCCAATTGGCCGGTGATCACGAGGTTGCCTTTGCCGGGAACGAAGCTGGCCTCGATGAATAGCACCTCACCTCCCACCGGCGTGAACGCCAGACCCGTGGCCACGCCCACCTCGTCCTGACGCTCGGCCACCTCCGGTTGGAAGCGCGGCGGCCCGAGGAGCTCGGGGAGCTG
>WHSW01000582.1:283-511 GCA_009379895.1 Solirubrobacterales bacterium
TCTCGTTCCAGGTTCCGGACCCCCGCTTCACGGGTGTAGTTGCGGATCACCTGTCGCAGCGCGGCATCCGTCAAGCGGAGCCGAGGTGGCTCAAGCCCGTTCTCGGCGAGCTGGCGCGGCACCAGGTAGCGACGGGCAATCTGCAGCTTGTCATCTTCCGTGTAGCCGGGGATCTGGATGATCTCCAACCGGTCGCGGAGGGCTGGAGGAATGGTATCGAGCACGTTC
>WHSW01000583.1 GCA_009379895.1 Solirubrobacterales bacterium
CCCTGTGAATTGGCAAGCCCGGCGCAGCCCGCACCTCGCCGGTGGACAGTCATACATCGAATTCTTGCAGCGCATCCGCGTCGGGACGGCGTGCCGATGACCGCCGATATCTGGCTCAATCTGCCCGGCGTCGATCCCGTCGACCTTGATCGCTACGGCGTCACCTTCCGCGCTGCCCAGCTCTGCGGTGGCATCCGGGCCGGCAAGGCCGGCAACTGGATTGTCGGCTGCTGGGTCGACCCACCGAGCTGCTGGAACTGGATCGACGACCCGATACTTGAGGATCTGTGCGTATTCCATCCCGACCGCCCGGATCGCTTCCGCTGCGTCTACAACACCGGCGTTGCCATGCTTGGCGAAGGGCAGCTCGACCGGGCGCGCTGGTACGGCACGCCGCTGCCGGTGTACCGCACGCCGCTGGGCTGGCTGCAATCCGGCGGCGGCGGTGTCTTTCCGCTCGACGCCCGCGCCTTCGGCCGCAGCGTCATCGGCACCGGCATCAAGCTGG
>WHSW01000584.1 GCA_009379895.1 Solirubrobacterales bacterium
CGATGCTCTACGTCTCGCAGGCACCGCTTGAGCGAATCCGGGCGTACAAGCGGAGGATGGGATGGAACTTCCCCTGGGTTTCATCGGCGAACAGTGAGTTCAACTTCGACTTCAACGGTTCGCATACCGAGGCGGAGGTGCAAGCGGCCTTCGGGCCGATGCTCGAGGGCGAATCGCCCCCGGTCTTCCGCCACTTGGCGACCGAGACCGGCACCGACGTCGCCGGATACCTCTCAGAGGAGCCGCGCTTTAACGCCTTTGTGCTTGCCGACGGAGTCGTCTACCACACGTACTCGACCGGTGACCGGGGGCTTGAGTTTCTGATGGGCTACTACCCGATCCTCGACCGGGCACCGAATGGACGGGCCGAGGATTTGGAGGCCGAGTACTGGATCCGGCGACACGACGAGTATGACCAGTAGTGCCGACCGCCCACCGCGTCGTTGAAGTTGTTGCAGTACCTCCCTCACTCGGTCTCGCGAGGTGAACGTCACTTTAGCGATCTGCG
>WHSW01000585.1 GCA_009379895.1 Solirubrobacterales bacterium
CTGCCGCTGTCGCCGGACGTGTCCACGGTCGCGACCGGCTCGCCGACATGGTCGCCGCCGAAGGTGTCCCACCACACCCCGCCGGCGTCGCGGTCATACCACGTCGCCCCGTCCCCGGTGCACTCGGTGTCGCCGGTGCCCTCGGCCCACCGTGCGCTCGCCGCGTGCGCCTGCACGGTCATGTCCTCAGCGAAGACGCGCCACAGCGACAGCGTCGCCCCGTCGATCTGCGCGCCGGCGGGGATGTCACGCAGGTCGAAGGCCACCAGCCCGCGGAAGACCGCGTTGCTCTGCGGGCCGACGGCCAGGTCGGGGAGCACACCGTAGTTCGCGCAGTTGACGAAGTCGTCGAACCGGCCGATGTCAGTGACCTTGCCGCGTTCGGGGTCGGGTTGCAGCAGCTTGCGGGCCTGCCCCGCCGCCGGGGTGGTCACCGTCCGCGCGTTCGACGCCTCCCCCGCCACCACCACCTTGTAGCTGAAAGCACGCTCCGGGCCCGCGGTGGTGT
>WHSW01000586.1 GCA_009379895.1 Solirubrobacterales bacterium
GTTGTGTATGCAGTCGAAGGCCCGGACGGCCGCCCGGAGCGAGTCCCCGGCCAGTACGGGATCTACGACTCCAAGCCGGGCGATGCGAACTACAGCCCCATCTGGCGCTACAACTACGTGATTGTGCCCAGGGACTACGAGCCGAATACGCTAAGGTCCGAAGAGGACTGCCTGCGGGGTGGCTATCAGCTCGTCCAGTCCGACGTCTTCACCAACTGACCGGTCCTCTAGGCTGGCGTCGCCAGCCTCGCTCCAATTCCAAAAACGCAGTGGCCCGCGCCATCTCCGGACCGCCGGCGCCGGTCCGGTCGCACGCCCGCCAACCCGGTATTGAGGGTGTTGCCTGCGCCCCAGCAGTGGACGGTTGCCCCAGTCCCTGATGGTTTCGTCCCCGGGAAATTGTCAAGACCTGTGGATTGCGTGTCACGCTGCTTGAGCCTCGCCTCCTGATTCGTCGGGTCGTTCGACCAGGTGGCCGTTGGCGAAGGGGGCTCCGGCGCGGACGAGG
>WHSW01000587.1 GCA_009379895.1 Solirubrobacterales bacterium
CCGGTGCAGCTCGTCGGTCTGGAGGACGGGCTGGGGCATCACCAGTTGGTGGGCGTGGTTCGGCGTCTCTTCGAGCAGGTTGAGCTCCGGCCCGACCGAGGCCTGGAGGCTCATGACGATGCTCTCCCGGATGGGATCGATGGCCGGGTTGGTGACCTGGGCGAAACGCTGCTTGAAGTAGCTGAACAGCGACGGCGACCGGTCGGACAGCACGGCCAGCGGCACGTCGCTGCCCATCGACCCGTCGGCCTCCTTGGACTTGGTCGCCAAGGGGTTGATGAGCACCCGGTCGGGCCGGTCGGGCAGGTCGTCGATGTGGAGGACGGCCTGCTCGTACCACGCACCGTAGGGCCGGCGGGCGGCGAGGGCGGTCTCGACCTCGCCGTCGGCGAACACCTGGCCCGCCTCCAGGTCGACCACGAACAGCCGCCCGGGCCGGAGCCGCCCCTTCGCCTCCACCAGCGCCGGGTCGACCGGCAGGGTCCCCGCCTCCGAGGCCAGCACCACC
>WHSW01000588.1:0-291 GCA_009379895.1 Solirubrobacterales bacterium
AAGTAATACTCCCGCGTCACGTCGTGGCCGGCCGCGCTCAGCACGCGCGAGAGCACGTCGCCGACGAAGGCGCCGCGGGCGTTGCCGACGTGCAGCGGCCCGGTCGGGTTGGCGCTCACGAACTCGACGTTGATGCGGCGTGGCGCTTCCGTCGATGCGCGCCCGTACCGCGGGCCGGCCGCGCGGATCGGTCCCACCTGGGCGGCGACCCACTCCGGATCGAGCCGAATGTTCAGGAAGACGGGCGCCGCCACCGACAGCTCGGCGATGGAGTCCGGGGGCTCGAAGTGG
>WHSW01000588.1:301-508 GCA_009379895.1 Solirubrobacterales bacterium
GAGCAGGGTCTCCGCGATGCGCATCGGCGCGGTGCGGGCGGCCGGCGCCAGTTGCATGGCGGCGTTGCTGGCCCAGTCGCCGTGATCCGGATTGGCGGGCCGCTCGAGGCCGATCTGCGGGGTGGCGGTGCCGCCGGAAATCGAGAGAGCGCCCGAGGCGACGGCGCGATCGCGCGCGTCAGCGATCGCCCGGGTGATATCGGTGCG
>WHSW01000589.1 GCA_009379895.1 Solirubrobacterales bacterium
CGAGGTGCCCGTCGGCCTGCTCGCGGATGGCCTCGGCATCGGCGGTGGCGAGGGTGACGAGCTCCTCGGCGGTTCGCTTCGCCTCGGTGATGATGTGGTCGGCCGTCAGCGCCGCGTTCTTGCGCTGCTCGTCGACCTCGTTCGCGACCCTCTCGCGCAGCTCCTCGGTGTCGGAGCGGGCCCGGCTGCGCAGCTCCGTGGCCTCGTCCTCGGCCAATCGCAGGATGCGCGCGACGCGGGCGCCCAGGCCGGCGTAGCTGGGACGGTTGCCCTCGTCGACCTGCCGCTGCAGCTGCGTCACCTGCTGGTCGAGCTCGGCGGCATGCTCGCGCAGATCGGCGATGGTGTCCTCGACCTGACGCACGTACTGCTCCACCTGGTGGCGGGAGTAGCCGCGCACCACCACGTCGAACACCTGGTCGGAGAGGAACTCCGCGATCAGCTCACCACCGGCGGTGTCGCGGGCGCGCGCCGCGGCCGCCGCGTCGTCGCGGGCGGAGGAGCGGC
>WHSW01000058.1 GCA_009379895.1 Solirubrobacterales bacterium
CAACTCTCTGGCCGGCCTGCTGACCGGCCAGGAGGGGGTGCGCGGGCAGGTGATCCTGCAGGCCGCCGGGCTCGACGAGCTGCCGGTCGTCAACGTCGAGAACGCCTGCGCGAGCGGCACCACGGCCCTGCGCGGGGCGTGGCTCGAGGTCGCCTCCGGCGCCTGCGACGTGGCGCTCGCGCTCGGGGTCGAGAAGATGTTCGTCGGCGACACCGGGCGTTCGCTCGCCGCGCTCGCCGGCGATTCGGAGCTCGAGCTGGCCCGGATGGGCATGCAGTTCAGCGCCACATACGCCGCCCACCCGAAGTACGACCTGCGCGGCAAGATGCGCGACTACGGGTGGACCGCCGACGACTTCGCCCAGGTCGTGGTCAAGAACAGCCGCCATGGGTCGCTCAACCCCTATGCGCAGCACCGCAGGGCACTGACGGCCGAGCAGGTGCTCGGGTCGCCGATGATCACCGATCCGCTCACCCTCTACATGTGCTCCTCGATCGGCGACGGGTCCGCCGCGGCGGTCGTCTGCGCGCGGGAGCTCGCCCCCGAGCTCGGTCGCGGGGCGCCGATCACGATCGCGGCCTGCGCGCTTCGCTCCGGCCGGGTCTTCACCAGCGGCGACCAGGGCCACAGCACGCTGCGCGAGATGGTCGCCGACTTCTACGAGAGCGCCGGGATCGGCCCCGAGGACATCGACGTCGCCGAGGTCCACGACGCGATGGCCCCGGTCGAGCTGCTCGTCTACGAGAACCTCGGCCTGTGCGGGCCGGGGGAGGGCCCGAGCCTGGTCCGGGCCGGGAAGACGGCGATCGGCGGCGAGATCCCGGTCAACCCGAGCGGGGGCCTGACCGCTCGCGGCCACCCGGTCGGCGCGACGGGGCTGGGCCAGATCTCCGAGCTGGTCTGGCAGCTGCGCGGCGAGGCGGGGTCGCGGCAGGCCGCGGAGCGCCCGCTGGTCGGCCTCGCCCACAACCAGGGTGGGCTGCTGGCCGGGATGGACTCGGCCGCCTATGCGCTCACCCTTTTGCGCCGCTGACCGGCTGGGCGGCGCGCAGGGCCGGGATCAGCTCCTCGCCGTAACGGTGCAGACGCTCGAGCCTGCCGCCGGCCAGCAGCGCGAACGTGATCCGGTCGACGTCGAGCTCGAGCAGGGGTCGGATCTTCGCCACACAGTGCTCGAGATCCCCCGCGACCCCGACCCAGTCGACGAACTGGTCGCTGACCGAGGTCCCGGAGGCATGGCGCGAGAGGTGGCTGCCGAAGTCATGGCTGTTCTCGGCGATCTCGAACTGCTCCGCATGGGGTCGCAGCGCCTCGGGCAGCTCCTTCCAGCGGTGAAACCATCGCGCCTGGCTCACCGCCCAGGGCCGCACGTCTGCGATCGCCCGTTCACGGTCCTCCGAGAGCGAGATCGTGAACCACAGGTCGATCGTCAACTCGGCGAGCGTTCGCCCCGACTCGGAAGCTCCCGCGGCGACCTGCTCGAGCTGCCAGGCGGTTAGCCTCGGGTCGGCCGCGCCCATCAGGATCACGCCGTCGCCTACCTCGCCCGCGAGGCGAAGCATCCGCGGCTGGCTTCCGGCGAGCAGGACCGGATACGGCTGTCCGCCGGTGGCCACCTCGATGGCGCGCTCCCCGGCGGCGATCGGCTCGCCGGCGCCGATCGCGCGCAGGTCGGCGATCGCCGCGCGCAGGTCGGCGATCCGCGCCGCCGGCAGGCCGAGGGGGAAGACGGCGGCGTCACCGGAGCCGATCCCCAGCTGCGCGCGCCCGTCGCTGACCTCGAGCAGGCCTGCCAGCGCGTTCGCGGTCACGGTGGGGTGTCGGGTGACCGGGTTGGTGACGCCCGGGCCGATCCGGATCGATCCGGTGCGTTCGGCGGCGAGGGTGAGCGCGATGTAGACGTTCTTCGTGTACAGCTGGGAGTCCGCCAGCCAGGCCGACTCGAAGCCGAGCTCCTCCGCGGCGCGCGCGATGTCGCCGAACCGGCCGATCGGCTCCCGCGGGCTGAGGCCCATCATGAATCCGAACTCGGTCACAGCCCGAGGATCGCCTCCGCGTTGCCGCCCAGCAGTAGGTCGATCTCCTCGCGCTCGAACTCGACGCCGCCGATCGGGTCCTCGGGGAGCCGGCGCAGGACCTCGACCCAGGTGGCGGGCGCGACCCGCCTGACGGCGCGCAGCGCGGGCCAGTCGGTGCCGAAGATCACGCGCCGCTTGCCGGCCGTAGAGATCAGGCCGCGGAGCTCACGCGCGAACCCCTCCGGACTGCGCAGGTACTTCGACTGCCAGTAGGCGATGTCGACGTACACGTTGGGGTGGTGCCAGGCGATGTCGGCCGCCTCGCGCCACCAGGCCATGCCGGCGTGCGCGAGCACGAAGGTGAGCTCGGGAAAGTCGTTGGCGGGCTGGTCGGCGTAGATCGGCCGCGTGCACTCGCTGCGCAGGGGCCCGATCTCCTGGCCGGTGTGGATGACCACGGGCAGCCCGAGTTGCGCGCAGAGCTGATAGACGCGGTAGCACGCCGGCTCGTTCGGATAGACGCCCGCGGGCGGCCAGATCTTGACCCCGGCGAGCCCCCACTCCGAATGCGCGCGCTCGATCAGGCGGAGCGCGTCGGGGCGGCGCGGGTCGACCCCGCCGAAGAACACGAGACGCTCGCGATGGCGCGCGACCGCGGCGGCGAAGAGCTCGTAGCGGCGCTCCAGTGAGACGCTGTCGTTGGTCCCGCCGTAGAGCCCGAAGTCGAGCAGGTAGACGAGCGAGCGGTCGATTCCGGCGGCGTCCATGTCGGCCACCAGCCGATCCCCGTCGGGGTCGAACCAGTCGCGCTCGATCGTCGCCAGAACCTCTTCGCGCGGTCGTCCCGAGAGGCTCGCGCCGTACTCGGCCATCGCCTCGTACCAGTACGGCGGGGCAAGGTCGGCCCCGTAGAGGTGGACGTGCGCGTCGATCACCCGCGGGCTCACAGGCCCTCCTTCGTGCCTCGCGCCGACGCACCGCTCCCGTTCGCGTGCTCCGCGCTCAAAGATCCCCCTCGTCGCGGCGCTCGAAGTACTCCTTCAGCGGCCTGCCCTCGCGCGCCGCGTGCAGCAGCGCCCGCGACTCCTGCGTCGCATGCCCGAACTCGTGCAGGGCGAAGTGCTGCTCGAGGGCGTCGCGCATGCCCATGATGTCCTGGGTTCGGTTCAGCGAGCGCTTGAGCAGCGAGAGCGTCACCGGCGGCATCGCGGCGACGCGGTCCGCCAGCTCGTCGCTGGCCTCCCGCAGCCGTTCGGGGGCGACCAGGTCGGTGATCATGCCCAGCTCGAGGGCGTCGCGGGCAGGGATCCGATCGCCGGTGAACAGGTAGCGCTTCGCCCGCCGGACCCCGATGTCCCAGGGCTGAATCAATAGCTCGAGCCCGACTCCGCCCATGCGCGGCAGGGGGTCGTAGAAGAACGCGTCCCCGGCGGCGATCACCAGGTCGCACATCTGTGAGATCAGCAGCCCGGCTGCCACGCAGGCGCCCTGGACCGAGGCGATCGTCGGCTTGCCGACCTCGCGCAGGCGCAGTGCCCGCTCGAAGAGCTGCTCGCGCTCGCGCCGGTACCGGTCCTCGACCAGCTCGTCCGGGTCGACGGTGCCGAGGTCGAAGCCCGCGCAGAAGTGCTCGCCGGCGGCGCGCAGGACCAGGACCCGCACCGAGGCGTCGCCATCTGCGTCCTCGATCGCCCGATCGAGCGCCGCGAGCATCGCAGCGTCGAGCGCGTTGCGCTTGCGCGGACGCTCGAGCACGACGCTGAGCACGGCGTCGCGGCGCTCGACGCGGACCGCGCCCGGCGAGTCGCTCATCTCGATGCCTCGCCCGCCCGACTCACGTGCCGATCCTCTCGTCGACCCAGCGACTCGCCTTGGCGGCCTCGCCGGCCGTGGCCTGCGACCAGCGCTCGCGATCGTGGTTGGCGACCACCTCGAACGAGATCCCGGTCTCGCCCTGAAGCGTGCGCGAGACCCGCTCGGCGAGCTCGTCGCCGTGCCCCGGCCGCGCCAGGACCTCGAGCCGGACGCGCTCTCGCTTGCCCCCGTCCTGGTAGATCCGGACCCGGTAGTCGAGCACCTCGCGGTCCTCGAGCAGGGTGGCCTCGACCTGAGCCGGCCAGACGTTGATCCCCTTGACCTTGAACATCGCGTCGAGGCGGCGAACGGTGCCGCTCTCGATCCCGGGCCAGTTCGAGCCGCACGGGCACGAGCGCGGGGCGACGAAGCGGACCTCGTCCCCGGTGCTGACGCGAAACAGCGGCTCGGCCTCGTTGATCAGCGGCGTGCCGAGCAGCTCGCCGCGCTGCCCGTCGGCGACCGGATCGCCGCTGCGCGGGTCGACCACTTCCTGCGCGGCGACGGCGGGGTTCCAGTGCAGGGTGCCGCGGCGACCATCGGCGGCCATGCCGAGCCGGCAGCAGAAGGCGGCGATGCCCGCCGACGTCCCGTACCACTCGAACAGCTTCGCGCCCCAGAGCCGCTCGGTCTCCTCGATCCACTCGGCGCTCAACGACTGCGTCGCGACGACCAGCCGCCGGATGCCGAGCTCGCCCGGCGGGCACCCCGACTCGGCGCAGATCACCGCGAGCCGGTCGACGTAGGCCGGCGTGGCGACCAGCGTCGTCGCCCCGTAGTAGCGGATGGCGTCGAGCTTGCGCTCGCTCGACAGCCCGCCCACGCGAAGCACCTTGGCTCCGGTCTCGACGTAGGCGTACCAGTGGCGGACGCCGCCGCCGGCCATGCCGATCGGGAAGGTGAGCGCGACGACGTCCTCGGCGCCGATCCCCATCTCCTCCAGGTATCGTGCCCAGGCGCGCGAGCTGCGCCCGAGGTCGTCGCGGCTCAGGTAGTGCACCTCACGGCCCTTGCCGGTGCTGCCGCTCGACTCGACCACCAGCGAGATCTCGGGCGCGGGCACGCAGCGTCGGGAGCCGTACGGCGGCGCGCCGTCCTGGTCGGCGATCAGGTCATGCTTGCGCGTCGGGCGAAGCCGCGACCACGCCGGCGGGTTGGCCACGGCCTGCTCGGCGGAGAGGCCCGAGCGCTCGAGCTGCGCGGCGACGAACGGGCTCTCGCGCGCCGCCCGCACGAAGCTCGCCGTCAGCCCCTGCCAGTCGCCGAACGCGAACGCCGCCGACGGCTCCGACGCCCGGCTCAAAGGCAGAGCCTCGCCACGTCCTCCATCGCGCAGAACCTGACACCCGCGTGCGACTTGATGTGGTTGATCACCTGCTCGAGCCCCCAGGCCCGATGGGGCATGCCCGTGATCTTCGGATGGATGCACCATTGCATCAGCCGTGGTTGCGTGGCTGCCTCCTGGTAGAGCATGTCGAAGTTGGAGGTCAGCACGTCGGTCACGTGCGAGGGCGACGAGTACGGGACGCCGCCCATCGCGACGTTCTCCGGCACCTGGATCAGGTTGAGCTGCCAGTCGTCGAGGCCGGCTGGGATCTCGACCATCCGCCTGCCGTCGTTCTCGAGCAGGTAGGGGAGGTCGTCGTTGTGGAAGTCGCTGTTGTAGACGTAGTCCAGCTCGCTGAGGATGGCGATCGTGTTCGGGGTGGTGGAGTACATCGGGCTGCGCCAGCCGATCGGCCGCCGACCGCTGGCCGTCTCGATCGCGGCGGTCGCCGCCTCGAGCTCGGCGCGCTCCTCGTCGGCGTCGAGCGTGTGCAGCGGCACGTGGCGATAGCCGTGCGCGGCGACCTCGTGGCCGCCGGCGACGATCGCTTCGACGACCTCCGGGTACCACTCGGCGGTGATCCCGGTGGTCGGGAAGGTCGCTCGGATCTCGTAGCGGGCGAGGATCTCGAGTATGCGCTGCACGCCGCGACGGGTGCCGTACTGGCGCTGGGTCAGATCGCAGTAGTTGATCGCTCCCTCGCGCCAGAAGCCACTCGAGTGCTGATAGCCGGGCACCGCGGCGTCGACGTCGCCCTGCGTATCGAAGGTCAGCATGACCAGGATCCTCGCCCCATCCGGCCAGTTGTCGGCGAGCGCGGTCGGCAGCTCGGTGCCGAAGGTCTGCTCCCACTTGTCGCGGTGCCAGACCGGCGGCTGGAGGTCGGGGTCGGCGGGGCGAGCCATGCCGACCATTGATAGTCGCTGTCGGCTTCCCGGTTCATCGGGGAAACTGGCACCGCGCGTGGGGGAAAACCCTCGTTCGGCATAGGAACCGCCTATCCGGCGAAGACGCGATGCATCTTTGACACCCCCCGCTGCCTGCGTAGCATCGAGCCATGGCGAAGCTCGATCTCGTCGCGAGGGTCTTCGAGCAGATCCGCGAGCCCGAGGTCACCGAGCTGGCCCTGGCGCTCGCCAACCTCGACAGCCCGACGGGTCGCGAGGGGGAGGTCTCGGACGCGATCTTCGACTGGCTCGACCGCGAGGGGTTCGAGCCTCGCCGCGCGGGGCTGTTCCCCGACCGGGCCAACGTCGCGGCTCGGATCCCGGGTGTGGGGGGCGGCTCGAGCCTGCTCCTCAACAGCCACATGGACACCACGATCGCGAGCGAGGAGACGCTGACCACCCCGAACGCCGGTGCCCCGGAGCACCATTCGGCCTGGCGGGAGGGCGACTACCTGATCGGCAACGGGGTGGTCAACAACAAGGGCGTGATGGCGACCTGGATGGTCGCCTGCAAGGCCCTGCATCGGGCCGGCGTGCGGCTGCGGGGCGACCTGTTGATGACGATGGTGGTCGGCGAGATCGGGGTCGAGCCGGTCGATGAGTTCCAGCCGCCGCGGTACCTCGCCAAGGAGGCCGGCGCCAGGTACCTGGTCAACCGCGGCTACACCGCCGACTTCGGCGTTGTCGCCGAGGGGACGGATTTCGCGCTCGGCTGGGTGGAGGCCGGAAAGGCGTTCTTCAAGGTCAGCGTCGAGGGCGTGGACCCGCCCCTGTACACACCCTACGTGCCGACCCCGGGCGCGGTCGAGGAGTCGCCGAACGCGATCGTTCGCGCCAGCAACGTGATCCAGGCGATCGAGCGGTGGGCGTCCGGCTACGAGCGCCGTCACACCTACGAGTGCGAGGGGGGCACGGTCGTGCCCAAGGTCTCGATCGGAGCGATTCGAAGCGGCGTTCCGTACAAGATCACCAAGGCGCCGGCGATCTGCCATCTCTACGTCGACGTGCGGACCAACCCCGAGCAGAACGCGATCTCGGTCCAGCGCGAGCTCGAGGAGGCGCTCGCGGACACGAACATCCCGACCTCGGTCGAACCGTTTGCCGTCCGGCGCGGGTATGAGGGCCGGGGCGTGGAGGAGGTCGTGGGCGCGGTCGAGCGGGCGCACGGCCGCGTCCTCGGCGGGACCCCGGGGCGCCCGATCACCCCGGTGACGAGCATGTGGCGCGACAGCAACGTCTTCAACGAGACGGGGATCCCGACGGTCGTCTACGGGCCGGGGGCCAGCGTCGGGGGCGGCAACTTCGCGATGAAGGTCGAGTCGCTCGTCACCGCGGCCCGCGTTTACGCGGTGATCGCGATGGAGCTCTGCGGTGTCGAGAGCTGAGGTCCGGGGCCGCGGCGTGGACGCCTGGGCCGAGCGGGTAAACCCTCCGGATTCCGGGGGAATCCTCCGATGACAGCCCCGCCACGCTTGCGTACCGTTGCCCGGGGGGGCGTGAAAGCCGGAAGCGTTCGCGGGAGACGAACGCTTCGAAGGGAGCAGAGGTGATCAGGAGCAGCGAGAGGTCCGCGGGCTGGACCCGGCGAGGCGTGGGCGTGATCGCGGCACTCGTCCTGGGAGTGGGCGTCGCGGCGTGCGGCGGCGACGACGACGAGGGTGGGACCGGCGCCGCCGGCGACGGGGTCGCGCAGGTTCGCGGCGCGATCCTGCCGACCGCCACCCACCTGCCGATGATGGTCGCCGAGGACGAGGGGATCTTCGAGGACAACGGAATCGACATGGAGCTGACCGTGGTCCAGAACATCGCCACCCTGCCCGGGGCGATGGGACGCCAGTTCGAATTCGGCTCGACGACGCTGCCCGACGTGATCAAGGCCCAACAGCAGGGGATCGACGTGGTGATCACCTCGAACGTCGCCGACGAGAGCAGTGAGGTCCCGATCTCCGGGGTCTTCGCGGGCAAGGGAACGGGGATCGAGGGCCCCGAGGACCTGGTCGGCAAGAAGGTCGGCGTGATCGCGATCGGCGGCAACATCCACACCTCGACCCTGTTCTGGCTGATCAACGAGGGCGTCGACCACGAGGGGGTCAACTTCATAGAGGTCCCGCCCCCGAACCAGCTCGACCAGCTCAACGGCGGGCAGATCGACGGGGCCGAGAACCTCGAGCCCTTCCGGAGCGCGATCCTCGACGCGGGCCACGAGCTGCTCGTCGACCCGATCCTCGAGGTCTCCGACCCGGCCACCCTGCTGAGCTGGATGTCGGAGCGCGGCTGGGCCGAGGACAACCCCGAGACGGTCGAAGCGGTGGTCGCGTCGATCAACGAGGCGATCGAGTTCATCGACCAGAACAACCAGCGGGCGCGCGAGATCCTCGCCGACTACTCGGGGCTCCCGCTGGAGATCGCCAAGGCCGTGCAGCTGCCGCTCTATGAGACGCAGATCCCCGACCAGCAGGTGACGGCGTGGGCGGAGATGCTGGCGACGATCGGCGAGCTGCAGGGCGCGCCGGAGGACGTGGACCCGGCATCGGTGCTGGCGATCCCGGAGTAGCCGGCCGAGCCGGGGATTTGAGCGTGGTCGTCGACCACCGAGCGGTCGAGACCGGTTTCGCGTTCGAATGCGAGGGGGTTCGCGAGTCCTTCGGGGGCTCGGGCGCGGAGGGCCGCGGCGTCCTCGACGTCTCGCTTGAGGTCGGGGAGGGGGAGTTCCTGACCATCGTCGGCGGCTCGGGGGTCGGCAAGACGACCCTGCTGAAGATCCTCGGCGGTCTCGCGCCGCGCTCGGCCGGCCGAGTCTCGTTTCGCGGTCGGCCGGTTACCTCGCCGCCGGAGGGCGTCGTGATGGTGTTCCAGGACTACAGCCGCAGCCTGCTGCCCTGGCGGACGGTGGACCACAACATGTCGCTCGGCCTGGAGGGTGGCCGGCTGGCTAAGCCCGAGCGACGCGAGCGGATCGATTCGGCGCTGGGGAAGGTCGGCCTCTCCGACAGCAAGCGCAAGTACCCGTGGCAGCTCTCGGGGGGGATGCAGCAGCGGCTTCAGATCGCGCGCGCGCTCGCCGTGGCCCCCGAGGCGTTCCTGATGGACGAGCCGTTCGGCTCGCTCGACGCGATCACGAAGGCGACGCTGCAGGACGAGCTCGCGCGCCTGCACGGCGAGACACAGATGACGATCGTCTTCGTCACCCACGACGTCGAGGAGGCGGTCTACCTCGGTGACCGGGTGATCGTCCTGGCCGGCAAGCCAGCCGGGGTGGCTCGCGAGTTCGACGTCTCGCTCAAGCGCCCGCGGCATCAGATCACCACCCGCGAGCAGCCCGAGTTCCTCGACCTGCGCCACCGGGTGCACCTCGCCCTGGGCCAGTAGCCGTGGAGGGCGCGCGGCAGGCATCGCTCCGGCCCCCGATCGGCCCCGGCCGGGGCGTCGCCGCCGTGCGGGCGGGGCTCGCCCGGATCAACCTCTACGGGCTCGTCACGCTGCTAGCCCTGGTCGGGCTCTGGCAGCTGCTCGTCGATACTGGCGTGGTCACCGCCCAGTACATCGTCGCACCGACCGAGATCGTCTCCGCGGCGGGCGACCTGCTCTCGACCGGCGAGTTGCAGGAGGCCACCGTGCACACCCTGAGCGCGGTCCTGATCGGCTGGGCGATCGCGATGGTCGCGGGGGTCCTGCTCGGTTGCCTGTTCGGGCTCTTCCGGGCCGCGCGTACGTACGGGATGTCGACCGTCGACCTGCTGCGCTCGCTGCCGACCATCGCCCTCGTGCCCCCGGCGGTGCTCGTCTTCGGGTTCTCGCTGCGGATGGAGGTCGCGGTGATCGTCTACGCCACGCTCTGGCCGATCCTGATCAACACGGCCGGCGGGATCGCGCAGGTTCCGCGCGAGCTGCACGACGCCGCGCGGACACTGCGGCTCTCGCGATCGCGCACCGCGGCCAGCGTGATCGTTCCCGCGGCGCTGCCTGCGATCATCGTCGGCGCCCGGCTCGGCATGGCGGTCGCCGTGATCCTCGCCGTCGTCGCCGAGATGGTCGGCACGCCGGAGGGGCTCGGCTACGGGATGGTGTTCGCCCAGCAGGCGATCCAACCCGCCGACATGTTCGCCTGCATCATCACCATCGGCCTGCTCGGCGTCGTCCTCAACGCCGCCGTGGTGGCGGTCAGCCGCCTGTTGCCGGCCGTCGCCGCCGCGCAGGCGGAGCGGGAGCGACGTTGACCGCCTCGCTTCACCGCCTCTCGGGGCTGGCGCCATGGCTGCTGGGCTTCCTGCCCCTGGTGGTCGGCCTCGTCATCTGGGAGCTGATCCCGTCCGCTCATGGGTCGCCCTTCTTCCCGGCGCCGTCGGAATGGCTCGACGCCCTGCGCAGCCAGCACGGGTTCGGCGAGATCGTCTCCGAGCTCGCGGCGACGCTGCGCAGCGTGGTGCTCGGCCTGCTGGTCGCGACGATCGTCGGGTCGGTGATCGGGATCGCGGTCGGCTTCTTCCGCGTCGTGCGGCTGTCGCTGAGCACGACGCTCGAGTTCCTGCGGGCGCTGCCGGCGCCGGTGATCATCCCGATCGCGGTGCTCGCGCTCGGCCAGACCGAGACGATGAAGGTCTTCTGCGTCGCGTTCGCGTCCGTGTGGCCGGTGCTGCTCAACTCCGCCTCCGCCGCGAGCTCGACCAACGCGCTGCTGGTCGACGTCGGCAGGACGCTGCAGCTGAGCCGGGCGGAGCAGGTGCGCAAGGTCGTGCTCCCCTCGACCGTGCCGTCGATCCTGCTGGGTGTCCGCGTGGCGCTCCCCGTCGCCCTGATCCTCACGATCCTGATCGAGATGCTCGGCTCGAACGTCGGCATCGGCTCGCTCTTGATCGAGGCGCAGCGCGCGTACCAGTCGGCCGACGCCTTCGGCCTGCTGTTCGTGGTCGGGATCTTCGGGTTCGCGCTCAACGCCGTGTTCGCCGGAATCGGATGGCTGTTCCTGCGCCGCTGGCCCGAGGGGGCGGAGGTCGGGTGAGCCCGCGCCGCGACCACGGCCCGGTCGAGCTCGGGCTCTCGCTCGGGCTGAGCCCCCGCGAGCGGGAGGGGCGGTTCGTCGAGCTCGCCCGATCGGCCGAGCGGCTCGGGGTCGACGCGCTGTGGGTGATCGACTCGCAGCTGGCGATGAAGGACGCCTACGTCGGCCTCGCGCTGCTCGCCCACGAGACGGAGCGGATCCGGATCGGCCCCGGGGTGACGAACCTGGTCACCCGGCACGAGACCGTGATCGCGAACGCGATGGCGTCGCTGGCGTCGATCGCCCCGGGACGGGTGACGGTCGGCCTCGGCGCGGGGGACAGCTCGGTGTTCCCACTCGGGCGCCGCCCGTCGACGATCCGCGAGTGCGAGGCCGGCGTGCGGCGGCTGCGGTCGCTGCTCGCCGGCGAGGAGGTCGAGGGCGAGGCGGGCGGCCTGCGGCTCTCGTTCGCGCCCGACCCGCCGCCGCCGGTCTACCTCGCGGCAAGCCAGCCACGGATGCTGAGGCTCGCGGGGGCGGTCGCCGACGGGGTGATCGTCATGGGTCCGGCCGACCCCGAGACGGTCCGCATGCAGATGGCCGACGTCGACGCCGGCGCCGAGCGGGCGGGGCGCGATCCGCGCGCCGTCTTCCGCGATCTCTGGGTGACCGTCGCGGTCGGCCCGACCGCGGTCGCCGACGTCAAGTCGTGGGCGTCCGCGCAGGCGCGGTGGCTGACCAAGTGGAAGCAGGTCCCCGCGTCCCTGGAGCGCTTTCGCGACGAGATGGAGCGTTCCGCCGCGACCTATGACTTCGGCGATCACCTCTCGCTGCGAGCCGGGCACGCCGAGGCGATCAGCGACGATTTCGCCCGCTCGCTCGCCGTCGCCGGAGATCGCGAGGAATGCCGGCGGCGCCTGATCTCGCTCGCCGGCGTCGGGGTCGATCGGATCACCCTGACGCTGCTCTCCGGCGGGCGCGAGAGCCGTCTCGAGGAGCTCGCCGAGATCTGGGACGCGGTCCGCTCCGACCTCGACCCCGCGGTGGCGCCGTGAGCGCGGCGCTGCGCGGGGGCCGTTCAGTCACCGGCTCGGGCGCCGCGGAAGTGCCGGCGCTCGAGCCGGTGGCGCCGGCGCCGTTCGATGAGCGCACCGCCTGCTGGGGCGCTTCGATGCCCGCCAGCGCCGAGGGCCTGCGCGAATGGCAGCTGCGCCGGGCGTGGGAGGTCGCGGGCTCGTTGGCGGCCTCGAACCCGTTCTATGCCCCGCGGCTTCGGCTGCCGGCGGGGCGCGACGCGGCGAGCTTTCGAGGCCTGCCGGTGACCGGCAAGGAGGAGGTGGTGGCCGATTGCGCGGCGGTCCCCCCGTACGGCAGCAGGACCGTTTCCTCGCCGCACGACCATCGCCACGTCGTCGAGACGAGCGGCACCAGCGGCGGCGGCCACGAGGTGTACGCGTTGGACGCCGACGATGAGCTCGCGGTGTTTCGCGCCGCCGCGGTCGGCTTCTGGTGGGCGGGCGTGCGCGCCGGGACCGGCGTCCTGCTGACCCTGCCGGTCGGGATGACCGCGGCGGGGATCTGGTACTACGGGGCCCTGCGCACGATCGGCGCGAACGTCCTCTCGGCCGGCGCGTATCCCGCCACACGCAAGGTCGCGGCGCTGACCCGCTATCGCCCCCGGGTCCTGGTCGGTACCCCGAGCTACGTCGATCGGCTGGCGGCGGCGTGCCGTGACGAGGGAGTCGACCCCGCGACCGCGGGGGTGGCGTCGATCGTCGTCGCGGGGGAGCCCTACAGCGTCGAGTGGGCGATCGACGTCGAGCGCTCCTGGAACGCGCGCCTGCACGAGCAGTACGGCTCCACCGAGCGCGTCATGGCATGGTCGTGCCCGAACGGGGCCATATGCGACGGGGCGCTCGGGACGCTGCACTTTCCGCCCGAGCTCTGCTACTGGGAGGTGATCGACCCCGAGACCCGCGAGCCGGCCGCCGACGGGGAGCACGGCGAGTTGATCTGCACGCCCCTCGCCGCCGAGGCCTCGCCCCTGCTGCGGTTCGCGAGCCGGGATCGGGTCCGGTTCGTCGCCGCGGGGAGCTGCGCCTGCGGCCGCCCGCTGCCGGGAATTCGCGCGGGTGGGGTGGAGCGCTACGACGACATGATGAAGATCCGGGGCGTCAACGTGTGGCCGGCGAGCTTCGACGCGGCGGTGTTCGGCGTCTCCGGCGCGCTCAACTACAGAGGCTCGGTGCGGCGGGCCGCGGACGGGCGAGAGCTGGTCGAGCTGGTGGTCGAGGGCGACCCGCGGGAGCGTCAGAGCCTGGCCGGGCCGGTTCGCGAGGCGGTCCACCGGCTGGTCGGGCTCGCCGTCGAGGTCACCGTGGTGGCGCCCGGATCGCTGGCGCGCGACGTGCCGGAGGGATTCGTCAAGGTCTCGCGGTGGACCGATCAGAGGCGGCCGGGGGCGACGCGTTGACCCGGGTTCGCCCGATCGACCCCGAGCGGGCCGGCGCCGAGCTCCGCGAGGCGATGGAGCGCCAGCGCGACCAGCTCGGCCTCGTCCCCGAGAGCCTGCTGACGATGGCCCTGCGACCGGGCATCGCCACCGCCTGGGCGAAGCTGGCCGGCGAGGTGACCGGCCCGGGGACCGTCGATCGCGGGCTCAAGCAGCTGGTCGCCTACGTCGCCAGCGCCACCCACGGGTGCCGTTACTGCCAGGCCCACACGGGCCAGCGGGCGACCAGCCTCGGCGTCGACCCGGCGAAGCTCAGGCACGCGTTCGAGTACGAGACCAGCGAGCTCTTCGACGACGCCGAGCGCGACGCGCTGCGCCTCGCGAGGGACGCTGCGCTCGTCCCCAACGAGGCCACCGACGAGCACTTCGAGCGCCTCCGCCGCCACTTCAGCGACGAGCAGATCGTCGAGCTGGTCGCCGTGATCGCGATGTTCGGCTGGCTCAACCGCTGGAACGACACGATGGCGACCACCCTGGAGCTCGACCCGCTGGAGTGGGCACAGCATGAGATCGCGAGCGCGGGCTGGGAGGTCGGCCAGCACGCCGAGCGGGAGAGATGAGCGATCGCCCCGGGCGACTGCGGGTGCCGCCCCCTGCAAATCGCGCGGACGCCGAGCGGGTAAACCCGCCCGCGGGCGCGGCATCTTCCCGATGACGACCGGGTTCGCGCGGCATACGGTCGCGATGATCGCCACCCATGGCCGAGATCCGCTGCACACGCTCGAGCGCAAGCTGGACCCATCGCATTGCGCGCTCGTCGTCATCGACATGCTCAACGACTTCTGCGCGGACGGCGGGGCGATGGCCGAGGAGGGCCTCGATGTGTCGCCGGCGCAGCGAATGGCCGGGCGGCTCCCCGCCGTGATCGACTCGGCGCGCGACGCCGGCGCGCTGGTGGTCTTCGTTCGCAACGTCTACTCGACCGACGACGACACCTATCTCTCCGACGTGTGGCTCGAGCAGGCCGGCCGCCGCCGTGAGGGCAGCTACGTCGAGCGCCCGGTCTGCGCGCCGGACTCCTGGGGCAGCGACTTCTACAGCGACGTGCGGCCGCTCGCGGGAGAGCCAATCGTGACCAAGCATCGCTTCGACGCCTTCCTCAACACCGACCTCGACCTGATCCTGCGCAGCAACGGGATTCGCAGCGTCGTGATCGCCGGGGTCGCCACCAACGTCTGCGTCGAGACGAGCGTCCGGCACGCGTTCGTGAGCGACTACTACGTCGTCGTCCCGAGCGACGGCGCCGCCGCCTACAGCTCTGAGGAGCAGGCGGCGAGCCTGGCGACGATCGACCGCTACTTCGGCCAGGTTTCGAGCTGCGACGAGATCGCCGCGATCTGGGACGCCGGCCGGGGCTCTGTCAGCGAAGCAATCAGGCAAGGAGGCCACGTTGAACAACATACGAGATGACCGGATCCCGGGTCGACGGCGAATCCTCTGGTTCGCCTCGGCCGGCCTGGCGGCGGCTGCCCTGGCGGTGGCCGGATGCGGCGGCGACGACGCCGACGACGGCTCCGGTGAGAGCGGCGGTGGCACTGAGTCGGTGCAGCTCACCCTGCCGTTCCAGGACTCGATCGTCTGGGCGGGCTACGAGGTCGCGCGCGAGCGCTTCTATCCGGACCTCGGCCTCGACGTGTCGACGCAGAACGCCGACGGCGACTCCTACGTCTCCCAGCAGCTCTCGGCCGGCAAGATCCCGTATGCCGTCGGCGGCTCGGCCGAGACGATCGTCGCCAACTCCCAGGGCCACGAGCAGACCAGCGTCGCCGACCTGAACGCCGACATCTTCTCGATCGTCGCGACCCCGGAGTCGGGGATCACGGCCGTCGAGGACCTCGAGGGCGGCTCGCTCGGCATCACCGACCTCGGTGGCGGCGAGATGCCGCTCGTCAACGCGATCCTCAAGGAGTACGGGCTCGAGGACGGCGAGAACATCGAGCTCAAGGTGGTCGGCCCCGGCGGTCCCGCCGCCGCCCGCGCGATCCAGGACGGTGAGATCGACGCCTACGCCGGGGCGACCAACGACTTCGCGGGCCTGCAGGCGGCGGGCCTCGAGCTCAACTCGATCCTCGACGAGAAGTACACGGGGCTGCCCTCCAACGTGCTGCTCGTCAACCCGGACACGCTCGAGGACGACGCCGAGCTCGAGACGGTTCTGAAGCTGGCGGCCGGCTGGTTCGACGGGGTGCTCTACGCGAAGAAGAACCCGGACGAGGCGCTCGACATCATCTGCGGCTATGTGCCCGAGGAGTGCAAGGACATGGACGTCGCCAAACAGTTCTTCGACAACACGCTCGACGGCGCGGTGCCCGCGGCGGAGGCGGCCGGAGAGCAGGACCTCGAGAAATACGGGATCGTCCAGGACGCGATCGTCGGCGAGGACATCGAGGGCGCCCAGCCGGTCGATCTCGAATCCGTGTTCACCAACGAGTACATCGATCGGATCCGCGAATACATGACGATGGACGGCTGAACGGGGACGGTCCGCAGCTCGCCGGTGTCCGAACCCACGTCCACCTATGTAGGCCAGGGGCTGCCGCGCGTCGAGGACGCGCGGCTGCTCACCGGCGCGAGCCGCTACGGCGCCGACGTCGACCTCGACGGGCAGCTGCACGCGCGGATCGTCCGCAGCGAGACCCCTCACGGTCGCCTCGAGGGGATCGACAAGCGCGCCGCCGAGGCGATGCCGGGCGTGGTCGGGGTGTTCACTGCGGCCGATCTCGACCCGCGCGTCAGGATCCCGATTCGGCTCTTTCCGACCCGCAACAGCGAGCTCGCCCTGCAGGGACCGCTGGCGAGCGACCGCGTCCGTTACGTTGGCGACCCGGTCGCGGTTGTCGTCGCCGAGGACCCCTATCTGGCCGAGGACGCCGCCGCCGAGCTCGTGATCGAGATCGAGCCCCTGGAGCCGATCGTCGAGCCCGCCGACGCGATCCGGGCCGGGTCGACGCTGGTTCACGAGGCGGTGGGCTCGAACCTGCTCGACCGCGTCGCGATCTCGCACGGCGAGGACGTGGACGAGCTGTTCGCCGCGGCGGACGCGGTCGTCGAGCAGGAGCTGCGCGTGCAGCGCCACGGGGCGGTGCCGATGGAGCCGCGCGCGCTGCTGGCCAACCTCGACCCCGGGGACGGGCGGCTCGCGATCTGGGGCGCGGCGAAGGTCAAGCACTTCAACCGCCGGGCACTGGCGGCCCTGCTCGGGATCGAGGAGTCGTCGATCCGGATGATCGAGTGCGACGTCGGGGGCGGCTTCGGGGCACGCGGGGAGCTCTATCCCGAGGACTTCCTGATCCCGTGGCTGGCCGTGCGCCTGGGCGCACCCGTGAAGTGGGTCGAGGATCGCCACGAGAACCTGATCGCGCTCAATCACTCGCGCGAACAGGTGTGGCGCTTTCGGGCGGCCGCGAGCGCCGACGGAACGCTGCTCGGCTTTCGCGCCGAGGCCTGGTTCAACCAGGGTGCCTACGCGCGTACCCACGGCAGCGTGCTGCTGCCGAAGCTGATGCTCAACCACGTCGTCGGCCCGTACCGATGGCGCGGCTACGAGGCGGCCGCCTCGAGTGTGCTCAGCAACAAGACCGGGGCCGGGACCTACCGCGGCCCGGGGCAGTACGAACCGACGTTCGTGCGCGAGCGGATGATCGACGTGCTCGCCAACGAGCTCGGCGCCGACCGGGTGGAGATGCGCCGCCACAACCTCGTCGGGCCCGACGACATGCCGTACGACTCGGGCGTCCCCGACGTCGACAGCGGCGCGCCGACCCTCTTCACCGAGGGCGACTATCCGGTCACCTTCGACGCCTTGACCGACCGGCTCGACTACGCGTCGCTCCGAGCCGAGGCCGACGAGGGTCGCCGGCGCGGCGAGCGGATCGGGCTCGGGGTCACGGCCTTCATCGAGATGGGCAACCCGGGCACGTTCGAGCAGTCGCGGGTCGTCGCCGATCCCGATGGCACCTTCACGGTCCACGTCGGCATCGCCTCGGTGGGCCAGGGAGTGGAGACGGTCCTGGCGCAGGTGGCTGCCGATCGGCTCCAGGTGCCGATCGAGCGCGTACGCATGAGCTACCAGGACACCGACCTGATCCCCGAGGGCCAGGGCGCCTTCTCGAGCCGGGCGACCGTGTTCGGAGGCAACGCCGTCGCCGGCGCGGTTCGCAACCTGCACGAGGTGGCCCGGGTGGCCGCGGGCGCGCGTCTGGACATCGATCCCGACAAGGTTGTGATCGAATCGGGCCGAGCGCGGGTGCGTCGCGGTCGCCGCTCGGTCGAGCTCGGCGAGCTCGGCGTCGAGGGCTTCTTCCGCTACGAGCCCGGCGAGGGCTCGCACGTGCTGATGGGCGCCAACCTGGCCCTGGTCGAGGTCGATCCCGAGACCGGCGCGGTCGAGATCCTGCGCTACGGGATCTCCTATGACGTCGGCAAGGCGATCAACCCGCTGACGCTCGAGGGCCAGGTGCGAGGCGCGGCGGCGCAGGGAATCGGGGGCGCCCTGCTCGAGGAGTTCGCCTACGGGGACGACGGCCAGCCCCTCGCGACCAGCTTCCTCGACTACTCGATGCCGACCGCGGCCGAGCTCCCCGACATCGACGTCGTCCTGCTCGAGCTCGGCGAGACGCGGTCCGACGATTCGCTCGCCGGGGCCAAGGGCGGGGGCGAGGGTGGGATCATCGCCACCGCGGCGACGATCGCGAACGCGGTTGCCGACGCGATCGGAGTCTCGGACGACGCGCTCGTCGCCCTGCCGATCACCCCCGAGCGGGTCCAGCGGTTGACCGCCGTTCGGCGCGTTCGAGCGCCCGCGCCGCCGGTCGACGTGACCGCTGTGTCCCGCGGGTAAACCCGCTGGCCCCGGCGCGGATACCCGGATGACAGCGGTGATCGCGATCTGAACAATCCGGTTTCGCGCGCAGGCTCCGGCAACAGCGAGGATCACATGAGCGAGGACCAGCGACGGGTCGACCTGATCATCGAGGGTGCCGTCGTGCTGCCGATGACCGGCCCGGAGGACCTGCACTGGGACGGCGCGATCGCGATCGATGCCGACCGCATCGTCGCGGTGGGCGACCGCGAGGAGCTCGCGCGTCGCTTCGTCGCCGAGCAGGCGATCGACGCCAGCGGTCAGCTCGCGATGCCGGGCCTGGTCAACACCCACATGCACCTGTTCGGCTCGTTCATGCGCGGGCTGGTCAACGACCTCTCCTTCACCCCCTGGATCCAGAAGAAGTTCTTCGTCACCTCGCGCGGCCTGAACCCGGACAACTACTACCTCGGGACGCAGTTCGCCGCGATCGACATGCTGCGCAGCGGCACCACGACCTTCCTCGACTGCGGCACCTATCAGGAGCTCGAGGAGGCGGCCGTCAGGGGCGTCGAGACCGCCGGCATCCGGGCGGTGCTCGCGCGCACGATGGCCGACATCCAGGACGATCTCGCCGACTACCTCTCGCGCTCCGACAACGCGACCCGCCAGAACCTCGAGCACGCCGAGGAGTTCATCTCCACCTACAACGACGCCGCCGGCGGCCGCATCAAGGCCTGGGCGTGTCCGATCCAGGTCACCTCCGCCAGCGACGAGCTCTGCACCGGCGCGATGGAGCTGGCCGAGCGCTACGACGTCGGCTTCGCCACCCACTCGAACGTCGACCGCGAGGACATCGAGGCGCACGACCTGCTCTTCGGTCGCCGACCGATCGAGCGCTTCGAGGGGCTCGGCATCCTCGGCCGGCGCTTCCTCGGCACGCACATGGGGTGGCTCAGCGACGGCGAGGTCGAGCTGATGCGCAAGCGCGACGCGACCGCCGTGCACTGTCCGAGCGCCAGCATGAAGGGCGCCTACGGAGCGATGACCAGGGGCAAGTTCCCCGAGCTCATGCGCGAGGGCGTCACCGTCGGGCTCGGCACCGACGGCCCGGCGGCGAGCTGCTTCCTCGACATGTTCCGCGAGGTCCACCTGGCCGCCACCGCCCACAAGGAGGCGCGCCTGGACTGGACCCTGATCAGCCCCTACGAGGCGCTCGAGCTGGCCACGATCGGCTCGGCGCGGGGGGCTCTGCTCGACGACCAGATCGGCTCGCTCGAGCCCGGCAAGAAGGCCGACCTGATCCTGCTCGACCTGATGCGCCCGGAGATGGTCCCCTGGCATCAGTACAACCTGCTCGCCAACCTCGCCTACGCCGCGAGCGGCAGCCTCGTCCACACCGTCCTCGTCGACGGCCAGGTGATCGTCCGCCGCGGCGAGGTCAAGACCATGGACGAGCGGCGGATCGTCAGCGAGATGCAGAGCGAGGCGCCGAAGTTCGTCGAGCTCGCCCGCGAATGGGACCGCGACCACGCGCCCGAGGACCACACACGGCCGCACGACTTCCGGCAGACGCGCGCGGCCGCCGAGGCCGGAGCCGGTTGACGGCGCGAGGCGGGAGCGGACGATGACCGTGCTGATCCGCGGCGCGTACCTGCGCGGTCGGGAAGGCAGCTGGGACCT
>WHSW01000590.1 GCA_009379895.1 Solirubrobacterales bacterium
CCATGGCCCGCTACGTGGGCGGCACGCCGGTGGCCGCGCCGCTGCGCGAGGCGAACGACTTCCGCATGGACGTCGAGGAGGTTGCCGGGCTCATCACGCCGCGCACGCGACTGCTCGTCTTCAACACCCCTCACAACCCGACGGGCTCCATCCTGACCGATGACGACATACGGCGACTCGCCGAGCTGGCCGTCGAGCATGACCTGGTCGTGCTGGCCGATGAGATCTACGGCCGGCTCCAGTACTCCGGCAAGCTGCTGTCGATCGCGACGCTGCCGGGCATGGCGGAGCGCACGATCACGCTCGACGGCTTCAGCAAGACCTTCGCGATGACGGGTTGGCGGATGGGATACGGGGTCCTGCCCGAGGCGCTGGTGCCCGCATTCAGCCGGCTGGTCATCAACAGCGTGTCCTGCACGAACGCGTTCGCGCAGGCCGGCGCGGTCGAGGCGCTGGTCGGTCCGCAGGACGCGGCCGAAGCGATGCGCGACGAGTTCATCGAGCGCC
>WHSW01000591.1 GCA_009379895.1 Solirubrobacterales bacterium
AGGGCTCCGACGAGCTCCCGATGGACTAAGGCCAGGCCTTCGGCCAGGCCACTGCCCGTCGGCTCCTCCGCTTCGCGTCCGGGGCCGACGGGGTCCTCGGCGGGCCCACTGCCCGTCGGCTCCTCCGCTTCGCGTCCGGGGCCGACGGGGTCCTGGGCGGGTCCGCGGTCCGGTTCGAGCGCTCGTTCAAGGCTGTCGAGCGCGGGCAGCACCGCCTCACCGACCTCGGTCTTGCCCCGCACCAGTGCCTCCTGGCCCTCACGGACCGCGCGCTTGCGGTAGTTCTCGAAATCCGCGCGAGCGCGCTGCGCGAGCTCGAGATATTCATCCCGCTCGCGACGCAGATCCGCCACGAGCGAGTCGAGGTCTTCCTCGACCGCGGTCTCCTCCGGGCTCTGGCTGTCGCTGTCGCTCACGAGCGCTCGTCGTCAACGACCTCGGCGTCGACGACCTCCTCGTCGGCCTCGGCGCCGTTGGCGCCGGCCCCGTCGCCGCCGGCGGCCTCCT
>WHSW01000592.1 GCA_009379895.1 Solirubrobacterales bacterium
GTCAGGCCGCCAGACGAAAAGCGGCGCCTCGGGGAGCGAACTCCTGGTTGCGGGTGAGCATGTGCCAGATCGCGTGGGCGAGGCGCCGGGCGATGTCGACCTGGGCGACCTTGGCGCCGCGCTGCTTGCCGAGCCGGCGCTTGGTGCGCTGATAGCGCGCCGAGTAGGCCGGGTGCTTGAGCGCGTGCATGGTCGCCTCGAGCAGCGCCCAGCGCAGGTAGGTGGGACCGTGCTTGGTCAAGGGACCGCGGCGATCCTTCTCGCCCGATTGGTTGACCCGCGGACAGAGCCCGGTGTAGCCGGCGAGCTTCTCGGGCGATGCGAAGCGCTCGATCTCGCCGATCTCGGCGGCGATCGTGAACGCCAGCACCCAGCCGATCCCCGGCACGCTCATCAGCAGCGGGACGTAGGGGTGGTCGGCGTGGCCGGCCTTAAGGCGCCGGTTGATCTCTGAGATCTGGCGCTCGAGGTCGTCGATCAGCCGGACCGACGCGGTCACGTTTGAG
>WHSW01000593.1 GCA_009379895.1 Solirubrobacterales bacterium
AGATCACCGCCACCACCTCTTCACCCAGCCGGTCGTCCGGACGGCCGATGACGGCGGCCTCGGCGACGGCGGGATGGGTGTAGAGAACCTCCTCGACCTCGCGCGGGTAGACGTTGTAGCCGCCTCGGATGATCAAATCCTTGATACGGTCGACCACGTAGAGGAAGCCGTCCTCGTCGGCGTAACCGAGATCGCCGGTGTGCAGCCAGCCGTCCCGAATGGCTTCCGCGGTGGCATCGGGCTTGCCGTAATAGCCCTTCGTCACGTTGAACCCGCGGATGCAGATCTCGCCGATCTGGTCTTTGCCCGGCGGCAGCGGGGCGCCGGCGGCGTCGACGATCTTCGCTTCGACGCCCCAGATCGGCTTGCCGATCGAGAGCATCTTGCGGTGCGTCGCGCTGGGATTCAGGGTGGCTGTGCTGGACGTCTCCGTGAGGCCGTAGCCCTCGAGGATGACCACGCCGAAGGTCTTCTCGAACGCGGTCAGCACTGCCTCGGGCATGGAC
>WHSW01000594.1 GCA_009379895.1 Solirubrobacterales bacterium
CGGACTTGAGTTGGCCGATGATGTTCTCCTGGTCGCAGCGCTGGTTGGCCAACTCCACGATCTGCGCTGGGGTGTGGGTGTCAGCGGTGTAGGTGGTGATGTAGAAGAAGTAGCGGATCTCGTCGATGAGGGCGATCTCGCCCTTGGCGCGGCTGATGTTCTTGCGCACCACGACCACCCGGTAGGAGCGCTGGCACTTGCGGGGCCGGTAGGTGAACTCGGTGACGTCTTCGTAGTTCAGCTCAAGATTGAGGAACTCGCGGTCGGTGATGACCTCCTTCTTTCGGTTGTGGCGTCGCGCCCGGGTGGTGCCGGTCTTGGTCTCATAGGGTGCTGGGCGCTCCAGCCGTGTCCACGTCTGCTCGTCGAGCGCCTCGGCGTGGGTGCGCAGGGTGGCATTGTTGTCCATACCGAAGATGAAATCGGTCTTCTCGGCCCACCGATCGAAGTTGGCGGTCAGGGAGAAGTCGGTGTCCCCGCGCACACACACCCGCGGCGTATAGCG
>WHSW01000595.1 GCA_009379895.1 Solirubrobacterales bacterium
GGAGGCGGCCGGTACCTACACCGCCCGCAACGTCGCAGACGACACGGCCGCACCCCTGGCACTCGTCTTCCTCGGTGACTCTTCCGCGTGTGGCCTCGGCGCCACCAAGCCGGTCGAGACGCCGGGTGCGCAGCTGGCGCTCGGCATCTCCGCCGTCGCCGAGCGGCCGGTGCGGCTGCACAGCGTGGCCGCCGTCGGAGCCAGGTCCGAGCATCTCGACGACCAGGTGTCCGCGGCCCTGTGCCAGCAGCCGCGGCCGAACGTAGCGGTCATCCTCATCGGCGTCAACGACATCACGCACCTGCGGATGCCCGACGCCGCAGCGGCACTCCTGGCCGCCGCGCTCCGCCGGCTCAGGGACGCCGGGGCGGCGGCGGTCGTCGGCACGTGCCCCGACCTCGGCATGGTGCAGCCCATTCCGCAGCCGCTGCGCTCGCTGGCCGGGCTGATCGGCCGCCAACTCGCCGCGGCACAGACCATGGCGGCCGTGGAGGCGGGCGCCCGG
>WHSW01000596.1 GCA_009379895.1 Solirubrobacterales bacterium
TGCGTGGCCTTGATCTCGTACACGTTGGAGCCCCCGTCATGGCCGCCCGACGCAAGTGTCCCGCTCACGATGCCGCCACCAGAGTTCACAGTGGCGAAGAGGGAGACGCCCGCGGGCCCGGCGGGACCCTGAGGACCTTGCTGCCCGCGCAGGGCGGTGCGGGCGTTCCTGGAGATGTCCCTGAACCGGATCGCCTTGTTGCGGATGTCGGACGAGCGCACGGCGCCCTTGCGGATCTGCTTCGCGCCGACGCTGTCGCGCGGGAGCGTGATCGCGGCGTAGCCGGTGCCGCCGAGCGCGACGAACAGCGCGAGGCCGGCGGTCACGTTGGAGAACGTGAGATGGCTGCGGAGACGGGCGATGCGGGAGGTCATGCGCGAAGTGCTCCTGGATCCGTTGACAACGACAACAGGGCCACGGGCCCGCCCGCACCATACGGCGGACAGGGCCGAGACGACGCTCTCACGGGCTCGACCCCCCGCTAGAGCCCGCGGACGGAGACGCC
>WHSW01000597.1 GCA_009379895.1 Solirubrobacterales bacterium
GCCCGCGCCGCCGCGAGCGTCGGCGCGGGCGGCTTCTCGACCAGGCACGCCAGGCGGGCCTCGGCGGCGAGCCGCGCGTGCTCGAGGTGCGACTCGGCGGGGCCGGCGACGATCAGCGCCTCCACCCCACCCGCCCCGATCAGCGCCTCGGGCCCGTCGTGAGTCGACGGCGCGGTCCCGCTCGCCGCGGCGAGCGCGAGTCGCCGATCCGGCGCGGGATCGGCGACCGCGACCAGCCGCAGCGCCGGCGTCGCCGCGAGCGCCGGCAGGTAGCCGAGGGTGGCGATCCGCCCCGTCATCGACGACCGCCCGCCTCGGAGCCGCGGGCCGTCGCCGAGGCGCCCGCGCCCGTGGCGCGATCGGCGACGTGCTGGGCCAGCGCGACCGGCACGGAGACGGCCGCGACCAGCAGGTGCAGGGCGTGCAGGGGCACCCCGATCGCGGCCAGGCCGAGGCCGCCGCGGCGACGCAGGAGGGCGTAGAACGGCGCGTTCAGGCCGATCAA
>WHSW01000598.1 GCA_009379895.1 Solirubrobacterales bacterium
TTCGGTCACGCGATCACCCGGATGGGCGGCCAGGCGCGACTCGTCTACGGCGACCCCGAGGAGTCCGGCGTCCGTGACGCGCTGGCGCGTGCGCTCCGCGGTGAGCTGCCGCAGGCACCGGCACTGCCGGCGGTCGCCGGCGCCAGGGCCGAGGGCGCGGACGTGCACACCGCGCTGAATCGGCTGCGCGGCAGCACGATCGGCGTCGTCGGCGACCCGCCGGCGGGCTTCACCCCGAGCGACTACGACGCGGACCTGCTCGACGACCTGTTCGGTGTCACCGTCGAACGGCTGGAGGTCGACGACGTGTTCGCCCGCACCCGTGGCGTCGGCGCCGACACTCGCGAGACGGAGCGCTCGGCCGCGACCCTGGCCCAGCCCAGCTTGCAGACGCTGGAGGCGCGGGAGGTCGAGCGGTCCGCCGCCGTCACCTCGGCGCTGCGCGAGTGGACCGCCGGCGCCCGGCTCGCTGCGCTCGCCGTGCGCTGCTGGCCGGAGTTCCCGG
>WHSW01000599.1 GCA_009379895.1 Solirubrobacterales bacterium
ATCACAGATCTCTCGCACGGCAGAGCGGATCTCTGACTCCGAAATCGCATCGTCGGGACCGGCCGCCAATGGAGTCCCCCTCACGATCGTTCCACTGCATGATTGCGACGGTAGAGCAGGATCGTGCGCTCGAACTCGATCACAGGTATGCCGGGCGGTTTCTAGCGATCGTCGCAACACCCGAGGTGTTTGGGGGTTGCGATGGGACCTGGACGACCGGGGCCGGCACCACAGACGTCGAAGCGAGAGCGGTTCGCGCGGCTGATCGCGCGAGGCGTGCCGAACGCCGAGGCTTGTCGGATCGTGGGGATCAATCGGCGGACGGGGACACGCTGGCGCTTCGGGCGCACCGTCCTCAACACGGCCGGTGAGGCGGTGCAGTATCCGCCCGTGTGTACCCCGGCGCGGCCGAAGCCGCGGCATCCCCGGTACTTGTCGTTGGCGGAGCGGACGGTGATCGCCGATCTGCGTCGGGAGAAGAAGACGGTGCGCGAGATCGCCAAGC
>WHSW01000059.1 GCA_009379895.1 Solirubrobacterales bacterium
TGAACGACGACCGCGAGCAGAAGATCGCCCGCCCGCGGCAGATCTACACCGGCGAGCGTGACCGCGACTACGTCGCGATCGCCGAGCGCGAGGGCGCCGAGAAGATCACCGGCCCGCCGGCCCGCCGGCCGAAGCGCCCACGGCGAGGGGCCTGACTCAGTCCGGAGCGCCGATCCCGCCGGCCGCCGCGGCCGACGACCGCCGATCGCCCGGCCGCTAGCGGGGCGGGCCGGCCAGGTCGGTCTCCGCCGCGACCTGGTCCTCGAGCCCCTCGACCCGCTTCAGCGTCGTGCCGGTGCGCTTGCGCTCGCGGATCTCGAGGCGCCGCGAGAGGCGTGAGAGCGCGAAGTTGACGATCACGAAGAAGACGCCGATCATGACGAACACCTGCAGGATCGGCGCCTGCACGCCGCCGAAGAAGCCACCCGCGCTGGTCAGGCTCGAGCCGTGGCGGACGACCTCCTGGATCGCGATGATGCTGACCAGGGTCGTGTCCTTGTTCAGGGTGATCAGCTGCGAGACGGTCGCGGGCACCATCCGCCGCAGCCCCTGGGGGAGGACCACGAAGCGCATCTGCTGGGTGTAGCTGAGCCCGAGCGAGGCGGCGGCCTCGCGCTGGCCGCGGTCGAGCGAGAGGATCCCCGAGCGCATGATCTCGCAGAGGACGGCCGAGTTGTAGAGCACCAGCGCGAGCAGGGCCCCGAGCACGAGCTCGTTCTGAAGCGCCTCGGGAAAGAAATCGGGGACCACGTCCGAGTAGGCCTGGCGCCACGAGGTCGGCACCGCGAGCGCGAGGTAGAGGATGATGAAGATGAGCGGCAGGTTGCGCCACACGTCGACCCAGATCCCCGCGGAGACGCTGATCAGGCGCAGCCGCGAGATCCGCAGCAGCGCCAGCAGCAGTCCGAAGATCAGCGAGAAGAAGATCCCGATCAGCGCGATCTCGAGGTTGACCGCGAAGCCCTCGGCGAGGAAGCGCAGGTTGTTGCCGGTCCAGACCCATTCCCAGTTGGCGGGATCGAACAGGTAGGTCATCGCGCCGCCCTCACCGCCGGATCTGGAAGCGGCTCTCGAAGTAGCGGAAGGCGAGGGTCGCGGTCAGTGTCAGGACCAGATAGCCCACCGCCGCCCAGAAGAAGACCTCGTTGGTCTGGAAGGTCTCCGCCTGCACCTGGCGCGACTCCTTGAGCAGGTCGGGCAGCGCCACGATCGAGGCCCCGACGATCGCCGAGTTCTTGATCATCGCGATGATCAGGCTGGCGAGCGCCGGGATCACGGTTCGAAACGCCTGCGGGAGGACGATCCGGCGCAGCGTCCTCGGATAGCTGAGGCCGAGCGAGAGGGCCGCGTCGATCTGCCCGCGGCCGACCGCGAACACCCCCGAGCGCAGCGCCTCGGCGATATAGGAGGCCGTGTACAGCCCGAGGCTCCCGATGCCGGCGACCCAGCCGTTGATCGGCACCCCGGCCCGGCGCAGGCCGGCGAACGCGATGATCAGGAGGACGAGCAGCGGGATGTTGCGAAAGAACTCGACGTAGACCCCGCCGACCACGTTCAGCCACCTGACCGGCGCCACCCGCATCGCCGCGACCAGGGTGCCGACGACCATCGCGATCACGAACGAGATCGCGACCAGCCGGAAGGTGACGAAGAAGCCGGAGCTGAACTCCGGGAGGTGCTCGGTGAGCACCTCCCAGAGCCCGCTCATCGTGCCGCCCTCATCGGGCTAGGGCGCCTGGCCGTGTACTAGCCCTCGAACGGGAACAGCTTCAGCGCCTCCTCGCGGGTGATGTCCGGAGGCCCCTGCTGCTGGTCCTCGGGGATGTACTGGCCGACCCACTTGTCGTAGGTCTCCTGCCAGGTGCCGTCCTCGATGAACGCGGCCACCGACTCGTCGACGAATGCCTGCATCTCGGCGTCCCCATCGGGGATGCCGGCCCCGTAGGGCTCGGTGGTGAAATCCGCGTCGACGAGCTCGAGGGTGTCGTCCTGAATCACCATCCCTGTGAGGATCACGTTGTCGGTCGAGACCGCGTCGACGGCGTCTGTCTGGATCAGCTCCAGGCACTCGGAGTACCGGTCGATCAGCTTCAGCTTCGCGTCCGGCGCCTCCTTCTTGATCGTCTCCTGGTACGTCGACCCGAGCGCCGTGCAGACCGTCTGGCCGGCGAGGTCGTCGAGGCCCTGGATGTCGGACCCCCCGGGCACGAGGATGTCTCCGTTGGCCACGTAATAGGGCTCGGAGTAGTCGATCTCCTGGTCGCGCTCCTCGGTGATCGTCATCGTCGAGAGGATCAGGTCGATCGAGCCGTCGACGAGCAGCGGGATCCGATTGTCGGAGGTCGCCTCGACGAACTCCGCCTCGACCCCGAGCCGGTCAGCGATGTAGTTGCCGAGGTCGACGTCGAAGCCCTCGACCTCTCCGGTCTGCGGGTTGTTGAGCCCGAACGGGGGCACGTCGAACTTGACCCCGATCGTGATCGTGCCCGCCTCCTGGATCTCGCCCATGGTCGTGTCGGCGGGGAACTCCTCGACCGCGGTCTCGGTGGCGCCGTCGCCCTCGTCCTCCTCGTCGTCGCCGCAGGCGATCAGCGTCAACGCCGCCAGCACCAGCGTCGCGATCGCGACCAGGCGCCACCTTTGTCCTCTCTTCATCCTCTCTCCTCCGTCCCCCCGGGTTGCGTCAACTCGGTTCCCCCCGGCTGCGTCAATGGTGAATGATCTTGTCGACGAACTCCTTCGCTCGCTCGCTTTGGGTGTGATTGAAGAACTCGTCCGGGGTGCCCTGCTCGACGATCTGGCCCTCGTCGATGAAGACGATCCGGTCACAGACCTCGCGGGCAAAGCCCATCTCGTGCGTGACCACGATCATCGTCATTCCCTCGCGGGCGAGGTCGCGCATCACGTCGAGCACCTCGCGGATCATCTCCGGGTCGAGCGCCGAGGTCGGCTCGTCGAACAGCATCAGCTTCGGCTCGACGGCGAGGGCGCGCGCGATCGCGACCCGCTGCTGCTGGCCACCGGAGAGGTCGGCGGGGTAGTCGCCGGCCTTCTCGGGGATGCCGACGCGCTCGAGCAGGTCGCGGGCCCGGCGCTCGCTCGGCTCGCGGCCCGCGTCGCCGACCTCGAGCGGCGCCAGGGTGATGTTCTGGAGCACGGTCATGTGCGGGAACAGGTTGAACTGCTGAAAGACCATCCCGATCTGAGCGCGAATCCCGTAGATCTCGCGCCCGCTCGACTTCACCGGGCGCCCGTCGAAGCGAATCGTCCCGGACTCGATCGACTCGAGCCCGTTGATGCAGCGCAGCATCGTCGATTTGCCCGAGCCCGACGGGCCCGCAACCACGATCGCGGCACCCCGATCGATGCTGAGGTCGATGTCGTCGAGGACCAGGTTGTCCCCGAAGCTCTTGCGGACGCTGTCAAGCTGGACGAGATGCCCGTCCTGCACCGCTGCCTCCATCGCCCGCCACTCTACCGTCGGGCCGGACGACCCGATGACCGCGGCTCGTCCACGATTTGAGCGCCGCCGCGACGATCACGGTCGACGAGGTGCGCGCTGCCGCGCAACGGCTGGCCGGGGTGGCCCACCGCACGCCGGTGCTCAGCTCGCAGGCGCTCGACGCGCGCTGCGACGCCGCGGTGGTGGTCAAGTGCGAGAACCTGCAACGCGGGGGTGCGTTCAAGGTTCGCGGCGCCTACAACGCGATCTCCCGACTCGATGCCGGCGAGCTCGACCGCGGCGTATGCACGTACTCCTCGGGCAACCACGCGCAGGCGGTGGCGCTCGCCGCGCAGCTCCTCGGAGCCGGCGCGACGATCGTGATGCCGGCCGACGCGCCGGCGTCGAAGCGCACCGGGGCCGAGGCCCTTGGCGCGGAGGTCGTCACCTACGACCGCTACAGGGGCGATCGCGCCGCGATCGCCGAGCGGATCGCGGGCGAGCGCGGCCTGACCCTCATCCCTCCCTACGAGCACCCCGACGTGGTCGCCGGTCAGGGCACGGTGGCCCTCGAGCTGCTCGAGCAGGCCGGCCCGCTCGACGCGCTGGTCGCCCCGGTGGGCGGCGGCGGCCTGATCGCCGGCTGTGCGACCGTGGCGCGGGCGCTCGCGCCGCGAATCCAGGTGCTCGGGGTCGAGCCCGAGCTCGGCGACGATACGAACCGCTCGCTCGCGGCCGGTGAACGCGTGCGGATCGCGGTCCCGCGCACGGTCGCCGACGGCCAGGCGGTCGATACCCCGGGCGAGCTCACCTTCTCGATCAACCGCGAGCTGGTCGACGAGATCGTCCTGGTGAGCGACGCGGAGATCGTTGCCGCGATGGCCTTCCTGTTCGAGCGGATGAAGTTGGTGGCCGAGCCGAGCGGGGCGAGCGCGGTTGCGGCGCTGCTCGCGGGTCGGGTGCGGCTCGCCGGCAGCCGAATCGGCGTGATCGTGTCGGGCGGCAACGTCGACCCCGGTCGGTTCTGCGCGTTGACGGCCGCCACCTGAGGGCCCGTCCGCTGGTCCGGCCGGTTCATCGCGACCGACGATCGACCAAGATGGTGAGGGTGACGAGGGAGGCCCGGTATCGACTGACGGTCAGGCACGGTGCGAAGGTCAGTCGAGACGAGTTCGACGATCTCGATGCGGCGCTCGCCGGGCTGCGCCGCCGCGCGCAGGAGGTCCGCGATGGCGAGCCGCTTCCGGCGGTGAGCATGCTGCGTAAGTTCGGGCCCGCCGAGCGGGTCGCCGCGCGACTCGAGATCTCGACCGGCGGCTGGCTCCGCGGCAGCGACGGCGGGGTGGACGTGATGGGCGACGGCAAGCTGATCGCCTTCGCGGGTGGAATCAGGCGCCGGACGCTCGAGCCGAGGGGCGAGGAATCGCCCTTCGACGCCCTGCGTCGCGAGCTCGGTGGCTAGGCTGAGCGGAGCGATGGACCCGAGGGAGACCGAGGTCCCGAAGGGGAGCTATGCGGCCGGAAGGCGCGCCCGCCTGCCCGCCGGCGCCGAGCGGCCGATCCGCGTCTACATCAACGGGGTCGAGCAGATGCCGGGGACCGACTTCGAGCTGCGCGGCAAGGAGCTCGTCTTCGCGCGGCCGATCCTCAAGGAGAAGGTGGGCGCCGGGCGCTGGATGGCGATGTATCTGGGGCTGTTCGGCACCTATCGCAAGCACGACACGGTCGACGTCGAGTATCGCCGCCGCGGCCAGGTCGAGCTTGCCTCCGACGTCGAGATAACCGGCGACTGAGGCCGCGCAGCGCGGCGTCCGGCGTCCGCCGGCGCCCCGCCTGATAGAAGGTAAGGATGTTCGAAATAACGTTTCCCCCCAAAGATGACCGCGACTACGACCAGGACGAGGAGTGGTGCGAGGTCGCGTTCGACGGCGAGCAGCGGCGGATCCGCTTCCACGACTACGACGAGATCTACTCCATCCCGGGGCTCTACGACCAGCTCTTCTACGACGAGCTTCGCTGCGACTCGCCGCGCACCCTGTGCGCGCTGCTCGCAGACTGCATCGCCGAGGAAGATGGCGACGCCGACGACCTGCGCGTGCTCGACCTCGGCGCCGGCAACGGCAAGGTGGGCGAGCAGCTCAAGCTCCTCGGCGCGGACTCGATCGTGGGCATGGACCTGATCGAGGAAGCGGCGGCCGCCGCCGATCGCGACCAGCCCGGCGTCTACGACGACTACCTGGTCGGCGACATCACCGAGCTCAGCGAGGACGTCCGCGACGAGCTCAGCGAGCGCCGCTTCAACTGCCTGACCAGCGTCGCCGCGCTCGGCTTCGACGACATCCCGCCGGAGGCGTTCGCGCACGCGCACAACCTGATCGAGCCGGGCGGGTGGATCGTCTTCAACATCAAGGAGGAGTTCATCTCCGAGCAGGACGACAGCGGCTTCTCGCGGCTGATTCGCCAGGGGCTCGACGACGACAGCCTGCAGCTCGAGGCCGACCGTCGCTACCGCCATCGCCTCTCGATCGCCGGCGACCCGATCCACTACGTGGGCATGGTCGCCCGCAAGCAGGCCGACCTGCCGGTCGGCGTCCCCGGCTGACGCCTCGGCGGGGAGGGTCGGCCCCGCCGGGCGCGCCGGGGGCACGCCGGGCCAAGTGCGCGAGCTACAGGCCCGCGAGCGCCGCGACCCGCTCGCGGTGCGCGCGGGGGGCGCCCAGCATCCGGCCGGCGACCCGCGCGCGCTTGAGCAGGAAGTGCAGGTCGTGCTCCCAGGTGAAGCCGATCCCGCCGAAGGTCTGCAGGGCGTTGTGGGTGACGGAGGCGGCGGCGTCGGAGGCGCGGGCCTTGGCCATCGAGGCCGCCAGTGGCAACGAGTCGGGCTCGGCGTCAGCGCACCAGCCCGCGTAGTAGGTCAGCGAGCGGGCCTCCTCGACGTCCCACAGCATCTCGGCCAGCCGGTGCGAGACGGCCTGGTAGGCGCCGATCGGACGCCCGAACTGCTCGCGCTCCTTGGCGTAGTCGACCGCCATGTCGAGGGCTCGCTGGGCGACGCCGACCAGCTCGGCCGAGAGCGCGACGGCGGCGCGGTTGGCGGCGGGGAACGCGTCCCCGGGCAGGGGCTCGCCGTCCTCGGCCGCGACGCGAAAGCAGGCGCGCGTGGTGTCGATCAGGTCGAGGCGCTCGAGGCGGGCATCGCCCGGGTCGACCAGCTTCGCTCCCTCGCCCTCGGCGAGGGCCAGGATCGACGCGCCCTCGGCGTCGACGACGAGCGGCTCGGGGTCGGCGTCGACCTCCGCCGCGCCCCTGGCCCCCCCGGACGCGATCCCCGGCAGCCAGCTCGCTCGCTGCTCGTCGCTGCCCGCCTCCTCGATCAGCGCTCCCCCGTAGGCGTTGCCCAGGAACGGTGTCGGCGCGCAGGCGTATCCCAGCTCCTCTTCGAGGATGACCAGCTCGACCACCCCCAGCCCCTGTCCGCCGTGCCGCTCGGCGATCGCGATCCCCGGCCAGCCGAGCTCGCAGATCTCAGCCCACAGCCCCTCGTCGTAGGTGCGCGACTCGGCCAGCTCGCGGACCCGCTCGGGCGGGAACCGCGAGGCCAGGAACTCGCGCGCGGTCGACTTGATCTCGCGCTGCTCGTCGTTGAAGTCGAAGTTCACGTTCTCCTCGGGCGGGCTCGGCGGCTCAGCCGGTCGGCCCTCATCGCAGCTTGGGCAGCCCGAGCACGCGCTCGGCGACGATGTTCTTGAGCACGTCGCTGGTCCCGCCCTCGATCGAGTTGGCGCGCGAGCGCAGGAACCGGTAGGCCCACAGCGAGCCCGAGCCCAGCGCCTCGGTGCCGCCCACCTCGACCGCCAGCTCGGTCAGCGCCTGGTTGGTCGACGACCACTGCAGCTTCGAGATCGAGCCCTCCGGGCCGGGGGTGCCGACCTTCATGGTCGCGGTCAGGGCCCGCATCGCGCCCAGGCGCAGGCCCTCGGTCGCGATCTTCAGCCGCGCCACCCGATCGCGCACGATCGGGTCGCCGGCGACCCCCCGCTCGCGGGCCAGCTCGATCAACTCGTCGAGCGTGTTCGAGAGCCCGAGCGCGGCGGAGGCCCCGAGCCCGGCACGCTCGTTCATCAGGGTGGTGATCGCGACCATCCAGCCGTTGCCAATGCCGCCGACGACGTTCTCGTCGGGAACGTGGGCGCCCTCGATGAAGAGCTCGTTGAACTCCGCCTCGCCGGTGATCTGGCGCAGCGGGCGGACGTCGATCTCGTCCTGCTCCATGTCGAGCAGGAAGTAGGTGAGCCCCTTGTGCTTGGGGACCTCGGCGTCCGAGCGGGCGACGAGCATGCACCACTTTGCCTCATGGGCGAAGGTGGTCCAGACCTTCTGGCCGCTGATCCGCCAGCCGCCGTCGTCGCGGACCGCCCTGGTCTTCAGCGAGGCGAGGTCGGACCCCGACTCGGGCTCGGAGAAGCCCTGGCACCAGATCTCCTCGGCGGAGAGGATCGGCTCGAGGAAGCGCTCCTTCTGCTCGTTCGAGCCGTGCGCGATCACCACCGGGCCGCCCATCACCAGCCCGAGCACGTTCGCCGGCCGCGGCGCCTTGGCGCGCGCCAGCTCCTCGCCGAAGATCGCCTGCTCGACCAGGGTCGCGCCGCGCCCCCCGTATTCCGTCGGCCACGCGACCCCCGCCCAGCCGTCGGCGTGCAGCCGGCGCTGCCATTCGCGCTCGAACTCGAACTGGGCCTGGTCGCCGCCGCGCGGCGCCGGCCCCGGGTGATTGCGCTCGAGCCACGCGCGAAGCTCGTCGCGAAACCCCTCCTCCTGCTGGTCGAGCGTCAGATCCATGCGGCGCCCCGGAACTATATGCGGGCCGATCCTCAGTCGAACACGTAGAGCATCGCCAGCGCCGTCGCCAGCCAGCTCAGGCCGGCGAACAGCATGCCCGGATCCTCGGTCAGGATCGCCGCCGTCGAGCGCGTGTCGCGCCGGTCGTAGATCAGGTACAGGTAGCGAAGGATCCCGTACAGAACGGAGGGGGCGGTGGCGAGCATCTTCGAGCCGATCAGGGGCGAGCTGACCGCGTAGATCACGTAGCTGATGATCGCCGAGGCGGTCACCATGGCGACCATCTGGTCGAGGAAGGGCAGCGAGTAGTGCTCGAGCACGGGCCGTGAGGAGGCGCCCGGCACAGGTTCCTCCCCCTCGAGCATCGCCTCCTGGCGGCGCTTGGTGAAGCCCAGGAAGAGGGCGAGAAAGCCCGTGCAGACGAGCAGGAACTCCGACGCCTGCGCGCCGACGGCGACCGCGCCGGCCACGACCCGGAGGATGAACAGCGAGCCGATCGTCATCACGTCGATGATCACCAGCCGCTTGAGGCCCAGCGAGTAGGCCGCGGTGATCACCCCGTAGAGGGCAACCAGGCCTGCGACCTCCCAGCTTCCGGTCGCCAACCCGAGCAGGATCGCGAGCACCGCCAGCGCGACCGCGAGCCCACCGGCCGTGCTCGCGGAGACCACGCCGCTGGCGATCGGGCGGTGACGCTTGTCGGGATGGCGCCGGTCGTGCTCGCGGTCGCGCAGGTCGTTGAGCAGGTAGCCGGCACTCGAGATCGCGCAGAACGCTGCGAAGGCCAAGATCGCGTCCCCGAGCGCCCCCGCGTCGTCGAAGCGGCCCGAGAACAGGACCCCGGCGAAGACGAGCAGGTTCTTGACCCACTCCTGGGGGCGGAGCGCTCGGACCAGCGGCGGCATGGCCGCAGAAGGTTAGGTCGGGCGCGCCGGCAGAGAGGACCCGGCCCGGCCGTCGGGCGCCGTCGTGCGCGCGCCTATCAGCCGATCGCGACCGCCATCTCTGGGCGAGCGCTCAGGTTGGCGAGCTTTCGCATTTCCCTCAGGTGTCCGGGTGGGTCACGACGCTCCAGATGTGAGCGGGCAGTACTGCTGCAGCTCGTCGATCTCCCACCGTCTTCGCCGCCAGTCGCTCGACGGCATGAAGAACGCCAGGGCGATGGCTGCACCGCCCCCGAGCCCGACCGCGGCGCCCCACTCGGCCCACGGCGTCACGACATCGGTGATGACGTCTCCGTCTGCCTCCTCATAGCGGCATTCGGTGCCCGGCGGCCAGGGGGAGAAGCGTGACTCGACCGTGTATCGCTCGCCGAGAGGATGGGCGTCGGAGAGCGATCACGCGTCGACGGCCGTGTAGCTGGCCGGTCACGGATGACCCGCTCTCCGCCGACGCCGTTCGCCCTCGACCAGGGCGACGCCGACGCTGATCACAAGCCCCCACGCCGCCGCGAGGGCAACGAAGGCGCCCGGCTGGGCACTCAGCGGAAGGTCTACGCCAAAGTCAAACGGCTTCACCGACTCGGGTCCGGGGTCGGCGTAGTCGGGTGGCGAGATCAGCGTCAGGGCGATCAGAAGCGCGGCGACAAGCGCCAGAGCTCCCACGGCTGCGGTCACGAGGGTTGCGATCCGAGCTCTCGTCAACGCGATCAGTCCGAACGCAAAGCCCACCACGCCCGCCGCAAGCCACACGAGGTCGCGAACCTTGAAGAACTCGAAGGCGTCGAGGTGCGGTTCGCGTCCGCTGCTCGCGGCCTGCTCGGCACTGAAAGCGGCCGCACGCGGGAGATCTTCGGGATGGTCGAAGGCCGCCGGGTATCCCCACCAGTTGAGCAGCAGCGCGATCACGATCAGCGCGCCGCAAACGGTCCCGAGCACCCCCGCCACCTTCTGCCGATCCATCGCGGCGCTAAAGCTAGCGGCGTACCGTAGGCGGCGATCGCCCGCCGACGACCACGGCACCGCTGACAGGCGAGGAGCCGTCGTCCTAGCGACTCCGCGCCGCCGCGAGGGCCATCGCGCTCGCGCTCGGCAGATAGAAAAGGCCGACCGAAAAGCCGCCGATCAGCGCGCCGACGCCGAGCAGCACGGCAGAGCCCGTCCGGGCCGCGCGCCTGAAGCGGGTGCGGCCGAGCGCCAGCGGCGTCGCGCTAAGGACGAAGGCGACGGCGACGACCCTGAGCGCCCGGCCGGGCTCGTCCTCGAGCAGCGTCGTGCTCTCCTTCTCGTCGGTGCGCTCGATCGTCCCCCCGTCTGGCTTGACCACGACCGTGTGGCGCTCGCTCGTCCCGGTGGGAGCGAAGAGCACGAGCGCGGAGGCCGCGAGCGCGAGCAGCAGAGAGGCGGTTGCCGGCAGGGTGCCGGGGGGGCCGGCGCTTGGTCGGGGCCGCCACCACGGAATCGGATGATGATCTCCGTCCGCGCCGCGACCTACCGTCGCCGCCGGTCGAGACCCGCCATTCAGCGCGGCGAGAGCACGCGAATCCCCAGTGCCGCGGCGGCCTCTGCAAGGCGGTCGTCATAGGCGACCAGGGCGTCGAGATCGTCGCGCAGCAGATCCGCGGTCGCGAGGTGAATTGCATCGAGGCTGCGCAGGGCAGGCGGTCCGATCGAAGCGGCCCGCCGGCGCACGATGTCCCGGATCGGCACCAGCTGGACGCTACGAAGCGCGCCTGCGGCCCGTGCGCGAAGTCCCGGATCCAGGCGCCTGGCGACCCGCATGACCTCGATCTCGAGGAGATCACTCGAAACCAGTCGCGAACGCGGGCCGAGCAGGCGATCGAGGGCCGTGCTCTCGGGCTCGGGAACCAGCAGCTTGACGAACGCCGAGGCGTCGACGTAGAGGCGCTCGGTCGCCTCGCCGGTCAGGGCAGCCGTTCCTCGCGCAGCTCCTCGAGCGCGCTCGTCGCCCGACGGGCGTCGTCGGGATCGACGGGCGGCAACGGCTCGAGCTCATCGAGAGCCTCGCGGATCGAGCCGTGTGCCGGACGCGCACCGTGCCGTTCGACCAGGAGTCGTTCCCATTCGCCGCCGCCCGCGGGCCGCATTGCCTCAGCGCCTCGGAGAATCAGCTCCCGCGCGATCGCCGCCTCCGGCCGCGACCGACCGACCGCCGCGCGCCCGGCCTCCAGGGCACGCTCCATCTGCTCGTCACGGACGATTGCGATGCGGCGGTGCTTGGTCGGCATGGAACGAGTGTAACACCAGGTGTTGCACGGCCTACAAGCCGATTGTCACGGTTGCCGCACGTCCGGGTCGATCAGCACGCCCGGGTTGAGCACCGCCGCCGGGTCGACCTCGCGCTTGGCGGCGCGCAGGGCGGCGGCGAAGCGCTCCGGGCGCTGGCGGTCGTACCAGGGGCGGTGGTCGCGGCCGACGGCGTGGTGGTGGGTGATCGTGCCGCCGCCCGCCAGCAGCGCCTCCGAGACGGCGGCCTTGACCTCGTCCCACTGCTCGACCTCGGCGCCGCGACGGGCCGGCGCCAGCACGGTGAAGTAGGGCGCCGGGCCGTCCGGATAGACGTGGGTGAAGCGACACATGACCCGCGGCGCGCCCTCCCCGTGCTCGGGGGCCCCCGAGGCCTCGGCCGCCGCCCGGCGGGCGGTCTCGAGCACGGTCGCGTGGAAGTCGGCGAAGCGGTCCCAGGTGATCGCCGTCTCGAACGTCTCGGAGAGCACCCCGCAGGCGACCAGCGTGTCGCGCAGGTAGGGGGCGGCCAGGAACGCTCCGCGCCAGCAATCCACCGCCGGCGGCTGCTCGGCGGGAGCCGAGGGCCGTCCCTTCACCTCGGCCGGCCTGCCGCCGTGGTCGCGGGCCAGCTCGAGCGCCAGGTCCATCAGCGCGTCGACCGGCTGGCTCGGCGCCTCGAAGCCGAGCACCAGCATCGCCGCGCCGTCGCGCGCGGCGCCGGTGAGCTCGGCCTCCGACTCGTCCAGCAGCCGGCAGTTGGCCGGGGCCAGCCCCGACTGAGCGAGCGCACGCACGGCCTCCGCGCCGGCGCCGAACGAGTCGAAGGTGACCCCGGCGGAGAGCTTGTGGCGGGGGCGCTCGTGGACCCGGACCCAGGCCTCAGTGATCACCCCGAGGATCCCCTCGGAGCCGATCAGCATCCGGTCGGGGCTCGGCCCGGCACCCGAGCCCGGCAGCCGCCGGCTCTCCCAGGCGCCGCTCGGGGTGATCGCGCGCACCGACTCGACCAGGTCATCGATGTGGGTCCAGACCATCGCGAAGTGACCTCCCGCGCGGGTCGCGATCCAGCCGCCGAGGGTCGAGTACTCGAACGACTGCGGGAAGTGGCGCAGGGTCAGGCCGCGCTCGGCGAGCTGCTCGTTGACCGACGGGCCTTGGGCTCCGGCCTGGATCCGAGCCGCCCGCGAGACCGGATCGACCTCCAGCACCCGATCGAACGCCCCCAGGTCGATCGTCACCGCCCCGGCGTAGGCGTCGCCGAGGCGCGGCTCGATGCCGCCGGCGACGCTGGTCCCGCCACCGAACGGGATCGCGGCCGCGCCCGCGTCGGCGCACCAGGCGAGCACCGCCTCGAGCTCCGCCTCGTCGCGCGGGCGGGCGATCAGGTCGGGCGGCTCGTCGATCTGCCCCCGGAATCCGCGGACCACGTCGCGATAGGCCTTGCCCAGCGCGTGCGTGACGCGATCCGGTGCTCGTCGCTGACGACCGACGCCAGCGCCGCGGGCGCCGCGAGCCGCGGCCGCGGCAGCTCGATCGCCTCGAGCGCCACCGGCTCCTCCGGCTCGCCACCGAACCCGAGCCGCTCGCGGACCTGCGTCGCGGCGGCCCTCAGGTCGGCGCTCGAGGGCGCCTGGTCCTCGTACCCCCATCCCCAGTGCTTGCGGTGCCTGGCGACTGGGCTGGGCTCGGCCATCGGCAAACGAAGCTATCGCCTCGGGGGCGCCGGGGCCGTACGGTCGGCCGCGGTGGTGCGGGTAGCCGTACCGGGGTGCGCGGGAGGGCACCCTTGCTCGCAGCACGCCCAGCGGAGATGATCTCGTCTCCGACCCGTACGGTCGACGAGTCAAGGATTGCGAGGAAGACCTTCAATGAGTGAACCGAGGACACCGAGGCCCGCTGGCGGCCGAGGACCCGCGCGCCGGATCCGGCAGCGGGCGAGCCAGGCGATGGCCGCCGGCCTGCGCGGCTTCTACGCCGCCGACCCGCGACGCGGCGCATCGCCCGAGCGCGACTTCGGCCTGCACTGGCGAAGCGCCACCGGCGCGACCTACCGGGCGGCGTGGATCGCCGACACCCAGGAGCTCTACTCGGTGCGCCACAGTGGCAGCGCCGAGGACGCCCAGGTGACCGTGCTCGCGCGGCTCGGCGCCGAGGCGCTCGAACGCTGGCTGGCCGGCTGGCGGCGGGTCTGCGACAGCGACCAGCCCGGCTCCTACGAGTGGCTGCTGGAGCGAGCCACCGGCGCCTGGCGGGCGAGCGCGGCGAGCTTCTGATGGGGGGTTCCCGGGGGGCAGCGCCCCCCGGGTGAGCTACCAGTGGATGCCCCGCATCAGGTACGCGAACGCGACCTGCTCGCGGGACGCCTGCTCATCGGAGGTGGCTCGCCGCGTCTCCACCCTCGTCGCCCTCTCCCGCGCGCCCGCCCTCTCGTCCTCGCCCTTCGCGGCACTCGAGTCGGGGAACAGGTGGTAGGCGCTGTTGAGGATGTAGTCGATCGACTTCGGGTTGATCGCGTACAGCAGCTGGCCGAGGGTGCCGAGCGGGGTGGCGATCCGCTTGGGCTTGTGGATGATCGCCTCGCAGATCATCTCGGCCGCCTCGTCCGGGGTGATCGTCGGGAAGCGGTCGTACATCTTGGTCGGAGCGATCATCGGCGTGCGCACGAGCGGCATGAAGATGGTCGTGATCTGGACCCCGTCGTCGATGACCTCCGAGGCGATCGAGCGTGAGAACGCGTCGAGCGCCGCCTTCGAGGCGATGTAGGCCGAGAACCGCGGCGTGTTCGTCTGCACGCCGATCGAGCTCACGTTGATGATCTGGCCGACCTTGCGTCGGCGCATCACCGGCAGCAGCTTGAGGATCAGCCGCACCGCCCCGAGATAGTTGAGCTGGATCGTGCGCTCGAAGTCGTGCGGGCGGTCGTAGGAGAGCGCGATCGAGCGCCGGATCGAGCGGCCCGCGTTGTTGACCAGGATGTCGACGTGCCCATGCTCGGCGAGCACCTCGCCGGCCATCCGGTCGATGTCGGCGGGGTCGGAGAGGTCGGCCCGATGGATGTAGGCCCGGCCGCCTCCGGACTCGATCTGCTCCCTGGTCGCCTCGAGCTTCTCGGGAGTGCGCGCGACGAGCAGCACGATGCCGCCGGCGTCGGCGATCTTCAGGGCCGCCGACTTGCCGATCCCCGACGAGGCGCCGGTCACCATCACGACCCGGCCGCGGACCGACTTCTGGAGCGAGACCGAGCCCTGCAGGCGGCGTCCCAGGCGCATCAGCTCGTCGGGGATCTGCTGCTCGATCACCTGGGTGATGCCGCCGACCAGGCCCATCCGCCCCCGCGCCGCCCCCATCAGCGTGCGATCGCGGAACAGGTCCGGGTCGAGGTGGCGCTCCCAGTAGTCCCATAGCTTGCCCGCGTACGCCTCCAGCGGGGGGATCGTGATGTCGGTGCCGGCGAGCGCCGCCTGGGCCTGGCGCGAGTCGAAGTGGGTCGGGTAGTTGACGTAGATCAGCACCGAGCGCGGGATGCCGAAGTCCGCCAGGGCGCGGTCGGCGACCAGGTCGCCGAGCGGCAGCGCCGAGAGCGCCAGGCGCAGCAGCGGCGCGGCGGCCTCGGTCGCCGCGGCGGGGATCCGGACCGAGGACCGCGGCGCGTGCGCGGCGGCGGCGAACGTGTCGATCACCTCGCCGGCGGTGGGCGGGTCGGGGTCGGTGAGGCTGAAGGCGCGGCCGTCGAGCCCGTCGAGGTGGGCGATGTGGTCCATCGCCCGCGCCACGTAGTCGACCGGGACGATGTTGATCTCGCGCCCCTCGATGCCGGGCATCGGCATCCACTGCGGGACGGTGTTGCGGATCCGGCGGATCAGCTTGAAGAAGTAGTAGGGACCGTCGACCTTGTCCATCTCGCCGGTCTCTGAGTGCCCGACGACGATCCCCGGCCGGTACACGCGCCAGGGCCGCCGGCACTCGTCGCGCACGACGCCCTCGGACTCGTGCTTGGTGGCGAAGTAGGGATGGGTCTCGAGGTCCTGCGCCTCCTCGAACATGTCCTCGCGCCAGGTGCCGCGGTAGAGGCCGGCCGCGGCGATCGAGCTGACCATGTGGACGCGTCCCGCCTCGACGGCATCGGCGAGCTCGACCATGTGGCGGGTGCCCTCGACGTTGGCGATGCGCTGGGACTCGGCGTCGGCGGTCATGTCGTAGATCGCCGCCAGGTGGAAGAGGTGGTCGACCTCACCACGCAGCAGCTCGAGGTCGGAGTCCGAGACGCCGAGCGCCGGCTGAGCGAGGTCGCCGGCGATCGGCACGACGCGGTCCGCCCCGGCCCCCCAGTGTCGGCGCAACTCCTCGAGACGGCCCTTCGAGCCCTCGCGGACCAGGACGTAGATGACACCCGGGGGGCTTTGCCCCCCGGGATCCCCCCCGGACTCCGTGCGCTCGAGGCGCTCGAGCAGCGAATCGACCAGATTGCGGCCGATGAACCCCGTGGCGCCGGTGACGAAGTAGCTCACGTTCCTCCTCGAGCGGGTCAGAGCCGACTCGCCCGGACCCTACTATCCGGCGCGCCCGGGGACGTTCACTCGCCCTGGCCGATCGAGTTGCGAGGCGGCGCCGAGCAGGCCTCGGGGGTGCCCGAGTACGGAACCGCGAACGGCGGGATCTCCCCCGGCTCGGGGTCGACGCAGGGGTCGTAGACCCCCTGGCCGAGCAGGAACGGGATCGCCGTCTGCTGGGCGGCGGGGCTGGTGGCCGCCGGCTGATGCGGGTCGAGCCCGTCGTTGGGCTCGGTGTTGGTGGCATCGACCGGCGCGATGTTCCAGTCGAGGTTCGGGTTGGTGCCCACGAACTCCCCACCCTCGCGGCGGATCGACCCGGTGTCGATCGTGAACATGCTCGCCGGCCCATCGAAGCCGCCGGGCCGCTCGAACGCCGGGTGGTCGAGCAGCTGCTGGCTCGGCAGGTAGAAGGGCGCGACCACGTCGGTGAACAGGTAGTCGCGCGACTCGAGGCGTCCGCCGGCGAGCGTCGGGGTGCGCACGGCGGCGCCGAGCGTGCGCGCCAGGGTCTCGGTCTGCACGTTGGCGACCTGGTGATCGCCGAACGCCTCGTGGATCATCGCCTGGTGGCGTGGCGTGCCGTAGCGCCCGTCGAGGATCCCGTGCGCGTAGGAGCTCGGCTCGCCACGGTCCCAGACCAACTGCAGGATCGAGATCCCGAGCTGGCGCTCGAGCGGGTCGGGGTAGGCGCTGTAGATGAGCGGCAGGAACTGGTTGAACTGCGTGGAGCGAAGCAGCAGCGTCGTGAAGCCCATCCCCGGCACGCCGAGCACGGCGCGCTGCCAGTCGGGCGCCACCGCCGTCGTCGCGGCACCGAAGATCCCGCCCAGCGAGACGCCGTAGTAGGAGAGGTCGGCCGCCGTGTCCTGCGGGTCGATCGCGAGCGCGGACGTGCCGCCGGCCCGGAACTCGGGTTCGTCGGCCAGCCCGTCGGGGTGGGCCATCGCCCGCGCCAGGTAGAGCGCGTCGACGAAGCCCTGCTGCGAGCGGTCGGGGAGCGCGGAGAACAGCGACAGGTCCTTCTTGACCGCGATCATGTTGGCCAGGTAGTTGAGGTCGTTGCCGGGATAGGGCTCGCCGGTGACCGGATCGATCGCCGAGAGCCCGATCCAGTCCCCGCCGCAGGCGACCCCCTCGAGCGACCCGGGGAAGAGGCCGAGCTGCTCGACCACCCGGTTGTTCTGAAACAGCCCGTGGCCGAAGTAGATCCCGGGCATCCCGGTCGCCATCCGGTCGGCCTCGACGCCGGTGCGCGGGATGATGCAGGTGAAGGGCGCCTCCCAGGTCGCCGGCCGGCCGTCGTCGCTGCCCTGGCTGGGCAGCGAGGAGCCGCCCTCGTAGTGCAGCCGCGAGCCGGTCGCGCACGGCGTGTCGGGGTCGGTCGGGTTGTACTCGGCCCCGGGAGCGTTCATGTAGCACGGCACCGTGACCGTCCCGGTCACCTTCTTGAACGCGTAGTCGGACTGCGGCGGGTCGGCGGTCAGCTCGCACTCCGGCGTGCCGTCGGAGTCGCAGAGCGCGTAGCGGCGCTCGCCGGTGATCTCGAGCTCGGGGGCCCGGCCCTGGACCGCGCCGTCGGCGAGCTCGGTGTCGCCGAGCTGGGCGAAGGCGTCGTCGCGCATCGCGATCAGCCGCTCGGTCAGGTTGCGCTCGCTGGCGACCGTGAAGTCCCAGGCCAGATAGAGGTCTCGGCGGGCGATCCCCGCCCGCTCGAGGTCGGAGATGACCCGCTCGATGCGCGGGCGGCGCGCCTCGAGCGCCGCGTCCCCGGTCGGCTCGCCGTCGCGATAGGCGCGGAAGATCGGGTTCGGGGCCAGCGGGTTGCCGCCCGCGTCGGTGAGGTTGCGCAGCGCGACCGCGTAGCGGGTGCCCGGGTCGAGCGCGACCGCCGGGTGGATGAGCAGCAGGCGGTCGTTCGCGGTCCCCTCGACCTTGCCGCCGTTGTGCGGGTTCACGGTGCCGGGGACCATGTCGAGCTCGGCCCAGATCGGGACCCGCTCCCCAGTCTCCGTGTCGATCAACACCACCCGCTGATCGGGCTCGTCGTAGGCGCCGATGTTCATCTGCGCGACCAGGTGGTTGGCCCGAAACGCCGCCGGGGTCTCGATCCCGGGCACCCGGGTGACGATGATGCTGTTCGGCGAGAAGCCGTCGTTGCGGTTCAGCTCGGGGCTGAAGGTCGAGACGCCGTTCAGGTTCTTCGGCATCGCCCCCGGTTGCAGATCGAGCCGCAGGCCGGTCGCGGTGGACTCGTCGCGGGTGGTGAAGAAGTCGTTGGGGAACGGCAGCATGCAGGCGGCCTGATCGATCGGATCGCAGCGCGGCGGGGGCTCGGACCCGCCGCCCCCGCCGCCACCGCCACCGCCACCGGGCGGGGACCCGCCGCCACCGCCCCGGCAGCGTCCCGCGTCGCGCTTGAGCCTGCGCTTGTCGCGGCTGGTCGAGCGGCGCTTCTGCCCCCCGTGCCGGAACTTGGCGGCGACCACGGCGCGCGGCGACCCGCAGCGACCGAGGCGCTCGCGACCGCGCCGGTTGAGCCTCAGCCGCACGGTCTTGCGCTTGCCGCCACCCCGAACGGTCACCGTGCGGTGCTTGGTCAGCCGCCGGACCTTGCCGGCGCGCACGCGCAGCGCAACCCTGAGCCGGCGATGCGCGCGCAGCCGCACCGTGAGCTTGGGCGACCGCTTGGCGAACAGGGCGTGCTGGCTCTCGGTCTTGATGCGAACCCGCACCTCGCCGGAGCCCGGCTTCGCGGCTGCCTCGCCGGCCAGGCCGGCGAAGAGCACCACGGTCAGCGCCAGTGCGACTATCGGGCGCCCGCTCCGCCGACCGCCGGCGGTCATGCACGCCCCGATTCGACTCAAGCCCGCCTCACCCCCCGCCCGCGAAGGTACGACCTCGTCCGCTGGTGGCTAAGCCTTCTCATCAACGAGGCCCTGAAGAAGGCGAGTGATATTCGTCGGCGCCGAGCTTGTCAAGGGCGCGAGGCGGCGCTCCGGCCGTCCTAGACTGTCTGGGCGTGGGCTTCATCGCACCAGACCCCGGCGACCGCGGCGAGCCCGACGTCAAGCTCGGCCGCAGCGGCGGCTCGGCCGTCGGCGAGCACCGGCGGCTGGTCGCGAACGGGCTCCAGGTCCTGGCGCGCGGCGCCCTGGTCTGCCCGGCGTGCTCGCTGCCGATCTCCCCGGCGCCGCGGATCCACCCGCGGGCCGAGCTGCGCTGCGCCTACTGCGACCACACGTCCGCGGCGATCGAGTTCCTGCGCTCCGAGAGCTTCGACACGGCCGCCAACGACGTGCGCCTGATCGCTCGACTGGCCTGATTCCGGGCCCGGCCGCCGGGAAGTCCGCTGCGTAGCGCAAAGGCCATCGGCAGCGCGACTTCGAGGCCATACACTGGGTTAAGGAATGCACACGCTCGTATCGCCGCTGGCGCGGCCCACTTAGGAAGAGATGGCGCAAACAGGGGTAGTTGACGTCGAGATGCCCCAGATGGGGGAGTCGGTCACCGAGGGCACGATCCTCGAGTGGCACGTCTCCGAGGGGCAGGCGGTCGCCGAGGGCGACACGGTGGTCGAGGTCTCGACCGACAAGATCGACGCCGAGGTCCCGGCGCCCGCCAGCGGCACGATCACCAAGATCCTCGCCCAGCCCGACGACACCGTGCAGGTCGGCCAGGCGCTCGCTCGGATCGACCCGAACGGCGCCGGCTCGGAGAGCGCAGGCGCCGCGGGCAACGGCGCCTCGCCGGCCACGGGCGACCTCGAGCAGGGCGACGGCCTGGTGATGGGCAGCGGCGAGGGCGACGCCGACCTCGGCGACGAGTCCGCCGGCACCGAGTCCCCCCAGCCGGGCGTCGTCACGACCCCCGGACGCGAAGGGGCGGAGACCGAACCCGCGGCTGACCCGTCCGCCCCCGGACGCGAAGCGGAGGAGGCGGACGGAACGTTAGTGCCTATATCCATGCCCGAGATGGGCGAGTCGGTCACCGAGGGAACGGTGCTCGAGTGGCATGTCGGCGAGGGGGACCAGGTCGCCGAGGGCGACACGGTGGTCGAGGTCTCGACCGACAAGATCGACGCCGAG
>WHSW01000005.1:0-1516 GCA_009379895.1 Solirubrobacterales bacterium
GCTGGCGGGGGCGACGCTCATCGGGCCCAGATCATCCTCGACCGCGCCGGCGGCCGCTGGGTCACTGCAGCGAGGCCAGGAACTTGACCAGGCTGTCGAACTTCTCCGGCGGCAGGTCCCCGTAGGGCGGCATGATCCCCGATGGGTTGATCAGGGTGCGCTGGATCGCCTGCGCGGGCAGCCTCGCGCCGATGTGGGTCAGCTCCGGCCCCGGCCCGTCGTTGCCGTTGTCGCCGATCTTGTGGCAGGCGAGACAGCCCGACTGAGCGGCGACCTGCTTGCCGGCCTCGAACTGGGGCGCGACCTCGAGGTCGATCTGGGTCGGCGAGCCCGCGGTGGCGCCGAGGAAGGTGAGGAAGGCCATCGCGATGATGGTCATGATCCCGGCGATGGTCGCGACCGGCCGGCGCTCCGGCCGGCGCTCGGGGTTGCGGTCGTAGAACGGCAGCAGCAGGAGAAGGACCATGCACAGGGTCGGGATGCCGACCGTGGCGATCGGGACCAGCTCCGGCGGCTTGATCACCCGCAGGAGCTCGAACGGCCAGAAGAAGTACCACTCGGGCCGCGGCACGTAGGTGGTCGTCGTCGGGTCGGGCTTCGGGCCCTGCTCGGCGCCGAGGATGAGCGCCAGCGCCACGATCACCAGGGTGACGATGAGGAACATCGCCGAGTCCTTGGTCACCGCATACGGGAAGAACGGCTTGCCCTTCTTCTTCAGGATGTCGTACTCGCGGAGGTAGGCCTCCTTCTCGGCGTTGTTCACCGGCTCCCCCTCTCGCGGTCGTGCGTGGAGTCGCCGCCGTTGCCCGAGGCACCGCCGACGTCCTGCTCACGCAGCGCCTTCGGCTTCGGATCGGCGCGCAGCCAGGGGGGCGCGGTGGTGCCGAGCTTGACGACGAGATACAGGTGGGCGCCGATCAGGGCGATGATCGCGCCGGGAACCAGCAGCATGTGCACGGCGTAGAACCGCGCCAGCGTGGTGCCCTCGAACTCCGCCCCGGCGCGCAGGAAGTCGGCCAGGTACGGTCCCAGCACCGGCCCCGTGGCCGTGATGTTCATGGCCACGATCGTCGCCCAGTAGGAGCGCTGATCGAACGGCAGCAGGTAGCCGGTCAGGCCCATGACCATGGTCAGGATCAGGAGCACGACGCCGATCACCCAGTTGAGCTCGCGCGGGTACTTGTAGGCGCCGAAGAAGAAGGTCCTCGCCATGTGCAGGAAGATCAGGATCACCATCACGCTGGCGCCCCACTTGTGCAGGCCGCGGACGAACTCGCCGAGGAAGACGTCGTTGGTCAAATGGGAGATCGAGTCGTAGGCGTCGGTCGGCGAGGGCACGTAGTAGAAGGCCAGGAAGACCCCGGTGATCGCCTGGATCACGAACGCGAACAGGGTCCCCGAGCCGAGCGTGTAGAACCAGTTCGTCCCCTTGGGCACCTTGCGCAGCAGCAGGGCTGTGAGGAACGGCGAGGCGCCGGTCCGCTCGTCGACCCAGCCGACGACGTCGATCGCGCCC
>WHSW01000005.1:1612-54086 GCA_009379895.1 Solirubrobacterales bacterium
TGAGGAACGGCGAGGCGCCGGTCCGCTCGTCGACCCAGCCGACGACGTCGATCGCGCCGTCGCGGGACTTCTCGACCGCGGGGCGCGGCGTCGACGGCGCGTCGGCCTCCTTCGTCGTGGCCCCGTTGGCGCGCGCGCCATTGCCGCCCTCCCCCGGCTTCGAGGGCTTGCGCAGTCCGGCTGGGAGCGGAAGCTTGGGCATCTAACGACGGCTCAAGGGGGCGGGGCGACGGTGAATCGGGGCGGGTAGAGATACTCCCAGATGCCTCCGGTGAACTCGCCTGGGTCGCGGGCGCGAACGGGCTTCAGGCTGTTGGTCACGCTGTAGCGGGGGCCGATCTCGAGCGTGCCGTCCGTGACCCGGGTCTGGAAGCGGTCGAGCGGACGAACCGGCGGGCCGCCGATCACCTGGCCCTCGAAGCCGTAGACGCCGCCGTGGCACGGGCAGATGAAGTTGCCGGCGGCGGGGACGAAGCGCACCGGGCAGCCGAGGTGCACGCACCGGGTGCTGATCGCGATGAACTCGTTCGGGTCCTCGTCGAGCGTGGTGCTGCCGCGGCGGATGTAGACGGTCGTCTTGCCGACGTCGCCGATCCCGTCGACGATCGTGATCACCGCCTGGCGATAGGTGTCGTCGGTGAAGTCATCGGGCGAGCCGACGCCCTCCCATTGCTCCTCGGGGCGGTCGAAGATCGGCGCGACCGCGAAGCCGACGACCGGCAGCGCGACGACGGCCAGCGCCGCGCCGCCGAGCGCCTGGCCGCCGAGCGAGAAGGCCATCCGGCGCGTCATCGTCTCGCCCTCGAAATAGCCCGCGGGCTTGGGTTTGTCGGGGGTCTCGCCCCGGGTGGTCTTGTCCGCCGCGTCTGCCAAGCGTTGAGGAGGTCGCCTACCGGAGGTGCCTTAGGCGCAGTTTATTGAGTCGACGGCCCGGCCAAGCTCGTCGCCGAGCCCGAGCTCGTCGCAGCGTTCGCGAACCGCCTCGCCGAACATCGCCGCCGCGCTCACATCCCCGGCCCGCAGCGCGCTCTTGCCGCGCTCGTGGCGCCGGTCGGCGCCGGCGCCGACCACCAGCGTCGAGGCCAACCACAGGGCGGAGAGCTCGCGCGCCGCGCGGTCCGCGCCGCGATCGGGCTCACCGTGGACCTGGGCGGAGAGCGTGATCAGGTCCGAGAGCTCGCGCACCGCGTCGAGGTCGCCGAGGCGAGCGAGGCGCTCGAGCCCGAGCGCGTAGAGGTAGTCCCCGGCGAGCAGGGCCAGGTCGCGATCCGCGCCGACCACCACCCGGCCGCCCGCGTAGTGGAGCAGGTAGCCCTCGCGCACCGATTCGACGATCAGCGCGTAGGCGTGCGGCGCCCCGGCGGCCCGTTCGCCCCTCGCGGCGAGCTGCCCGAGGCCGGGGTCGAGCTGATCGGGCTCGCGGACGTGAGGGCTGATCACGGAGCCCTCGTCGCGAAGCGACGCGGCAAGCTCGCGCAGGGCGTCGGCGGGCTCGGCCATGGCCGGCGAGCTTAGAGCGTGGTTGGCCCGGCCGCAGCGGCTCGAGCCGCCCTCATCGGCTCACTCCTCGAGCGCTGCCGCGAACGCCTCTGCGGCCGCCTCGCAGGTGCGCTCGATCGCGGCCTCGTCGTGGGCGAGGGAAACGAACCAGGCCTCGAACTGGGAGGCGGGCGGGTAGATGCCGCGGTCGAGAAGCGCGCGGGCGAAGCGCGCGTACGCGGCGAGGTCGCAGGCGGTCCCGCCGGCGAAGTCGCGCACCGGCTCGGCCGAGAAGAAGGGGGTGACCAGGCCGGGGGCCGAGGCGACGCGGACCGGGCGGTCGCCCGCGGCGGCGCGCAGGCCGTCGGCCAGGGTCACGGTCAGCTCCGCGAGGCGTCGATACGCCCGCTCGTCGAGCCGAGCCAGGGTGGCGAGGCCGGCGACGACCGCCAGCGGGTTGCCGCTCAGCGTGCCCGCCTGATAGACGTCCCCGGCCGGGGCGATCAGCGAGAGCAGGTCGCGGCGGCCACCGTAGGCGGCGGCGGGAAGGCCGCCGCCGAGCACCTTGCCCATGATCGTCAGGTCCGCCTCCACCCCGTAGAGCTCCTGGGCGCCGCCGCGCGCGACGCGGAAGCCCGAGATCACCTCGTCGAGGATCAGCAGCGCACCGTGCTCGTCGGCCGTGCGGCGCAGCAGCTCGAGGAATCCCGGCTCGGGCTCGACCAGGCCCATGTTCGCCGGCAGCGGCTCGGCGAGGATCGCCGCGAGCTCGTGTCTCTCGACCGCCGCCTCGAGCGCCGCGCGGTCGTTCCACGCGATCACGATCGTGTCGGCCGCCTGCGCCTCGGTGACCCCCGGGCTCGCCGGGGAGCCGGCGGTCGCCAGGCCGGACCCCGCCTCGGCGAGCAGGCCGTCGACGTGGCCGTGGTAGGCGCCGGCGAACTTGAGCACCGCGGCCCGTCCGGTCGCCGCGCGCGCGAGGCGGACGGCGCTCATCGTCGCCTCCGTCCCGGAGCTGGTCATGCGCATCATCTCCACCGATCCGACGCGGTCGGCGACCACGATCGCGAGCTCGGTCTCGGCCGGCGTCGGGGCGCCGAAGCTCGTCCCGCGCTCGGCCGCGGCCGTGACCGCGGCGATCACGTCGGGGTGCGCGTGGCCGAGGATCAGCGGCCCCCACGAGCAGACCCAATCGATGTACCGGTTGCCGTCGACGTCGATCAGCTCGAAGCCCGCGCCCCGCTCGACGAAGATCGGGTAATCGCGCCCGATCGAGCGCATCGCGCGGACCGGCGAGTTGACCCCGCCGGGGATCAGCCCGGCGGCGCGCGAGTAGAGGACCTCGGAGGTGCGGGTGTCGAGACCCGAGGTCTTAGACCCCGGCGTGCTCACGTTCCCAGCTCGCGTACTCGTCGGTGAAGTAGCGCAGCCGGACCTTCTTGTACTCGGTCGAGGAGTACAGGGTGGCGCGATCGTCGCCGTGCAGGTCGTGGTCGGTCGCGATCGAGTCGAGGATCGCGTCGCACTCCTCCTTCGAGCGCCCGTGGGCCATCGTGAACACCGAGTAGGGCCAGTCCGCGTAGGTCGGCCGCTGGTAGCAATGCGAGATCCCCCGCACGGCCGCCATCCGCGCGCCGACCTCGAGCACCTGCTCGTCGGGCACCCGCCAGACGCCCATCCCGTTGGCCGAGAAGCCGGCGCGGCGGTGAAAGAGGATCGCCGCGACCCGGCGCAGGAGCTTGCGGTCGACCATCGCGCGCAGATTCTCGAGCAGCGCATCGGTGCTCATCTCGAGCGTCGCGGCCGCCGCATCGTAGGGCCGCTCGACGACCTCCATCGGGCCCTGCAGCGCGCGGATCACCGCGATGTCCGCGTCGTCGTACGGCTGCGCCTCGAGCTCGCGCTGCGGCGAGGTGTCGACCGCGGCTGAGAGCGCCTCGGTCCCCTTCTCCATCTCGAGGTTCATGTTGATCTTGAACAGCCGCAGGGTCGGCAGCTCGCGGATCGACTCGGCGTCGGTGAGCCGCTGAAGGACGTCGAGCGTTCCCTGCAACCCGAGGCCCGAGTCGGGTGGGGTGGCGATCGTGAACCAGAGGTTGAACTCGTGCGTGCGCAGGTAGTTGTGCGAGACGCCCGGGTGCGAGTTGATGATCTTCGCCGCCCGCTGGGGGTGCTCTGCGTCGATGCGGGCCGCGACCAGCATCGAGGAGTAGCCGAGGGCCCGCGTGTCGAAGATCGGCGTGATCTCGCGGATGATCCGTTCGTCGAGCAGGCGCCGGGTGCGCGCGAGCAGGTCGTCGAGCCCGATCTCGGCCGCGGCGGCGACCGCGGCGTAGGGCTCGGGCACGAGCCCGAAGCTCGACTGGAGCAGGTTCATGACCCGCTTGTCGGTCTCGTCAAGCGGGATCGCGGCGCCGCCGTCGCGCGAGCGAACCTTCGGTTGCGCCTCTCTCAGAACAGGCGCCTCAACAGCGGCGCGGCTCGGCTTCGCTTCGCTCCGCCTCACTGCAGCCATGCCGCCGCCTCCTTCGCGTAGTAGGTGAGGATCACGTCGGCGCCAGCTCGGCGGATCGCGGTCAGCGTCTCGAGCGCCGCGGAGCGCTCGTCGATCCAGCCGTTATCCGCCGCGGCGCGCAGCATCGAGTACTCGCCCGACACCTGGTAGGCGGCGATCGGCACCTCGACTCGATCGCGAACGCCGCGGATCACGTCGAGATAGGGCAGCGCCGGCTTGATCATCACCATGTCGGCGCCCTCCTCGATGTCGAGCTCGACCTCGCGCAGCGCCTCGCGCGCGTTGGCGGGGTCCATCTGGTAGCCGCGCCGGTCGCCGAACTCGGGGGTCGAATCGGCCGCCTCGCGAAACGGCCCGTAGAAGGCCGACGCGTACTTCGCCGAGTAGGCGATGATCGGCGTCTGCGGATGCCCCTCCTCGTCGAGCTGGAAGCGCACCGCGCCGATCCGGCCGTCCATCATGTCCGAGGGCGCCACCGCGTCGGCGCCGGCCTCGGCGTGTGAGATCGCGGTCTTCGCGATCAGCTCGACGCTGATGTCGTTGTCGACCTCCCCGTCGCGGACGAAGCCGCAGTGCCCGTGCGAGGTGTACTCGCAGAGGCAGACGTCGGTGATCACCGTGAGCTCGGGATGGGCCTCCTTGAGCGCCCGGACCGCGAGCTGGACGACGCCCTCGTCGTCGTAGGCGCCGCTGGCGGTCTCGTCCTTGGCGGCCGGGATCCCGAACAGGATCACGGCCTCGATCCCGACCGCGAGCAGCTCGGAGGCCTCGGCGACGAGCTCGTTGATCGAGAAGCGGTCGACGCCAGGCATCGATTCGACCGGCTCGCGGACGCCCTCGCCGGAGACGACGAACAGGGGCTGGACGAGGTGCCGCGGCGAGAGCTCCGTCTCGCGCACGAGGTCGCGGAGGGCCTTCGTCCGCCGCAGGCGCCGCATGCGCGTTGCGGGGAAGCTCACATCCACGATTGTAGGACCCGGCAGCGCGACCGTCGCCCAGGACGCGGCTCATGGACTAGGCGAAGCGCCGCAGCGCGACGCGTGAGATCACCGCGTAGGCGACGGCGACGGCGAGCAGGTGAACCAGCGCCGTGACCACGTCGGGGCCGGCGGAGTCGAGCGCGCCCTGCAGCGCGTCGAGCGCCGGGTCGAACGGGAACAGGGCCCTGACCACGCGGATCACGTCGAAGACGCCGCCGCTCACGGTCCCGCTCGGGACCAGCGAGAGGAAGGCGATCGGCAGCGAGATCATGAACGCGAGCAGCGAGCTGGCGCGCACCTCCCTGGTCAGCGCGCCGATCGCGGCGCCGAAGGCCGCGAACGCGGCGCCGCCGACCACGATCGCCGCCAGGATCAGCGGCGCTCGGCCCCAGTCGATCGAGACCAGCGGCGTGAGCGCGGCGAGCAGCAGCAGGGTGACCGCGATCGAGGCCACGATCCCGAGCAGCAGCTTCTCGACCAGCAGGCCGGTGGTGCCAACCAGACCGCGGGTGATTCGCGCGAAGGCGTTCTCCTCGCGCTCGAGCGCCAGCGAGCCGGCGACCAGCAGCACGGTGACGAACATCAGCGTGACCGCGGCGGCGACCGCGATCGCGAACGTGTCGAGCTCGGACGTGTTGCCGGCGACGACCTGCTTGTCGACCGAGATCGGCTCGGCGACCGCGCCGAGCAGCGGCAGCGCGAAGTCGAGGTTCTGGCGCGCGAGGTCGGCGAACCGGGTGACGCGCGCGACCGCCTCGCGCGCGGGGCTGCCGCGCGGGAGCTGGCCACCGACCGCGTGCAGGATCCGCCCCGCCTGCTGGAGCCCGAGGACGTCGAAGCTGCCGACCACGGGAAGGCTGAACTCACCGCCCTTGATGAGCAGGTCGAGGTAGTTGGCGGCCTCGTCGGAGATCCGCTGGGAGAGGAGCAGGTTCGCCTCGGTGATCAGCGCCTGGATCCGGTCGTCGACGAGGCTCGCCTTGACCGGGTCGTCCTGGTTGACGAGCACCTCGACCTTCGGCTCCTGCGGGTTCAGGCTGGCCAGCGAGCGCAGCTTGTCGAGCAGGTCGGGGGGCAGGATCAGGGCGGCGATCACGTCGCCGTCGGTGACCTTCTGCTCGGCCTCGGCGCGCGAGTCGACATCGACGCACTCGACCCGCGAGCAGAGCTGCTCCCGGGCCTGGGCGGGGTCGATCTCGCCGCTGCCCCCGCTGCCGATCTGAAGCTGCTCGGTCTCGGGAATCTCGTTCAGGAACGCGACCCTGGGCTTGGAGTTGTCGGCCGAGAGCGCGAAGCCGATCAGGACGCCGAGCGCGACCGGGTAGACGATCAGCAGGGCGACGATCAGCGGCGAGCGCCGCAGGATCTGCAGGTCCTTGATCAGCAGCCAGCGCATCAGCGCACTAGTGCCCCCGCTCGCGCAGGAACGCGACGAAGGCCGACTCGAAGTCGTGCTCGCCGCCGCCGACCGCGGCGTGCAGCTCCGCCGACGTGCCGTCGAAGACCCGCTCGCCGTCGGCGAGTACGAGCAGGCGACTGCCGTAGCGCTCCGCCTCGTGCAGGTGGTGGGTCGAGTAGATCACCGTGGTGCCGGCGCCGGCGAGGTCGAGGACGAACTCCCACAGCCGCGCGCGCTGGCGCGGGTCCAGCCCGGTCGAGGGCTCGTCGAGGAGCAGCACCGCGGGCTCGGAGAGGAGCCCGATCGCGATGTTGACCCGCTGCTGGTTGCCGCCCGAGAGCGTCGCGACCTGATCGTCGCGGCGCTCGGCCAACCGCGCCTGCTCGAGCATCCGCTCGACCCCGCCCTCGACGTCGGCGACCCGCTCGAGCCGCGCGAACAGGCGCAGGTTCTCTGCCACCGTGAGCCGGCGGTAGAGCGCCGCGCCCTGCGGCACCCAGCCGACCTCGCCGGGGACCGAGAGCGTCCCCGCGTCGGCGCCGCGGATCCCGGCGAGGATCGAGAGCAAGGTGGTCTTGCCCGCGCCGTTGGGCCCGATCACCGCCAGCAACTCACCCGCTCGGGCGGTGAACGAGACGTCGCGCAGGGCCGCGCGACCGTCGAAGCTCTTCGAAAGTCCGCGCGCCTCGATCGCCGCCGCCCCGTCCCGCTCGTGCCCGCTCACCGGCCGAACGCTAGATGGTCGACGCCGAGAGCAGCGCTCCATCGGTCGGCGGCCGCCTCGGGCGAGCGGCCCGCGGCCGGCCGCTCGCGGTGACCGAGGCTGGGCCGCGGCGGTCATCTAGGCTGGGCCGCGGATGAGGGTGCTGTTCGTCGGGGACGTGGTGGGTAAGCCGGGCCGGGCCGGGCTGGCTCGGGCGCTGCCCGGGCTGCGCGAGCGCCATCGCCCCGACCTGGTGATCGTCAACGGCGAGAACTCCGCCGGCGGCCTCGGGATCACGCGCAAGACGGCCGAGGAGCTGCTGGCGATCGGCGCCGACGTGATCACGCTCGGCAACCATTCGTTCCGCCACCGCGAGGTCTTCAACTACCTCGACGGGTCCGAGCGGGTGATCCGCCCGGCGAACTTCATGAGCGGCAACCCCGGCCACGGCCACGCGCTCGTCGAGGCCGCCGGGATGCGCGTCTGCGTGATCAACCTCAGCGGTCAGCTCGAGCTGCGCGCGGCCCGCTCGCCGTTCAGCGAGGTCGATGCCCTGCGCGACCGCCTCGACTCACAGGCCGACGCCTTCTTCGTCGACTTCCACGCCGAGGTCACCTCCGAGAAGGTGGCGATGGGCTGGCACCTCGACGGTCGCGCGGCCGCCGTGGTCGGCACCCACACGCACGTGCCGACCGCCGACGCGCGGGTGCTGCCCCGCGGCACCGCGTTCATCTGCGACGTCGGGATGACCGGCTCGCGCGCGAGCGTGCTCGGGGTCCGTTGGGAGCAGGCGCTGCAGAGCTTTCGCACCCAGATGTCGGTCCGCTTCGACACCGCCGAGGACGACGTCTGGGTCAACGCCGTGGTGGTCGAGGTCGCCGGCGACGGGCTCGCGACCTCGATCGAGCAGGTGCTCGAGCCGGCGCCCGATTGAGCGCGCGCCGCTCCGTTAGCTGAAGTCGTCCGGGGTGATCGTCGGCTTGCTGGTGCCGAACAGCCACTGCTGGAAGTACTCGTCGAGCAGGGCGAGCTCGGCGCCCCCGAGCCCCGAGCGCTGCTCGGCGAGCTCGATGAACTGATCGGTCGAGATGTTGGCGTAGGCGAACTCGCGCTGGATCGCCCTAGCGAAGTCGAAGAAGGTGTCGTCGCCGACGATCTCGCGGTAGCCCTGGATCGTCATTCCCCCGCGCCGGTAGGTCGGATCGGTCGCGAACAGGTTGGCCGGGTCGCCGTCGAGCTCCGCCGGCGCGATCGACCAGTCGAAGCCCGGGTCGGCGTAGGCGTCGTCGAACTCCTGCGCCGGGCTGACGCCCCCGCCGGCGAACTCGAAGGCGTATTCCCACTCGGCGAACTGCGCCCAGCCCTCGTTGAACCAGATGTCGTTCCAGCGCGCGAGGGTGACCGCGTCGCCGAACCACATGTGCGCGAGCTCGTGCAGGTAGGTGCTCGCCGTGCCCCCGTCGACGGCCGAGCCGTCGGGCAGGAACGCGAAGTGCGACTTGGTCTGCACCTCGAGCGCGTAGCCGACCTCGGGCGCCCGGTCGAAGACCGCGCCGTAGGAGTCGAACGGGTAGGGCCCGAAGCGCTCGCCCAGGAAGTCGATCAGGTCGGAGTCGCGGCCGACCAGGGTCGCGAAGTTCGCCGCTTGTGCCGGCGTCGCCGAGGGGTCGAGCGCGTCGTAGACCGGCAGCGTGCGCCCGGTCTGCGCCTCGGTGGCGGTCGTCTCGGTGTAGTCGAAGTCGCCGTTGGTGGCGGTCACCAGGTAGGTCGACGTCGGGTCGTCCTCGGTCCAGCTCCAGGTCGTGGTGCCGTCCCCGTTGTCGGTCGGCGCGCCCGCCAGCTCACCGACCCCGAAGGCCTGATCGCCGCTCGGCACCGTGATCGCGGTCTCGAAGGTCGCCTTGTCGGACGGGTAGTTGTTGGACGGAAACCACGCCTGCGAGCCCATCGGCTCGCCGACGACGAAGGCGCTGTCGCAGACCTCGACGCCCGGCGGGGGTGGCGGCGTGTAGCAGGCGGGGATCCAGCCCTCGATCGAGGTGTCCGGGTCGGTGAACACCTGCGGGCGGCCCGCGTAGTCGACCGCGAGCGTGAACTCGGTGTGCTCCCGGATCCCCCGCGGCGGGGTGACGACCAGCTTCATCGGCTGGGTGACGACCGGGTCCGAGCTCAGGTCGGGCTTGGCCACGACCTGCTCGAAGCTCGCCGGCGCCCCGTCGACGGTGACCCCCCGGACGGGCAGGTCTTGGAAGTCAAGGCTGAGCTCGGAGAGGTTCTGCGTCGCGGTCGCGGTCATCGTGGTCGTCGCCGCGTCGAAGACATTGGCGTCGGGGTCGTAGTCGAGGTCGATCGCGTAGTGGCCGGCGTCATAGCCGCCGTTGCCGATCTGGGGTAGGAGCGGATCGCCGAGCGTGCGCGCGCCCGGGCTGAAGGTGGGCGCCGGCGAGGGGGGCGCCGGCGGGGCCGGCGGCGAGGGGGCCGGCTCGGGGGCGATCCTCACCCGGGACTCCGACGCGGCGCAGCGGTTGGGACCCCGGTGCCCGCGCCGCTTGACACAGGCGACGACACGGTAACTCCCGGGCCGCGCGTCGGGTGGAATCGTGGCGACGGTCTCAAAGCGCTTGCGGCGGTGCGCGCGGACCTTCAGCTTGCGCGAGGCGACCCTGGTCCTCTGCGCGCCCTTCGCGGTCTCGCGGAGGCTGATCCGGACCCGGGTCCTGGCGCGGCGCTTGCCCTTGTTGGCGACCTTCCCGGTGACCTCGAACGAGGCGCCGGCCTTGGCGAGGGCAGGCGGCGCGGAGACGCTCTTGACCGAGAGCTTGGGCTTCGACCGATGCGCGGCGTTCGCCGGCGCGGCGACGACGAAGGCGACGGCGATGCCCACCACGAACGCGACTCTCCTCACGGCGGCCTCCTTTGCACCGAGGTTGCTGCCCGAACCCCGCGGGCATCGGGCACGCGTACTCTTGCAGACCGCCCGTCGCCGGCCGCGGGCGCGGGGCCCGAGCGCCGCGGCGAGCCGACCGCCAGCGCGATCAGAAGCGGGCCGGCGAACCACGGGATGTAGAGATAGAACCAGTGGTCGGCGGTGAGCTGGACCGCGATCAGCACCGCCGCGGCGAGGGCGGCGACCCGCGCGATCGGGCGCCGGCGGGGCACGAAGGCGACCAGGACCGCGAGCCCCAGCGTGGCCGCGATCGCGGCGGTGTGCAGCCAGCCGAGGCTCGGCTCGAGCCCCCAGACGCTGAACGGCGACTCGCGGTCGATCTGGGTGGCGACGGTGCGATCCCAGAAGGTCGCGAGCCCGGGATCGATCGCCGGGTGCGCGAGCATCAGCCCGGCGACGACCAGGAAGGCGAGCGAGAAGCAGAGCACCGGCCGAATCCACGGCGCCCGCGCGGCGCCGGCCGCCCGATCCGCCGGGCGGCGATCGGCCCAGCGGGCGAGCAGCCCGCGCTCGCCGGTCGCGAACAGCGGCGCCAGCGCGAGTGGGGCGAACTTCGCGGTCGCCGCCAGCGCGAGCAGGGCCCCGCGCGCCAGCGGCCGCGCGAACAGCGCCAGCGACCAGACGATCAGCGCCGCGACGAGCGAATCGTTGGAGTTCGATTGCAGGGCGAAGGCCGTATAGGGGTAGGCGAGCCAGCCGAAGGCGAGGATCGCGCCGAGCTCGCTGCCGCGCCGACCGCCGCGCAGGCGCAGCGCGAAGACGAGCAGGCCGACGACCGTGGCGAGGTCGAAGGCGATCGCGGCCGCGTGCGAGGCGGGCAGCTCGTCCCACTCGCCGCTCCACGGCAGCGCGAGCTCGAACGGCACGTAGGTGTAGTAGTTGGAGGGGCCGTAGGTATCGCCGAAGGGGTTGTCCTCCGGGAACTCTCCCTGGCCGTAGAGCGGCTCGCCGTGCGCGATCCGATCGGCGCCGATCGTGCCCGCGTAGCCGACGTCGATCACCCCCGAGTCGGCCACGTTGATGGTGAGCCGAAACGCGCACAGCGCGACCGCCGCGATCGCCAGCCACAAGGCGGGCGCCGTCGGGCGCAGGCCCTCGCCGCCCCGGAAGCCGAGCCACAGCATGCGCGCCAGCAGATAGAGGAGGAGCGGGTAGACGAGCGGCACCGAGACCCCGATCTCGCCGCGGTTGAAGAAGATGTGCGAGACGCCGAAGGCGAGCAGCGCGAGCAGGTCGAGGTGCGCGATCCGCCACGGCCGGCGCCAATCGAGCAACCCGCAGAGGAAGATCAGGCAGAGCGGGATCCAGACGTAGGGGGCGTTGAGCACGTGGCCGAACTGGCCCTCGTACCCGCGCGCCATCGGCCAGGCGACCTGGTAGCCGGTCCACGACTCCCGGACCGCGCCGCTGCCGCCGTCGACGAGCACCTGGGCGCGCTCGCCGCCGCCGCTGGAGTAGCCGACCTGCCAGTTGCCGTCCTTCGCCTCGACCGCGGTGCTCAGGCGCCCGTAGCGGCGCGACTGCTCGGCGACCTTCGGGTCGCGGTCGGCGATCGCGACCGCCTCGCGGGCGCCGATCGCGTAGCCGTCCGGGGCCGGGGGAATGTAGTCGGGTGGCGTCGGGCGCGGCGGGGCCGTGGCGCCGGCGCGCGCCTCTGCGGGCGCGGGCGAGACGAGCGTCGCGGCCGTCGGCGCGAGCAGGGCCAGGGCCGCGGCGGCGAGCGCGATCGGGCGATGAACGGCGCGCGGAGCTAGTCGAAGGTCCACAGCTTGTTGCCGATGAAGTTCACCGGCATCGAGAGCGCCACCGCGACGGCCTGCGCCGGGAGCTCGGCGAGCCCCGAGGAGACGAGCAGCTCGAGCAGGATCAGGTTGATCGCCAGGCCGCCGACGCTGACGGCGAGGAACCGCGCCGCCTGAAAGCCGGCGTGCCCGTCACCGGCGTCGAACGTCCAGTGGCGGTTGAGCAGGAAGTTGTTGGAGACCGCGACGCAGAACGCGCCGACCGCGGCGGCGATGTGGTGCACTCCCAGCCCCCCGCTGAGCAGCGCGAAAACCACCAGGTTGACGACGTAGCCGGAGCCGCCGACCACGGAGAAGCGAAACAGCTGGACCCAGTTCGCGGGCTCGCGGGTGCCCAGGTGGATGCGCCGGATCAGCCCCCAGGTCCAGTCCGCGGCGCGCGTCGTCGCGGCGGTCTCGGGAGCGCCGTTCATCCGATCGGGGCTCCCGCGGGCGGCGCGAGGCGAAGCGCGGCCTCGCGCTCCGCGATCCCGAAGTGAGAGAGCACGACGGGCGCGATGTCGCGCAGGGTCCACTGCGCATGGGTCGCCTCGATCCCGGGCTCGAGCCCGCAGAACAACAACGGTCCGAGCGAGTCGCCGGCCGCGAGCGAGCCGTGGCTGCCGCCCGGGCAGTGCGTGACCCCGCCCCAGTCGACGAGCTCGAAGCCCTCCGACGCGGAGATCAGGATGTCGCCCGAATGCGGCGCCGTGAGCGCCGACCACAGGCGGGAGAAGGGGTCGGGATAGGCGTCGCTGGCCAGCCGCCCGTCGCGAACCTCCGCCTCGAGCGCCCCGAGGTCGCCGTCGACGTCCCAGCCGCGACCGCGCCGGTCGACGTACGCGGACCCGGGCCGGAAGCGAAGCTCGGCCCCCCCGCGCTCGACCACCGCCTCGGCCGCGGCGGGGGGCGCGCCGTCGCGGCGCTCGACCGGCGCGCCGGCCGGCTCCGTGAGCCAGGCGAACAGGTCGACGCCGTCGAGCTCGGCGAGCCGCGAGCGGACGCCGGCGTGCACGCGTTCGCCGCGCCGACCCTCGGCGAGCACGTAGACGGCGCCGGCGCGCGCGATCGGGCTCACCGCGAGCTCGGGGTGCTCGTCGACGAGCGCGGGCCCGAGCACGCGGTAGTCCTCGGCCAGCGCCGCGGCGAGCGGGAGGTCGTGCTCGACGCGCGTCTGCGCGTGGTCGGCGAGCAGAACGACCGCGTTGCGGGCGAGGAAGTCGTCCAGCCCGCCGGCCGCGTCGACCAGCTCGGCGAAGGCGGCGTCGGCGCGCGCGATCGACTCGACCTGCGCCTCGGGCCCGAAGTTGTGCGAGTGATGATCGTTGTCGGGCAGCGAGAAGAGCAGGAAGTCATAGAGGTCGGAGGCGACCAGCTCGCGCCCGACGCAGCCCGAGTACTCGTCGCGGGTTCCCGGCCGGGCCAGGGTCGGCTTGCAATCGACCCGGCGGCTCGCGTACAGCTCGCCGTAGAAGAGCTCGTCCGGGCCCCAGGTGGCGTGGCGGAAGCTGGCCGCGACGGCCACCCGGCGCAGCAGCCCCTCGAGGCCGACCTCGTGCCTGGTGCGCCCGCGATAGATCAGGAACGGGGTGCAGGCCGAGCGCAGGCCATGGTCGCCGAGCTGCTCGAAGATCGTCTCCACCTCGTGCGAGAGGTGGGCCATGTTCATGTTGTAGACGATGTCGTAGAGGGTCCGGATCAGGCCGAACGCCCGCGTCGCCTCGAACGAGCTGCCGTACTCCACGTAGCGGCGCTCGGCGCGGTGATACCAGTTGCTGCCGCTGATCCAGTGGCCGTCGGCGCCCCGTCCGGTGACGATCTCGGAGTTACAGACCGGGGTCACCGAGGGAAAGGCGCTGACGCAGTCACCGATCAGCGAGCCGCGCTCGATCAGCGCCGCGAAGGTCGGTGCCTCGCCGCCCGCCGTCGCCTCCAAGAGCTTGTCGGTCCGCAGCGAGTCGACCGCGCAGAGGACCAGCTTTCGCTCCGGCCTCGCGGCTGGGTCGAGGCCGCTCACCGCAGGGTCCTGAGCCCCTCGTACTTGCGCGACGCCCGCTGGCGCCGGGCGAGCGCCAGCCAGACCAGCGCCGCGAGCGCAACCAGGCCGATCGGCGGCAGCAGGATCGAGAGGCCCGCGAGGACGAGCGCGCCGAGCGCGATCAGCGCCGAGGTGAACCCGCCCGCGTCGGCGCGCCGCGCCGCGCCCTCGGCGATGTCGCGGACGACGAAGAACGCGAGGGCCGCCAGCGCGGCGCCGGCCGGCCACCCGGGCCACGCCGCGTGGTCCTCTGCGGCGAGCGAGATCCCGAACAGGATCGCACCCCCGAGCACGGCGGCGGCGAGCAGGATCGTCCCGATCGTGGCGCGCCGGCCGGCCGCGCCCCCGAAGGCCCCGGTGGCGAGCGCCAGGCCGACTCCCTGGCAGGCTGCGAGGAAGAGGTCCATCGCGGGCGCAGGCTAGAGGATCACCGGGGGCACGTCGGGCCGGATTCCACCGCCCAGCGGTGGAATTCGGCCCAGCACGCGTCAGGGGCGGCGGGGACGGGTGCGTCGACTGGTCTACCTTGCTGCGGCGATGACTCCGCGCGGCGATGCACACGGGCCCTGGGGCTCGGCCCCACCCGACGAGAGCGACCGCCGCTCCTACGCGGAGGCCGAGCCGCGCCCGTTCTGGCTCGACTCCCCGCTGCGCCCCGAGGCCGCGGCGCCGCTCGCCGGCGAGGCCGAATGCGACCTGGCGATCGTCGGCGGGGGCCTCAGCGGGCTGTGGGCCGCGCTGCTGGCCCAGGAGCGCGACCCGGGCCGCGACATCGTCGTCCTCGAGGGCGACCGGATCGCCGCCGCCGCCAGCGGGCGCAACGGCGGCTTCATCCTCTCCTCGCTCACCCATGGGGTCGCCAACGGGCTGAACCGCTTCGCGGACGAGATGCCGGCGCTCGAGCGGCTCGGGCGCGCGAGCTTCGACGCGGCCGTCGCGGCGATCGAGCGCCACGCGATCGACTGCGACCTCGAGCTCAACGGCGGCCTCGACGTCGCGGTCGAGCCGCACGAGCTCGACTGGCTCGCCGAGGGGGTCGAGCCGCTGCGCGGGCTCGGGCACGAGGTCGAGCTGCTCGATCGCGAGGCGGTGCGCGCGGAGGTCGACTCCCCGATCTACGAGGGCGGGATCTGGCAGCGCAGCGGGGCGGGGCTGGTCGACGCGGCGCGGTTGTGCTGGGGGCTGGCGCGCGCCGCGGGCGAGCTCGGCACGAGGCTCTACGAGCGCACGCCGGTGCGCCGCGTGCGCGAGTCCGGCGCCGGGGTCGAGCTCGAGACCGACGGCGGGCGCCTGCGCGCGCGGCGGGTGCTGCTGGCGACGAGCGCCTTTCGCGGCCTGGTCGGCGCGATCCGCCGGCGGATCGTCCCGGTCTACGACTACGTCCTGGTCACCGAGCCGCTCTCCGCCGAGCAGCGCCGGGCGATCGGCTGGCGCAACCGCCAGGGGCTCGGGGACCTGGCGAACCAGTTCCACTACTACCGCCTGACGCCCGACGACCGGATCCTCTGGGGCGGCTACGACGCCGTCTATCACTACGGCGGCGCGGTCGAGCGTGCCCACGACCAGCGCGACGCCAGCTTCGCGCTGCTGGCGAAGCACTTCTTCATCACCTTCCCGCAGCTCGAGGGGGTCCGCTTCAGCCACCGCTGGGGCGGCGCGATCGACACGTGCACCCGCTTCTTCGCGTTCTACGGCACCGCGATGGAGGGCCGGGTCTCCTACGCGGTCGGTCACACCGGGCTCGGCGTCGGCGCCAGCCGGTTCGGCGCCGAGGTGGCGCTCGACCTGCTCGCCGGCCGTGAGACCGAGGCGACCCGGCTGCGCGCCGTCCGCTCGCAGCCGCTTCCCTTCCCGCCCGAGCCGCTGCGCTGGGCGGCGATCGAGCTGACGCGCAACCGCCTGGCGGCCGCCGACCGCCGCGGCGGGCGGCGCGGCCTGTGGTTGCGCGCCCTCGATCGAGCCGGGCTCGGCTTCGACAGTTAGCGCGGGAGCGCCGGCTCAGCGCCGGCAGTCGAACCAGATCGCGTCGCGGACGTAGGCCCGGTCGAGGTCGGGGCCGTACTTGATCGTGATCCGCGAGTACCAGCGCTTGCCCTCGCATTTGACGAGGTGACTGAGCTTGACCCGGCCGCGGGTCGGCCCGATGCCGGTGCCCGGCTCCCCAGCGAAGCCGGCGACCGTCAGGCGGCCGAACCCGACGGCCTTGGCGCCGCCCCAGCGCCGCCAATCGATCTTCGCCAGCCGGCCCTTGGCGCCGATGCCGAGGGTTCGGGGCTCGACCTCGCACCTGGTCGCGAAGTCGAACTGCCCGGCGCAAACCTTCCGCTTGGGCGGAGAGGCCGTATCGGCGGAGGCCGAGCCCGGGTCAGGCGCGAGCCCACCGGCCACGACGAGGGCCGCGCTGAGGAGGAGGACCGCACCCGCACGGGGCCGGTTGAGGCACCCGCCTGAGCCGTAACGCCATGCCACGGGGCGAGCGTACCCGCTCGCGCCGGGATCCGAACCGAGGCGCGGGGCTCGACCTCGGCCGGGCCCCGAGCGCGAGGAGGTCGATCCGCGCGCCGCGCGCGGACTACGATCGACGGGAGCGATGGAGAGCGAGGTGCAGCACAGCGACCCGCGGCCGGCGACTCCGGTCCTGCTCGCGGTCGAGGACGAGCGGCCGAGCCGCGAGCGGCTCGCGCACGAGCTCGCCCGCTACGCGGGGGACTACCGGGTGCTGTGCATCGAGTCCCCGACCGAGGCGCTGGCCGTACTCGAGCGGCTCCGCGGCGAGGGGTGCGAGGTCGCGCTGGTGCTCGCCGACCAGTGGATGCCCGAGCGCTGCGGGGTCGACGTGCTCGCCCGCGTGCGCGAGCTGCACCCGCATGCGAAGCGGGCGGTGCTGATCGACTGGGGCGGCTGGGCGGACCGGGCGACGACCGAGGCGATCGTCGCGGCGATGGCCACGAGCGCGATCGACTACTACGTGATCAAGCCCTGGCGCTCGCCCGACGAGTACTTCCACCGGACGGTCAGCGACTTCCTCTACGAGTGGTCGCGCAGCCAGGCCCCCGAGCAGCGCGAGGTGACGGTCGTCGCCGCGGAGCACTCGCCGCGCGCGCACCAGCTCCGCGACCTGCTCGTCCGCAACGGGATCCCGCACGTCTTCCACGGGGCGGACTCGGCGATCGGGCGGCGGTTGCTCGCCGATTGCGGCCACGACGACGCGCCCGGTCCATTGGCGCTGATGCACGACGGGCGGGTGCTCTCGGACCCGAGCAACGAGGAGCTGGCCCGCGCCTTCGGCGTACGAACGGAGCTGCGAGGCTCGCACGAGTTCGATGTCGCGATCGTGGGCGCGGGCCCGGCGGGGCTCGCCGCCGCCGTCTACGCCTCCTCGGAGGGACTGCGGGCGTTGGTCGTCGAGCGCGAGTCGATCGGCGGCCAGGCCGGCGCGAGCTCGCTGATCCGCAACTACCTCGGCTTCTCGCGCGGCGTCAGCGGCGGCGAGCTCGCCCAGCGCGCCTATCAGCAGGCGTGGGTCTTCGGCACCGACTTCCTGATCATGCGCGAGGCGGCGTCGCTCGAGCCCGGCGCCGGCGCGCACCGGCTGACGATCGCCGGCGTCGGCGTGGTCGAGGCGCGGACCGTGGTCCTCGCCAGCGGCGTCTCCTACCGGCGCGTCGGGATCGCCGAGCTCGAGGCGCTTTCGGGCGCCGGCGTCTACTACGGGGCCTCGACCTCCGAGGCCGCCGGGGTCGCCGGCCGCGACGCGTTCGTCCTCGGGGGCGGCAACTCGGCCGGCCAGGCGGCGATGCACCTCGCCCGCTACGCGCGCCGGGTAACCGTCCTGGTCCGCGGCCGGAGCCTGGCGGAGAGCATGTCGCGGTATCTCCAGGACGCGCTCGCCGCGACCTCCAACATCGAGGTCCGGCTCGGGGTCGAGGTGGTGGGCGGTGGCGGCGCGGGCGCGCTCGACCATCTCGTCCTGCGTGAGATCGAATCGGCCGAGATCGAGGCGGTCGAGGCCGCGGGCCTGTTCATCCTGATCGGCGCCCGCCCGCACACGGACTGGCTGCCGGAGAGCATCGAGCGCGACGGGTGGGGCTACCTGCTCACCGGCGCCGACCTGCTGCAGGCGGGGCGCCTCGACGACCGCTGGCCGCTCGCGCGTAACCCGCTGATGCTCGAGACCTCCGTGCCCGGGGTGTTCGCGGTCGGCGATGTCCGCCACGGGGCGATCAAGCGCGTCGCCTCGGCCGTCGGCGAGGGATCGGTCGTGGTCGAGCAGCTGCATCGGCTGCTCTCGGGCGGCTCGGAGGAGGGCGAGAGCTCGCCGCGCGCAACCGCCGGAGGATCGGTGGCCGCGGCGGCGAGCGCGGGGGGGCGACCGGCCACGGATCGGGCGGCGCGCCGGGCGCGGGTCGATCCGCCAGACTGAGCGCGTGGTCGAGCAGCCGAGCAGCAAGCGGCCCGGCGGCGCCGAGCCGCCGGCCGCGATCCACCGGCGGTCGCACGCGCGCGCGCGCGACCTCGAGCGCTACGCGGGCCTGTTCGCCGCGCGGACCCGGGCGATGCGCTCCTCGGCGATGCGCGACCTGATGGAGATCACCGCTCGCCCCGAGGTGATCTCGCTCGCCGGGGGCCTGCCCGACACGTCGACCTTCCCCCCGCAGAGCTTCGCCGCGCAGATGACCCGGATCGCCCAGGAGAGCTCTGCCCAGGCGCTCCAGTACGGGCCGACCGAGGGCTTCGCCGAGACCAAGCGGTGCATCCGCGAGGTGATGCGCGCCGAGGGCATGGACCCCGATCCCGAGGACGTGATCGTCACCACCGGCGGCCAGCAGGCGATCGACCTGGTCGCCAAGACGCTGATCGATCCGGGCGACGTGGTGATCGCCGAGGCGCCGACCTACCCGGGGGCGGTGCCCGTGTTCAGCTCCTATGAGGCGCGCACGCTGCAGGTCGAGGTCGACGAGGACGGGATGCGGATCTCAGAGCTCGAGGCGCTCCTCGACCGCCTCGCCGCCGATCGGCTGCGCCCGAAGCTGATCTACTCGGTGCCCAGCTTCCAGAATCCGGCGGGGGTCTCGATGTCGGCCGACCGGCGGCGCCGGCTGGTCGAGGTCGCCCGCGAGCGGGAGCTGCTCGTGGTCGAGGACAACCCCTACGGGCTGCTGCGCTACGAGGGAAGCGCCGAGCAGCCCCTCTACGAGCTCGACGGCGGCGACTACGTCCTCTACATCGGAACCTTCTCGAAGATCCTCTCGCCGGGGATCCGGCTCGGCTGGCTCTGCGCGCCGCCCCCGGTGATGGAGAAGGTGGTACTCGGCAAGCAGGCGACCGACCTCTGCACCTCGACCCTGACCCAGTACTTCGTCCGCGAGTACTTCGCCGAGGGTCGCTGGCTCACCTACATCGCCGACCTCCGCGAGATCTATCGCGCCCGGCGCGACGCGATGCTCGACGCGCTGGAGAGCTTCTTTCCCGCCCAGGCGAGCTGGTCGCGCCCCGAGGGCGGCCTGTTCTGCTGGGCGACGCTGCCCTCCTACATCGACACGACCGACCTGCTCGCCAAGGCGCTGCGCGAGAACGTCGCCTTCGTGCCCGGCGCGGCCGCCTTCGTCGACGGCCGCGGCGGCTCGTCGATGCGGCTCAACTTCTCGGGCTCGAACGAGGACCAGATCCGCGAGGGGATCCGCCGCATCGGCCGGGTGATCACCGAGCAAGTCGAGCTCTATGAGCGGATAACCAACGTTCCGCCCGCCTCCTCCGCTTCGCGTCCGGGGGCGGCCGGGTTGCGGGAGGGCTCCTCCCAAGCAGCGACAGCGACCGGTGATCCGAGCTCTGCTCGGATTCGTCCGGGGGCGGCCGGGCTGGGGGAGGCCTCGACGGGCGGAGGGTCCGTCGTGCCCTTCCGGCGGAGCGACGCGTGAGGGTGGCGGTGCTCAAGGGGGGGCGTGGGCTCGAGCGGCAGGTGTCGCTGCGCAGCGGCGCCCGGGTCGAGGACGCGCTCGGCAGGCTCGGCCACGAGGTGATCCCGATCGACGTCGGCTCGGACCTGGTCACGACCCTGAAGGCCGAGCGGCCCGACGTCGCATTCGTCGCCCTGCACGGCGTCGGAGGTGAGGATGGAACGACGCAGGAGCTGCTCGCGATCCTTCAGATCCCGCACACCGGGCCGGGGGTGCGGGCCTGTATGCGCTCGATCGACAAAGTTGCCGCCAAGCACGAGCTGCGCGCCGCGGGCGTCCCGACGCCAGACTGGGCGGCCTTCAACGCGCTCGCCTTCCGCGGGCTCGGCGCCGCCGACGCGCTCGCCGAGATCGAGGCCGAGCTCGGGTTCCCGCTCGTGATCAAGCCCGCGGCCGGAGGCTCCTCGCTCGGCGTCCGCTTCGCGGCCGGCGCCGCGGAGGTGCCGGAGGCGCTGGTCGCCGCGTTCTCATACGACGATCGGGTCCTGCTCGAGCGCCACGTCGACGGTCGCGAGCTGGCCGTGTCGCTGCTCGATGGGATCGCCCTGCCGGTCGTCGAGGCGCGCCCTCGCGAGGAGGACCGGTTCAACTACGACGCCCGCTACGAGATCGGTCGCACCGGGTACGTCTGCCCCGCCGACCTCGGCGCCGCCGAGGGCCCGGTGCTCGACGCAGCGCTGCGAACCTGGGACGCACTCGACTTCGACGGCTTCGCGCGCGTCGACATGATCCTCGCCGCCGAGGGGCCGCAGGTGCTGGAGGCGAACGCGATCCCCGGGCTGACCGACACCTCGCTGCTGCCGATGGCCGCCGAGGCGGCGGGGATGTCGTTCGAGCGGCTCTGCGAACGGCTGCTCAACCTCGCGCTCGCACCCCAGGCCCCGGCGGCCGTCTGACCCGGGACTTCGCGCGTCGAGGGCGCCGGCAGCCACGCGCCCCGCGCGGACCGGCCTCAGACCGGACGTGATCTGCTCAGTCGACCAGCCGCCGCTCGACCGCCCAGCGGCTGAGCTCGTGGCGGTTGGAGAGCTGGAGCTTGCGCAGGACCGCGCTCACGTGCGCCTCGACCGTCTTCGCCGAGATCGAGAGCTCGAGCGCGATCTCCTTGTAGAGGTACCCGCGGGCGATCAGGCGCAGCACCTCGCGCTCGCGCACCGTGAGCTGGTCGAGCTCGGGGTCCACCTCGGCCTCGGTCATCTGGCCGGCGAAGGCGTCGAGCACGAAGCCGGCGAGCCGGGGCGAGAAGACGGCGTCGCCGGCGCGCACGCGCCGGATCGCGTCGGCGAGGTCGGGGCCCGAGATCGTCTTGGTCACGTAGCCGCGCGCGCCGGCGCGGATCACCGCGATCACGTCCTCGGCGGCGTCGGAGACCGAGAGCGCCAAAAAGCGCTGCGCGGGGTTGTTGTGGGCGACGTGACGGATCACCTCGACGCCGCCACCGCCCGGCATGTGGACGTCGAGCAGGACGACGTCGGGGCGCTCGGCAGCGATCGCCCGGACCGCCGACTCGACCGTGCCCGCCTCGCCGCGGACGTCGACCAGCCCCTCGAGCTCGGCGCGCACGCCGCTGCGAAAGATCTCGTGATCGTCGACGATCACGACTGACGGCTGCGCGGTGGTCATGGTCGCTGCCACTCCATCACGAGCTCGACCTCGGTGCCGCCCGGCCCGGAGCTGACCTCGGCCCGACCGCCGTGGCGCCCCATGCGGGCGACGATCGATTCGCGAATTCCGCGGCGGTCGCCGGGGATCGCCGCGGGATCGAAGCCGTCGCCGCGATCTCGGATGAAGACCTGGGCGCGCTCGGCGGAGAGCTCGCCGTAGAGAGCTATCGACCCCTCGCGGGAGGCGAACTTGGCCGCGTTGACCAGCGCCTCGCCGGCCGCCGCGACCAGCGCCCGGGCGCGCTCGTCGACCCCACGGTCGCCGACCACGACCGCGTCTATCGTCGCGCGATGAGCGTCCTCGACCTCATTGGCCGCCTCCTCGAGCGCCGCCGCGAGGCTGGCGCTGGCCGACTTGCGCTCGGCGGCGAACAGCCATTGGCGCAGCTCGCGCTCCTGGCGCCGGGCGAGCTGGGCGACCTCCCGCGGGTCGCCGGCGCGGCGCTGGACCAGGGTCAGCGTCTGAAGCACCGAGTCATGCAGGTGGGCCGCGAGCTCGGCGCGCTCCTGCGAGCGAATCCGCTCGGCGCGCTCGGCCGTGAGGTTGCGCCCGAGCCGCCACAGAAAGGGGGCCAGGATCAGGCCGAGCGCGAGCGCGGCGACGACCAGCGCCAGGATCACGTCGCGCGCCCGGCCCAGGGCGCCGTTGGCGTAGAGGAAGAGCAGCGCGGCCCCGAGCACGAGCGCGATCCCGAAGCCGCCGCGGTAGAGGTCCGCGAGGCCCGCGCGGCGGCCGGCGGCCTCGGTCGCGGCGGGGGTGGATGGCGAGGCGGCGGCGGTCGGCGAGGTCGTGGGGAGCGACGAGGTGGCGGCGGTCGGCGAGGTGGCGGCGGTCGTCACCTCGCCCGCCACTCGAGTCGGCTCGAGCTCAGCCGGGCCGGGCTGCATCGCTCGCGATTGGCGCCACAGCAGCACGGCGCCGGAGGTGGCGAGGATCAGGGGCCAGACGAGCGCGTCCGACCACCACACCCCGAGCTCGCGCAGGATCAGAAGGCCCGAGAGGGTGAGGAACCCAACCCCGGCGGCGACCCGCCAGTTGCCGCGCCGGTCGCGACGCCGGGCGAGCCACGACCGCCGGCCCGGCTCGGCCCCCGGCACGCCACTCGCCGGGCCCGCGGGGATCAGGACCCAGGCGGCCAGATAGCCCAGCAGGCCGAGCCCGGCGGTCGCGATCGTGACGGCGACGAACGCGATCCGCAGCAGCACGGGATCGATCCCGACCCGGTTGGCGATGCCGGCAAGCACACCACCCGCGATCCCGTTGCGCGTGTCGCGAACGAGCCGCCGGCCGGGGGACGCCCCCGGTTCGAGCTCAGCGCTCATCCGCGCCCGGCGGGCCCGTGGGTGGTGGTTGGGAGGGCTCGGTGTCGGTCAGGCCGCTGACCAGCAGGACGACGCCGATCACCGCCGCCAGCAGGGCCCCGACCACGCCGAAGCTGAGCGCGAACCCGCCGTCCTGATCGACCAGCAGGAGCACACCCACCACGATGACCGCGATTCCGGCCGCCAGCGAGGCGAGGTCGAAGCGGTGACTCACCGCCCCCCTCCGCGTCCCGCCGCGCGCCGGTCGCCTCGCCCGTCGCCGACGCCGCGCTCGTCGTCGCCGGCGCCCGCGTCCGCCCCGTCACCGTCCGGCGCCAAGGGCGACCCGGCCGCGCAGGCACGGTCGAGGTCGGCGCGCATCGCCGCGTCATCGAAGTCGTCGCGGTCGAAGCGCTCGTGGCGCGGGTCGAGGTCTGCGCCGTCGTCGTTGATCACCCGCAGCTCGCCGAGGTCGACCTGACCGGTCAGGTCGAGGCGCGGGGTCGCGGTGGCACCGAGGTTGGTCTCGCTGTGGACGTCGACCCCGTCCTGGTCCTCGCCCGCCACCCGGATCGCGCCGGCGGTCGACTCGACGTCGGCCGTCACGCAGACGTCCGAGGGCACGCCGATCACCGCCTCGCCGATCCCCAGGTCCACGTTCAGATCGACGGTCGTGGCGGGAGTCCAATCGAGGTCGCGCAGATCGATCAGCAGCCGGCCGACGCCGAGCTCGTAACCCTCCGCGGGCAGCGCCGCGACGGTCGTCGGACGGTACTCGCGCTCGCCGATCCCGTCGCCGAAGCTGATGTCGGCGGCGGCGACCGCGCCGAGCGGCGCGGCCAGCGCCAGCGCCGGGATCACGAGCCACCGCGCGCCGCCCCGAAACGCGGCGATCACCAGCAGCGCGCCGATCGCGATGACCACCGCGGCGATCACGGCCCCGTGTCCCGTTGCCCCCGCCCAGGCGCTCGCCAGGGCGATCAGCGAGAGGGCGATGAGCGCGCCGACCGCGAGCGCGATCCGGCCGAGGACGCTCGCGGGTCCCGCGCCCGAGCTGCCCCGCACGACCCAGACGACGAGCGCGATCGCCGCGATCAGAAGGAGTGGTGGGCCGAGCCAGAACGGGCCCCAGCCGAAGAGGAAGCCGCCGCCGAAGTCGAAGACCCCCCAGCTCAGGGCGACGATCAGGATCGCGGCGCCGGCAGCGATCGCCAGGCCGCGCGAGCGCTCGACCGGGGCGGGGGCGGCCGGCTCACCCGGCCCCGCCGCAGCGCTCGGGACGAACAGCGCCAGGGCGAGATAGGCGAGCGCGCCGAGGCCGCCGAAGAAGACCGAGACGGCGAAGGCGATGCGAACGATCACCGGGTCGACGCCGAAGTACTCGCCGAGGCCTCCGGCGACCCCGGCGATCATCCGGTCGCGGCGGCTGCGCAGCAGGCGGCGGGGGCCGTCCGTCCGTCCGTCCTCGCGGTCGGGCTCGCTCTCGCGGTCCGGCTCGCGCCCGGGGCTCGGCTCGTCCGGCTCGCGCCCCGGACCGTCCCCGGGCTCGGTGATCTCGTTGTCGCTCATCGCGTCCTCCTCGGATCGTTGTCGATGAGCTCAGCCTGGCGCGCCGCGGCCGCCAGGTAAATCGGGAATCACCCCAGCCCGACCCCCTGCGCCCCCGGGGGTCAGGCCGGCGGGTGATAAGGGAACGGGGCTCAGAAGAAGCCGGCTCAACGGCGCCGGGCCTCGGCTTCGGCCTTCGCTCCGCCTCAGATCAGGCGCCTCAACGGCGGCGCGCTTCGGCTTCGCTTCGCTCCGCCTCAGATCAGGCGCCTCAACGGCGGCGCGCTTCGGCTTCGCTTCGCTCCGCCTCAGTCGCCGCCCGAGGCGAAGTCCTCGGGCGAGACCTCGTCGAGAAAGTCCTTGAACTTCTCGACCACCTCCTCCTGGTCCTCGACCTCGTGCTCGAACTCGATCGAGGACTCCTCGATCACCTCCTCGGCGGCGAAGATCGGCGCCTGGCAGCGCACAGCGAGCGCGATCGCATCGGACGGGCGCGAGTCGATCTCGACCTCCGAGCCATTCACCGAGAGGGTGATCGAGGCGTAGAAGGTGTTGTCGCGAAGCTCGGTCACCGAGACCCGCTCGCACTTCGCCTCGAGCTGCTCGAGCATCTCGTTGAGCAGGTCGTGGGTCATCGGCCGGGGCGTCTGCGCGCCCTGCAGCTTCATCAGGATCGCCGCGGCCTCGGGGTGGCCGATCCAGATCGGCAGGAAGCGATTGCCGTCGACGGTCTTGAGCAGGACGATCGGCTGCTTGCCGACCATGTCGAAGCTGACGCCGTAGATCTGCATCTGCTGCATGGTGGGCTTGGGACCTTCCCTTTCGGGGCGTTCTCGGGGGCGCTGGGGCCGTCCTGCATGGCCCTGAGGCCATTATAGGTGCGGCCCCAGGGCGCTTTTCGCACCGGCGCAGCTATCGCGCCGCGGGCGTGTTGGAGTTGGGGAAGTGATCCTCAGGGTCGGGGGGCCTGAGCGAAAAACGAACCCAGGAGGTGGGATACCGATGAGGATCCGCAAGCTGCGCCCGAGCCCGGGCGTGCTGATCGGCACGATCGCGCTCGTCTTCGCGCTCTCCGGAGCGGCGGTGGCGTCGAACGGCGGCAAGGTGCACACCAACAACCTCGCGCGCCACGCCGTGACCGGCAAGAAGCTCGCCAGCAACTCGGTCAAGGGCGGGAAGATCGTCGACGGCAAGGTCAAGGCCAAGGACCTGGCGCCGGGCGTGATCCCGGCCGTTCCCGAGCACGCCTACGGGCGCGCCAACAAGAACGGCACGACCGTGGCACCGGTGCCCGGGGCGGTGGGCATCAACGGCGTCGCGTCCGGCGGTGTCGGGGTGATCTGCTACGACCTCGACTTCGCGCCGATCTCCGGCACGGCAACGGTCGCGGCGGGGGCCGCCGGTCAGCCCGGAGCCACGGTCGACATGGTGCTCGGCCCGGCGGCCGGCTGCCAGGCGCCGTATACGGACGCCGCCACGGCGACCCGCGTGCTGAAGAAGGCGGTCCCGGCGCAGAACGCCACCGACCAGGCGCTCGACGAGGCGGCCGACCGCAACGTCTACGTGCAGTTCATTCGCTGACCCAGGGTCAACGACGAGCGTTCGCGAGCGACGCCCACGGGCGTCGCTCGTGCGTTCGGCCGCGGGGCTGGCGATCCCGACGGTGCGATGAGACAATCGGCGTCGTGTCGCACTGCCGCCAGCAGGAGTTCATCGAGGCGCCGGTCGAGGTCGTGTGGCGGCTGATCGCGGACATTGACCGCCATCCCGAGTGGTGGCCGCGGGTGATCGACGTCGAGTGCGAGGGCCTCGAGGAGGGCTGCACCTACCGCGAGGTCGTCAAGACCCCGCTCGGCCGCGATGAGATGCGGCTGCTGATCGAGGGCCGCGACGAGCTCCGCAGCCTTCGCATCCGCTGCCTGAACACGGGCACCTTCGTCCGCTTTCGGCTCACCGGGGCGCAGGACGGGACCTTCGTCGACGGCGAGATGGGCATGGATCCAGCCGGGCTCGGTAACCGGGTCTTCGACGTCGTGGCCGGGCGGCGCTACTTCACGAGCTGGATGCGCTCGACGCTCGAGGCGCTCGGGCAGTCGGCGCGCGGCGCCGTGCAGGGCGATCGCGACGCAGGAGCCTCGGCGCCGTCGCCGAACTAGCGGACGCACCGACTACCGGAACTGGAGGGGAACAGATGCCCAAGAGGCTCGTTATCGCCGCATCCGCGGCGGCGCTCTGCGTCGCGCTCGCGATCCCACTCGCGGCCAGCGCAGGAACAGTTATCTCGTCCCAGCTGACCGCCGGGCAGATCGTCAACCCGAACGGTGGCGATCGCGACGGCACGGCGAGCATCAGGTTGCGAGTCAACCGGGTCAAGCAGCGGATCTGCTACCGGATCACCTACCGCAACCTCGACAAGGTCACGGGCTCGCACCTGCACAAGGGTGCCAAGGGCGAGATCGCCCGTCCGATCCTGACCCTGTTCGAGGGCAACCAGGCGAGCCCGGCGCGCGGCTGCCTGCGCGACGTGCGCAAGCGGGTCGTCAAGCGCCTGAAGCGCAAGCCCGCGGCCCACTACGTCGACATCGACACCAAGGCCTATCCCGACGGGGCTCTTCGCGGCCAGCTCAGCGACTGACCGCGCCGCGCCCTGGCCGGGGCGTAGGCCCGGGTAGGACGCCGACAACGCGAAGCGAAGGGCGTCGCCTCGGCGGCGCCCTTCGCCGTCGGGCCCCGCGCGCCGGCGTGCACGGCCTGGTACCGGGGCGGGGGGAGTGGGCATTCGGGAGAATCGGCGAACGGCGAGCCGTGAGCCGCGCGCGGCCGCTATGCGCGCCCGGCATCGCATCGACGACAAGGAGGCACAGGTGGGTGAGGCGGAGGAAACCGATGCGACCCCCGCGCAGGGCTTCTCGGTCAGCGTCGCCGAGGCCGCGGGCGGGGGCGCGGTGGTCGCGGTTGTGGGCGAGCTCGACCTGGCGACCGCACCGCGGCTTCGCGACGCGTTCGGCGAGGCGCTTCAGATGTCAGGCGACGTGGTGGCGGACCTGCGCGGCTGCGGGTTCGTCGACTCCTCGGGAATCGCGGCCCTGGTCGGCGCCGCCTGGCGCCTGAAAGAGCAGGACCGCACGCTTCGCATCCGCGGCGCTCGCGGCCCGGTTCGCCAGGTCCTCGAGCTCACCGGCCTTCCCGGGCACGCCGCGATCGTGCTCGAGCCGGCGCCTCAGTAGCGTCCGAGCCGCAGCCGCTCCTGCACGTCGGCGAGCCAACCCTCCGCGTACTCTCGAGCCGGCTGGGCGATCGTCGGCCGCACGGCGCGGCCCGCGGCGCTTGGCTGCACCGCCGAGGGTGGCGGCTTGGAGGCCGTGAACAGCCAGACGTCGAACAGGTCGTCGAGCTGCTGGCCGGACACGTCCTCGGCCAGGGCCATGAACTCCTCGGTCGTGCCGTTGCCGCCGCTCTTGCTCGCCGCCCACTCGCGCATGATCGCGAAGAACGAGCCGTCGCCGACCTCGTTGCGCAGCGCCTGCAGCGTCATCGCCCCGCGCACGTAGCTCTGGTTGTCGAACAGGTTCTCGACGCCCGGGTCGGCGACCTCCACCAACCAGAACGGGTCGTCGGCGGGGATCGCGTCGTAGGTCGCCTCGAAGATCTCCTGCGGCGTCGCCTGACCCTCGTGCTCCGCCCACAGCCACTCGGCGTAGGTGGCGGGGCCCTCATTGAGCCAGATGTCCTTCCAGCGCGCGACGGCGACGTCGTCGCCGTACCACTGGTGGGCGAGCTCGTGGACGACCACGCCGTCACCGTTGACCGGAACGCCGTCGTCGAGCCAGAACAGCTTCGAGTAGACCGGGCGGGTCTGGGTCTCGAGCGCGAAGCGGAGGTCGTCCTGGTTGGGGATGATCGCGCCGACCGTGCTGAACGGGTATGCGCCGAAGGCGTCGCTCAGCACGCCGAGGATCTCGCCCTGGCGCGCCAGCGAGGAGTCGATCTGGTCACGCAGGCCGCCCGTGATGTTCGAGCTGACCGCGTCGTAGACCGGCAGCCCGTCGGCGGTGGTCCCGGTCGTCACGTCCCAGAAGCCGATGTCGATCGTGGCCAGATAGGAGGCCATCGGCTCGCTCGCCTCCCACTCCCAGGTGGTCCGGTTCCCGTGCTCGTCGACGTCACGCAGGAAGCCGTTGGCAGCCACCTCGTACGGCTGTGGCACGGTGACCTCGAAGTCGTAGGCGGCCTTGTCGAGGGGATGGTCGTTGACCGGGAACCACCCCGCCGCGACCTCGGGCTGGCCGGCGACGGTCGCTCCCTCGGGGGTCGCCATGAAGCCCGTCCGGATCGGAAGCCCCGGGATCGTGAACTCGGACGGCAGGCCGCCGTAGCGGACCACGACCTCGAAGTCGTTGCCGCGCTCCAGGGACCGCTTCGGGGTGACTGTCAGCTCGTGCTCGTCGCGCGTCCAGCGCGCCTTCTTGCCGTCGACCTTGATCTTGCGGATGTCGAGGCCGACCAGGTCGAAGTTGAAGCTGCAGACGCTCTGCGTGGCCGTCGCCGCGATCGTCGCCTTGCCGTCGAGATGGTCGTTGGCCGGGTCGTAGGCGACGTCGAGATCGTATTGAGCGACGTCATAACCGCCGTTGCCGTAGTTCGGGTAGTACTCGTCCCCGATCCCGGGTGCCCCGGTCGGTTCGCCGGGCACGCAGCCATGCGGGCCCTTGGCGTGGCGGTCATTTGGCTTTGCCTGCGCCACCCCGCCGGCGACGATCACCAGCGCTGTGGCGACGATCCCCGCAATCAACCCCCAACCGCGACCGCGCGACGACTTGCCCATGCAGGCCTCCATCTCTCTCCCCCCGGCTCCTCCGTACAGGCGCGCAGGTACCCGCCAGCCGGGGGCTGAAACCAGCCGCGTGGCATGATGAGGCCTTGCGGTCTCGCCTGCTCACGGATCACCACGGCACCCGCACCTTCGTCGCCGCGCTGGAGACCGGCGATCGCGTGATCGATTCGATCACCCGCCTCGCCGCCGACGAGGGCCTGGCGGCGGCCGAGTTCACCGCGATCGGCGCGCTCGCCTCCGCGCGACTCGCCTTCTTCGACTGGGAGACCAAGGACTACACGGACATCCCCGTGGACGGGCAGGCCGAGATCGCCTCGCTGAACGGGCGCATCACGCGTCCCGAGGGCGGCGAGGGCGACCCCCACCTCCACGTCCACTGCGTCCTCTCGCGCCAGGACGGCTCCGCGGTCGCCGGGCATCTGCTCGAGGCCGAGGTCCGGCCGACGGCCGAGGTCCTGATCACCGACTCACCGACCGAGCTGCGCCGGCGCACGGACCCGGAGTCGGGCCTGGCGGTGATCGACCCGGAGCTGCGGTAGCGAGCGCCCGGCCGCCGCCGTGTGCAGCTCGTGTGTCGCCGGCACGCGGCCGCGCGCGAGGAGTGGGCGATCCTGGACTCGAACCAGGGACCTCGTCCTTATCAGAGACGCGCTCTAACCAACTGAGCTAATCGCCCTCGCCGGCCCATTCTAGGAAACGCCTCGGGCCGCGGGGAGACGCCCTCGGTCCGCCGGGTAGCCTGGCCAACGCCCGGTGAGCCCACGCCGACCCGACATGCCAGCGCTGCGGCGCTCCCAGCTCGATCCCGATCCGTTCGCGCAGTTCGCGAGCTGGTTCGAGGCCGCCGCCCGGGAGGTGCCGCTGGCCGAGGCGATGACCCTAGCGACGGTCGACGCCGATTGCATGCCGGACGCCCGCATGGTGCTCCTCAAGGGCTTCGGGCCCGACGGCTTTCGATTCTTCACCAACCACGAGTCGGCGAAGGGCGAGCAGCTCGCCGCGCGCTCCGATGCGGCGCTGGTCGTCTACTGGCGCGAGCTCGACCGCCAGGTGCGAGCGCGCGGCGCGGTCGAGCGCCTGGCGGCGGGCGAGTCGGACGCCTACTTCGCCACGCGAGCTCGCGAGTCGCAGCTCGGCGCCTGGGCCTCGCCGCAATCGCGCCCGCTCGGATCGCGAGAGGAGCTCGACCAGCGCCTGCGCGAGGTCGAGGGACGATTCGCCGACGGCGATGTGCCCCGGCCCCCGCACTGGGGCGGCTACGCGCTGCTACCGCGGTCGATCGAGTTCTGGCAGGGCCAGGTGGGGCGCCTGCACGATCGCTTCCGCTACACGCGCGAGCGCGGCGGTGGGGCCTGGACGATCGAGCGCCTCGGCCCGTAGGGGACGAGGGCGGGGCCGCCGAGCCCGGGCGAGGCGACTTTCGTCAACCCGCGTGACGTTTCCCGCCCCGCCGGGCACCCCGGCGGCGGCGGCGAACGCAATCCGTAGCGCGAGCGCTATCCCGGCGGCTGGTGCAGCCCGAAGCTCGAGCCCTGGTCGTCGCGGCAGAGGGCGAAGCGCCCGTACTCCGACTCGGAGTCGGGATCGACGCCCGGGACGGATTCGAAGCTGCCGCCCAGCTCGCGCACCCGGGTGAGCGCGGCGTCCATGTCGTCGACCCTGAAGAACAGGTACGGGCTGGCGCCCTCGTCGCCGCCGTGCAGGCCGCCGTCGAGCCCCGGCGTCCGGATCGTCGAGCCGGAGTCATCCCCCGACGGTCCCGTCTCGAACTCCCAGCCCAGAAGCTGGCCGTAGAACGTCCGCGCCTTGGCCGCGTCGGCGACCCCGATCTCGAACCAGTGCGGCTCGCCGGCCATCGTTCCTCCTTCGCTCGCGGTCGCCCCCACGCACGAGACTACGCGGCGGTCTCGATCCGCGCGGGGCCCGGGCGACGGGGCGAGCCGGCGCCGAATCGGAGCTTGTCCGCGCGGCCCCGCCTGAACGCGTGACCTACGCGCGACCCACGCCGCGCGAGAAGTCGAGCAGCTCGTCCAGGTCCTCGAAGCGCAGCTCCGCGCGCAGGCCCGTGCGCGCGGCGCTCACCCGCACGCCGGTGCCCAGGGCCCGCTCGAGCGCGTCCTCGGCGCGCTGGAGCACGGCCTGTTGGTCGGGGTGAGGGACGACCTTGCGCGAGCGGGTCGCGCCCGCACCCTTGGCGCGGCGCTCGGTCTCGCGCACCGACCAGCCGGCGGCGGCCGCGTCGTGGGCGAGGCGGCGGCGGACGTCGTTGCCCCTGGCCTGCAGGATCGCGCGGCCGTGGCCCTCGCTCAGGCTGCCCTCGGCGAGCGACTCGAGCACGTCCTCGGGCAGGTCGAGGAGCCGGATCAGGTTCGAGATCGCCGGGCGGGTACGGCCCAGGCGGCGGGCGAGCTCCTCCTTGCTGAGCCCCAGGTCCTCGACCAGCGCAGCGCAGGCGCGGGCCTCGTCGACGGGGTTGAGGTCCTCGCGGGCGACGTTCTCGATCAGCGCCGTCTGCATCCTCTGCGCGTCGTCGGAGGCGCGCAGGAGTGCCGGGATCGAGTCCAGCCCCGCCTCGCGGGCCGCGCGCCAGCGGCGCTCGCCGGCGATCAGCTCGTAGCGGCCGTCGGCGAGCGGGCGCACGATCACCGGCTGGAGCACCCCGGCCTCGGAGATCGACTCGGCCAGCGCCGAGATCGACTCGGCGTCGAAGCGCCGGCGCGGCTGGTCGGGGTTCGGCCGGATCAGCGCGATCGGCACCTCACGGTAGTCGGGCTCGCCGACCCCGGACTCGGGCAGGATCGCGGCGAGGCCGCGGCCCATGCCGCGGCGGGCACTCACGCGGCCACCGCGGGCTCGTCCTCGCGGGCGGCGAGCTCGCGGGCGAGCTCGCCATAGGCGATCGCGCCACGCGAGCCCGGGGCATGCTCGACCACGGGCGTGCCGAAGCTCGGCGACTCGGCCACGCGCACGCTGCGCGGAATCACTGTATCGAACACCTGTTCGGATAGATGGTGGCGTAGCTCGGCTTCGACATCCCTGGCCAGGCGCGTCCTCTCATCGTGCATGGTGATCAGCACGCCGGTCAGAACCAGCGACGGGTTGAGCTCGCGGCGAAGCAGGTCGAGCGTCTCGAGGAACTGGACCAGGCCCTCGAGCGCCAAGTACTCGGCCTGCACGGGGACGATCACCCGGTCGGCGGCGGTGAGGCCGTTGATGGTTAGGATCCCGAGCGAGGGCGGGCAATCGAGCAGCGTCACGGCGAAGCGCTCGCGCACCGGCCCGAGGCCGTCGCGCAGCCGATACTCGAAGCGCTCGAGCCGCGGCAGCTCGACGGAGGCGCCGGCGAGGGCGCGGCTGGCGGGCACGATCCAGAGGTTGTCCGGGCCCGCCGGCCGCGCCGCGACCGCGACCGAGACCTCGCCCGCCAGGCACTCATAAGAGGAGGGGGTGAGCCCGCGGTCCAGCCCGAGGGCGACGGTCGCGTTGCACTGCGAATCGAGGTCGGCGAGCAGCACCTGGCGGCCCTGGGCGGCGACGCAGGCCGCGAGGTTGACCGCGGTCGTGGTCTTGCCGACCCCGCCCTTCTGGTTGGCGATCGCGTAGACGATTCCCATCTCACCCGACCTTAGCCCGCCGCCAGGCGGCGTCGCGTCGCAGTGGCAGCCGTGGCCGGCCTCGCGGACCCGGGCGTGGCGCGCCTCGGTCGGGCGTCACCGAGCGCCCAGCGGCCGCTTCTTGGCCATGCCGGGACGGCGCGGCAGCTCGGCGGGCGTCGGGCCGGACTTGGCGAGCAGATGCAGGTGGCGGTGGCGCGAGCCCGCATACGGGCCGACCCAGCGCACCTCGCGCGCCACCATCGCCACCCGCGGCCCGGCGCGCTCGAGCTCGGCCTCCTCGGCGGGGTCGCGCCGCCCCTTCCAGGCGACCAGTCTCCCCGCGCGGACGAGCAGCGGCGAGGCGAGCTCGGCCAGGGTCGCGAGCCTGCCGACCGCGCGCGCGGTGGCCACCTCGTAGGCCTCGCGGCCACCCTCGGGCGCGGCGCGCGCCGCCCACTCCTCGGCGCGGGCGCACACGACCCGCGCGTTGGCGAGCCCGGCGGCGGCGGCGGCGCGCTCGATGAACTCGCATTTGCGGCCCACCGACTCGATCAGATCGACGCGGGTGTCGGGCAGCGCGGCGGCGAGGGCGAGGCCCGGAAACCCGCCGCCCGAGCCGATATCGGCGAGCCGGGCGGGCGAGCCGGCGAGCTCGAGGCCGCTGAGCGAATCGGCGACGTGCACGCGCCACGCCTCCTCGGGGTCGCGGATCGAGCTCAACGAGGCGGGGTCGGCGGCGAGCAGGTCGAGAACCGGAGCGAGCCGCCGGCGCAGCTCGGGCTCGATCAAGCCCAGTCGGTCCCGGACGGGGCCCGGTCGAGCGCCCGGTGGCCCGCCGGCGCCGCGCCGAGCTCAGGACTCATCGGACAGGGGGGCGACGATCACGCAACGATCCGGCTCCTCGCCCTCGCTGAACGTCTCGACCCCCGAACGGTCCGCGAGGTGGTCGTGGACGATCTTGCGCTCGGTCGGGCTCATCGGCTCGAGCTCGATCTCCTTGCCCGCCTCCAGCGCGCGGTCGGCCGCCCGGGCCGCCTGGCGCTCGACCGTCTCGCGCCGGCGCTGACGGTACCCCGCGGCGTCGACCGAGACCCGCTTGCGGTCGCCGCGACCGCGAAAGGCCGCCCGGTAGCAGAGCAGCTGCACGGCGTCGATCGTCTGTCCCCGGCGACCGATCAGGAGGCCGAGCTCGTCGCCCTCGATCCGGGCGGCGATCGCCTCCTCGTCCTCGTCGACGACCACCTCGGCGTCGAGGTCGAGCGCGTCGACGATCTCGTCGAGCAGTGCCTCGACGCGGGCGGCGGGCTCGTCGGGAAGCGGCCCCGTCACGCTCTTCGCTTGCGTTTTCGCGGGGGAGACGGAGGCGGCTTGGCGGCGACCACCTCCTCCTTCGCCTGCTTCGGGTCCGGCGGGGGCCAGAAGTGCATCACGACCCACTGCTGGCCCAGGGTCCAGAGGTTGGTCGAGATCCAGTAGACCGCGAGGCCGGCGGGGAAATTGGCCACGAACGGGGCGAAGATCAGCGGCAGCCCGAACATGATCAGGCGTTGGTTTCGGTCCTGGACCCGCGAGGACATGACCAGGCCGGCGCCCATCTGGGTGGCGATGAAGAGGATGATCAGCACCGCCAGCTCGACCCCGGTCGCCTTCTCGGTCAGGTTGTCGACGAACAGGAACCCCGCCGGGGGCGCGGCGAGGATGTCGGCCTTGAAGTCGTCGCTGTTGAGCAGCTGGTAGAGCGCCAGGAAGACCGGCAGCTGGAGGAGCAGCGGCCAGCAGGAGGCCAGCGGGTTGATCTGGTTCTCCTTGTAGAAGGCCATCATCTCGCGCTGGAGGCGCTCCTTGTCGCCCTTGTACTTCTCCTGCAGCTTCTTGAGCTCGGGCGCGTGTTGCTGGAGATGGCGCATCGAGCGGATCTGCTTCAGGGACAGCGGCAGGATCACCATCCGGGTGATGAACGTGAGGCCGACGATCGCCAGGCCCCAGCCGAAGCCGACGTCGTCGTGCAGGAAGGTGATCACCGCCTCGGCGGCGTCGATCAGCGGCTGGAGGATGTTGGCGATCGGGATCATGCGTGGGCCGGCCCGCCGGCGCCCGGGTCGACATCATGGCGGTGGCGATCGCGAAACAGCCGCCGGTCGGCGAGCTCGTCGACGCCGCCGTGGCTCCACGGATTGCAGCGCGCCAGGCGCCAGGCGGCGAGGACCGTGCCGCGGACGATCCCGAGCTCGCGAACGGCGTGCACCGCGTACGTCGAGCAGCTCGGGTAGTACTTGCAGCGATTGGGCAGCGCCGGTGAGATCACCCGCCTATAGAGCTGCACCGGCAGGAGGACGAGCTCGCGCAGCGCGCGGGTGATGGCGCTCGGGGCCGCCGGGCTCGACCGTTTCACGTTTTACGCTCCGGGGTGGCCTCGACGATCAGCTCACGCAGCGCGACGCCGACGCCGGTCGTGCCCTCACGCTCAACCAGACCTGCAGAGTCGGGGCGGGCGACGATCACGAAGTCGTGGCCGTCGGGGAGCTCATCGGCCAGGTCCCAGAACGACTCTCGCAAGGCGCGCTTGACCGCGTTTCTGGAGACCGCGCCACCGACCTTGCGGCCGACCGAGGTCCCGAGCCGTGTCTCGTCGCCGCTCGTCTCGGGACGAGGGAACGCGTAGAGGACGAGGAAGCGGTTCGCGTGCGACCGACCGTCCCGGTAGACACGATCGAAGTCGCCGCTGCGTGAGAGGCGGCCGCGCCTGCGCGGCTCGGCCGTCATCTAGTGCCCGTCCGCATCACTGGACGCGGCACTACGGGGTGAGCCGCTTGCGGCCCTTGGCACGGCGCCGGCGGATCACGGCCCGTCCGGATCGGGTTCGCATCCGGGCTCGAAACCCGTGGGTCCGCGCGCGCTTGCGCTTCTTCGGCTGCCAGGTCCGCTTCATGAGGAGGCGCCAGTCTACAGAGCGGGGGGCGCCGATCGCCGCGCAGATAATCGCGCGATTTGCGGGCTGGGCCCAATGCTGTCCGGGGACGCGTATGTAAGGTCGGTCGCCGTGGCCGCCCCCGCATGCTCCGACGAGCTGACCGACCTCTGGCGGCGCGTGACGGGAGAGCTCGAGCGCTCGGTTCCGCGCTCAACCTTCGAGCTCTGGCTGCGGCCGCTGGTGCCGGTGACGACGCGCGGCGCGACGCTCTACCTCTCCGCGCCGGAGCCGGTCCGGGCCTGGGTCGAGCGCCGCTACTGCGCCCTGATCGCAAGCTCGCTGCACCGGCACTGCGACGCGCTCTCCGACGTCGCCTTCGTCACCGCCGACGCCGCCGAGCGGGCGGAGCCCACCGCCCCCGAGTCGCTACCGCTGAACCCCCTCCACACCTTCGATCGCTTCGTGATCGGCGACGGCAACCGCCTCGCCCACGCCGCCTCGCTGGCGGTCGCCGAGCTTCCCGGCGAGGCGTATAACCCACTCTTCTTGCACGGCCCGCCGGGGCTCGGCAAGACCCACCTGCTGGGCGCGATCCTCGCCTACCTGCGGCGCAACCACCCCTCGCTGACCACCCACCACACGACCGCCGAGCGCTTCACCAGCGAGTTCGTCAGCGCCCTGCGCCGCGACGGGCCCGAGGCCTTCAAGGCGCGCTACCGCGAGCTCGACGCGCTGCTCATCGACGACGTCCAGGTGCTCGAGGGAAAGCAGCACACCGAGGAGGAGTTCGTCCACACCTTCAACGCGCTGTTCGCCGCCGGCAAGCAGATCGTCCTCTCCAGCGACCGGCCGCCCGAGGCGCTCTCGCGGCTCGCCGATCGGCTCCGCGATCGCTTCCGCTGGGGCCTTCAGGTCGAGCTCGAGCCGCCCGACCTGCGCACCCGGATGGCGCTCGTGTGGCGGTTCGCCGCCGACGCCACGTCCGACGTCCCCGAGCCGCAGGTCCTGCGTGAGATCGCGACGCTGGTGCCCGGCAACGTGCGCATCCTCGAGGGCGCGATGACGCGCGTGATGGCGGTCGCCTCACTGCTCTCCGAGCCGATGTCGACGCCCTTGGTCCACCGGGCGCTCGGCGCCGGCCAGGCTGCAGGCCCGCCGCCGAGCTCCGAGCCGCCCACGCTCGAGGCGATCCAGGACGCGGTCTGCCGGCTCCAGGGGTTGACCCGGCAGGAGTTGCTCTCGGCGCGGCGCTCGGCGCGGATCGCGCAGTCGCGCCAACTCGCCATGTACCTAGCGCGCGAGTTGACGCCGCTCTCGCTGGCCGAGATCGCCCGCGCCTTCGATCGTGACCACACCACCGTCCTGCACGCCGTTCGGGCCGTCACCGCACGGCTCGAGCCCGGGACCGAGCTCGCCGGGGCCGTCCACAGCCTGCGTGGTGAGCTTGGACGGCCGCCGGCCGGGGCGCCGTTATCCACGGCGTCGCGCCTTCCTCCACCGGCCGCCGAGGCCTGATCCACCGGCCCGCGCCCAAGCATCGAGCCAGTTTCGCCCTACGATCCCCAACCATCAACGAAGCAGATACATCTGAGCCAAGTAGGAAGATGAGCGACCCTCGATGAAGCTAACCGTTCCCAGAGATTCCCTCTCCTCCGCGTTGCAGCTCGTCGGCCGCGCGGTCTCCAGCCGGGGCACCCTGCCCTCGCTGGGCGGCATCCTCGTGATCGCCGCCGACTCCACGCTCACCGTGCGCGCCACCGACATGGAGCTCGCACTCACCGGCCGCCTCGACGACGCCGCGATCGAGCGCGACGGCACGCTGTTGCTTCCCGGCCGGCTGCTCGGCGACGTCGTGCGCAGCCTGCCGCCAGGCGACGTGTCCCTCGAGCTGCGCGCCGAGCAGCGCGACCTCGAGATCGCGGCGGGCGAGGCGCGGTTTCATCTCCGGACCCTGCCGGCTGAGGACTTCCCGCGCCTTCCCGAGCTCGAGGGGGAGACCGTGAAGCTGCCGGGCACCCCGCTCGCCGAGACGATCGATCTCGTGGCGCGGGCGGCGTCGCGCGACGAGGTGCGGCCGATCCTCACCGGCGTGCTCCTGCAGGCCGAGGGGACCAGGCTGACCATGGTCGCGACCGACTCCTACCGGCTCAGCGTCAAGCACACCGAGCTCGAGTCGCCGATCTCGCAGTCGCTGGAGGCCAACGTCCCGGCCCGGGCCCTGCGCGAGCTCGCTCGCGTGATCGGCGACGAGGAGGTCGAGATCGCCCTGCGCAGCAACCAGGTCGTCTTCGCGAGCTCGGCGGCCGTGCTCTCGTCGCGGCTGATCGAGGGCCAGTTTCCGAGCTGGCGCCAGCTCGTCCCCGAGTCATTCGAGCACGAGGTGCGGCTGCCCCGCGAGGAGTTCGGCGAGATCGCGCGACGGATCAGTCAGCTCGCCCAGCGCAACGCGCCGCTCCGCCTGGCGTTCGCCGAGGGCGAGCTGACCGTCGCCGCGGAGACCCCCGACATCGGCGACGCCAGCGAGGCGATGCCCGCGCCGTACGCGGGCGAGCCGCTGGAGATCGCGTTCAACCCCCAGTTCCTGATCGAGGGGATCGAGAGCGTCGCCTCCGAGGAGCTCGCCGTGCAGCTCAGCTCGCCGCTTCGCCCCGGGCTGCTGCGCCCCGTCGGCGGAGAGGACTTCAGCTACCTGGTGATGCCGATCCGGCTCAACGCGTGAGATACGTGCCGGCGAGATCCTCCGCTCCGGGTCCGGTCTCGCCGACCCTGCGCCACCACTGCGCTTCGCGTCCGGCCTCGCCGGCCCTTCGGCCCTTCGGCTAGCTCGGTCGGCCGATGGTCGTCGAATCCGTCTCGGTCCTCGACTTTCGCAACCTGGCCACCTGTGAGGTCGAGCTCGGGCCCGGGCTGAACCTGCTCTGGGGGCCGAACGGGGCCGGGAAGACGAATCTGCTCGAGGCGACCTACCTGGCGCTCGCGGGCCGCTCCTGCCGGACCCGCGACGACCGCGAGGCGATCGCCTTCGGGTGCTCCCTGGCGCGCTCCGAGGCGGTCGTCGAGTCGTCGGGGCGCCGTCGCAACTTCCTCTGCTCGGTGACCCGCGCCGAGGGCCGGCGCCAGCTCGTCGACGGCCAGGCAGCCGGCCCGGACAGCGCCGCCCTGCGCCCGCCGCTGGCGGTCTTCATGCCCGACCGCCTGGCGCTGGTCAAGGGGCCTCCCGCGGCCCGCCGCAGCCATCTGGACGGCTTCTGCGCTGCGCTCTGGCCGGCCCGTGCCGAGGCGCGTCGGCGCTACTCGCGAGCGCTGGCGCAGCGCAACGCGCTGCTCGGGCGAATCCGAGCCGGGAGCGCCGGGCCTGGGGCGCTGGAGGCGTGGGACCGCGAGCTGGCGAGCGCCGGCGTCGAGCTGATCGCCGACCGCGGGCGGGCGCTGGAGCTGCTGGCGCCGGCGTTCGAGCGCTCGGCGAGCGCGCTCGACCTCGGCCCGGTCCCGGCGCTTCGCTACCGGCCGCGCAGCACCGCCGCCGAGCCCGCGCAGCTCGCAGCCGAGCTCGCCGAGCGGCGCGACGGCGACGTCGCGCGCGGCTACACCGGCTGGGGCCCGCATCTCGACGACGTCGCCCTCGAGGCCGACGGCCGGGCGCTACGCCGCTACGGATCGCAGGGCCAGCAGCGCGCGGCGCTCCTGGCCCTGCTGTTCGCCGAGCGGCGCGCCCTGCTCGACGATGGTCGCCCCGCGCCGCTGATGCTGCTCGACGACGTCACCAGCGAGCTCGACGCCGACCATCGCCGGCTGCTGGTCGAGCACCTCGCCGACGACGGCGGGCAGGCGCTGATCACCGCCACCGAGCCGGGTCACCTGCCGGCGCCGGCGCCGCGCCGCGAGATCGCGCTGCGCGGCGGGCACCCGTTGCAGCCGACGCCCGCCGCGACCCCCGAGGCGCGGGCGGAGCGGGAGGCGGCTTGAGCCCGGCCCGACCGCCCCGCTCGATCGCCGACTCGGTGCGCTCGATCCGCGCTCGGGCCGAGCCGGCGACGCCGCTGGCGGCGGTGCAGAGCGCCTGGCGGTCGGCGGTCGGCGAGCGGATCGCGCGCGAGGCGCACCCGGTGCGCGAGCGCGACGGCGAGGTGACGGTCGCCTGCCGGGCGTCGACCTGGGCGCAGGAGCTCGATCTGCTGCAGTCCGACCTGCTCGAGCGCCTGAACGGGGCGCTGCAACGGGGCCGGGTCGACTCGCTTCGCTTCGTAGTCGCCGCCGATTCGTTCGAGGACACTGATTAGTTCGTCTTTTGCAGGGATTTCCGGGTCTTTTACGACATCTTCCGGGGACCGCGGCTGGTATCCTTATGTGAAGTTGCACGCGGCCCCCGAATCGCCCGGATTCGGCCCACCGGCCGGGCCAGGCGCTCGGGGCCTTTCTATGACAGCGACCGAAGGGCCTTACCACTAGTGGCAAGCAAGGCGGGCGCCGACCGCGAGCGCGCGGCGGCCTCGGACGACAAGGACGCAAACGGCTACACGTCGGGCGATATCACGGTCCTGCGGGGCCTCGACCCGGTTCGCAAGCGGCCGGGGATGTACATCGGCTCGACCGGGCCTCGGGGTCTGCACCACCTCGTCTACGAGGTGGTCGACAACTCCGTCGACGAGGCGCTCGCCGGCCATTGCGATCGCATCGAGCTCACCCTGCACCCGGACAACAGCGTCACGGTGGCCGACGATGGGCGCGGGATCCCGGTCGACGAGATGCCGGAGGAGAAGCGGCCGGCCGCGGAGGTCGTGCTCACGGTGCTGCACGCCGGCGGCAAGTTCGGCGACGGCGGCGGCTACAAGGTCTCCGGCGGCCTGCACGGGGTCGGCGTCTCGGTCGTCAACGCCCTCTCCGAGCGCCTGCACCTCGAGGTCCGCCAGGACGGCTACAAGTGGACCGAGGACTTCGAGCGCGGCGTGCCCAGGGGGACGCTCGAGCGCGGCGAGAAGGTCAAGGGCACGGGCACCACGATCACCTTCCTGCCCGACGACGAGGTCTTCGAGACGCTCGAGCTCGACTACGCGACGCTCGCCGAGCGCATGCGCGAGACCGCGTTCTTGACCCGCGGCCTGCGGATCGACCTCGTCGACGAGCGGGGCGCCGGCCAGAAGGACACCTTCCGCTACGACGGTGGGATCGTCGACTTCGTCAAGCACCTGAACGAGAACAAGGACGCCCTGCACCGCACGCCGGTCTACTTCGAGAGCGAGACCCCCGACGGCGCGGTCGAGGTGGCGATGCAGTGGAACAGCTCCTACCAGGAGTCGGTGTTCTCGTTCGCCAACAACATCAACACCCACGAGGGCGGGTCGCACCTGTCCGGTTTTCGCTCGGCGCTGACCCGGACGCTCAATGCCTACGCCCGCAACAAGGGCGTGCTCAAGGAGAAGGACGAGAACCTGACCGGCGACGACGTCCGCGAGGGCCTCACCGCGGTGATCTCCGTCAAGCTCTCCGACCCCCAGTTCGAGGGCCAGACGAAGACCAAGCTCGGCAACCCGCCGGTCGAGGGGATGGTCAAGGAGACCGTCAACCGCAAGCTCGGCGAGTACTTCGAGGAGCACCCCGCGGACGCCCGCCGGATCGTCTCCAAGTCGGTCGACGCCGCGCGCGCCCGCCACGCCGCCCGCAAGGCCCGCGATCTGACCCGCCGCAAGTCAGCGCTCGAGAACTCCACCCTGCCGGGCAAGCTCGCCGACTGCACGGTGCGCGACCCCTCGCTGGCGGAGCTGTTCATCGTCGAGGGCGACTCGGCCGGCGGCTCGGCCAAGCAGGGCCGCGACCGCAACACCCAGGCGGTGCTGCCGCTGCGCGGGAAGATCCTCAACGTCGAGAAGAGCCGCATCGACAAGGTCCTCTCCAACGAGATGATCCAGGCGATGATCACGGCGATCGGGACCGGGATCCGCGAGGAGTTCAACCTCGAGGACGCTCGGTACCACAAGATCATCGTGATGTCCGACGCCGACGTAGACGGCGCACACATCCGGACCCTGGTGCTCACCTTCCTATATCGCGAGATGGCCGACCTGATCGAGGCCGGATACGTCTACATCGCCACGCCGCCGCTCTACAAGGTGCGCAACGGCAAGCAGGAGACCTACATCGAGAAGGAGTCCGAGCTCGAGGAGCTGCTGCTGCGTGACAAGCTCGAGCGCTTCGAGCTGCGCGACGCCGAGGCCAAGCAGCACAAGCTGACCGCGGCCCGCTGGCAGCGCTTCAACCGGCGCCTCAAGGAGTACGAGGGCTGGGCCGACTCGCTGCAGGCCGAGTTCGGCCACGACGTGGTCCGCTTTCTCGCCGAGTCGCAGATCCTCGACGCCGGTGCCGCGACGCCCGCCGGCGTGCGCAAGCTGCTGGCGGGCAAGGACCCGGAGGCGGAGCCGTTCGAGACCGAGATCATCGCCGACGACGAGGAGGGCATCGTGGTTCGGGCCGTGCACCGTCGCGACGGCCTGGCCCGCACCCACATCCTGAGCGCCGATCTGCTGCGCTCCAACGACTACCGTCATCTGGTCGACGTCCACCAGGAGCTGCTCAACCAGGTCGGCCGACCCCCCTTCACCCTGACGCTCGGCGAGCGCACCCGCGAGCCCGAGTCGTTCGGCGAGCTGCGCCGCGCAGTGCTCGAGGCCGCGCGCCAGGGGGTCGGCATGCAGCGCTTCAAGGGCCTGGGCGAGATGAACGCCGAGCAGCTCCGCGAGACGACGATGGACCCGGCCACCCGCACCCTGCAGCGCGTGCGGATCGACGACGCGGCGCTCGCCGAGCGGATCTTCACCGAGCTGATGGGCGACAAGGTCGAGCCGCGCAAGGCGTTCATCGAGCGCCACGCCAAGGAAGTCCGCTTCCTGGACGTCTAGGAGGGCAGCGATGGAAGGTTCACTGGACGCGTTGACCGGTCGCATCGAGGAGCGCGAGCTCACCTCGGAGATGCGGTCCTCGTACCTCGATTACGCGATGAGCGTGATCGTCGGCCGCGCGCTGCCCGACGTGCGCGACGGCTTCAAGCCGGTCCACCGCCGGGTGCTCTACGCGATGCACGACCTCGGCCTGCAGCCGAACCGCCCGTACCGCAAGAGCGCCTTCATCGTCGGCGAGGTGATGGGCAAGTACCACCCCCACGGCGACAGCGCGATCTACGACACCCTGGTCCGCATGGCGCAGGAGTTCTCCCTGCGCTACCCGCTCGTCGACGGGCAGGGCAACTTCGGCTCGATCGACGACGACCCGGCCGCGGCGATGCGGTACTGCGTCACCGGCGAGACACGGGTCGCAACGCGCGCGGGCACGGTGCGGATCGACTCCATCGTCCCGGACGCCGTTCGGGACTCCGACAACGACGTCGAGCTCCAGGTCCTCGATCGGCTGGGCCGCCCGGTTCGAGCTACGAAGCTCTTCCACTCCGGTGAGCATCCGACGCTTCGGCTGCGCACCACCCACGGCCACGAATTGACGGGCACTCGCAACCATCCCGTTCTCTGCCTCGTAGACATGGCGGGCGTGCCCCTGCTCCTCTGGAAGCTCCTCGAGGAGATCGAGCCGAAGGACCGGGTGTTGATCTCTCGCACCGAGCAGCCGGCCGCTGACGAGCTCGCTGATGACGAGGCCAAGCTCGCGTTGCTCCTGGGCGCGTTTGCTTCCGAGGGCTGGGTCAGCGAGTCGCGGGCCGGCTTCAACAACGTCGACAAGGACTACTTCGACTCGGTGGTGGTGGCCTACGACACCCTGGTCGGCGGGCGCCGCTACGTCTACAGCCGGCAAATTGCCTCCGGGAGCCTGCTCTGGGAGCTCGACATCCAGAACCTCACTGAGCTGCGCCGGAGTCCGCTTGGTGAGCTGCGCGGCCGCGCGGCCGACAAGGTGGTTCCCGAGACGATGTGGCGAGCGACGCCGACCGTCAAGCGCGCGTTCCTCCGGTCCTTGTTCACCGGAGATGGGTCGTCATCGCTGTTGCCGAGGAAGTCGATCCAGGTCTCCTACTCGACCTACAGCGAGCAACTCGCGCGTGATGTGCAAATGCTGCTTCTCGAATCGGGCATCGTCGCGCGGATCTGCCGGTACGACAAGGGCGAATTGAAGCTCGTGATCAGTAATCGACGCGACGCGCGACTTTTCGCGAGCCGAGTCGGATTCATCGGCCCAAAGCAGGCGAAGCTGACGCGTGACCTGGCGACCATCCCGACGAGCAGTCGGGCCCTGAGTCAGGACCACGTCCCCCACGTCGCCGATTTCATTCGCAGCGAGTCCGGGAGCCGGTGGACCGACAGGGACTGGCTGCGTCGCCATAACGTCGACCGGATCGAGCGCTGGGAGCAGGGCGGTACCGGGATCCTCGAACGGATCGAGTCGCGTGAGGTTCGAGACACGATCGAGCCCCTCGTCAGCGGCGACTACTTCTATGCCGAGGTCGAGTCGGTGACCGACGCCGGCACCCGGCCGGTCTACTCGCTGCGAGTCGACACCGACGACCACTCGTTCCTCACCAACGGGTTCGTCAGCCATAACACCGAGGCCCGCCTCGCCCGCCTGGCGACCGAGATGCTGCGCGACATCGACGCGGACACCGTCGACTTCGGGTCCAACTACGACGAGTCGCAGTCCGAGCCGCTGACGCTCCCCGCGCGCTTTCCGAACCTGCTCGTCAACGGGTCCTCGGGGATCGCGGTCGGGATGGCGACCAACATCCCGCCGCACAACCTGCGCGAGGCGGTCGGTGGGGTCAAGGCCTACATCGAGAACCCGGACATCGACCTCGCCGGGCTGATGGAGCACATCAAGGGCCCCGACTTCCCCGGCGGCGGGCTGATGAGCATGGAGGGCATCCGCGACGCCTACGCCTCGGGGCGGGCGTCGGTGAAGGTGCGCGGGCGGGCGCACGTCGAGCCGCTCAAGGGCGGCCGGGAGGCGATCATCGTCTCCGAGCTGCCGTTCCAGGTCAAGAAGGGCGGCGACGGCGGGCTGATCACCAAGATCGCCGACCTCGTCCGTGAGAAGAAGATCACCGGTATCTCCGACCTGCGGGACGAGTCCGACCGCTCCGGGATGCGCCTGGTGATCGAGCTCAAGCGCGGCGGCGACCCGCCCGAGGTGGTGCTCAACCAGCTCTACAAGCACACCCAGATGCAGAACAGCTTCGGGGTCAACATGGTTGCCCTGGTCGACGGGGTGCCGCGCACGCTCTCGCTCAAGGAGCTGATCCAGTACTACGTCGCCCACCAGCGCGAGGTGGTCACCCGCCGCACCCAGCACGAGCTGCGCCGCGCGGAGGCCCGCGCCCACATCCTCGAGGGGCTGCTGATCGCCCTCGACAACCTCGACGCGGTGATCGAGCTGATCCGCGCCTCGGCCGACACCGACACCGCCCGCGAGGGCCTGATCGAGCGCTTCGAGCTGACCGAGAACCAGGCGCAGGCGATCCTCGACATGCGCCTCGCCCGGCTCACCGCGCTGGAGTCGGACAAGGTCCGCTCCGAGCATGCGGAGCTGGTCGAGCAGATCGCCGCCCTACGCGAGATCCTCGGCGACCCAACGCGGATCGACGCCCTGGTCGTCTCCGAGCTCGACGAGGTCAACGGCCGCTACGGCGACGAGCGCCGCACCGAGATCACCCACTTCGAGGGCGACATGAACATCGAGGACATGATCGCCGACCAGCAGATGGTGATCTCGATCACCCACTCGGGCTACGTCAAGCGCCTGCCGCTGGTCACCTACCGCCAGCAGCGCCGCGGCGGGCTCGGGGTGATGGGGATGGACATGAAGGAGGGCGACTTCATCGAGCACCTGCACATCTGCTCGACGCACGACTTCCTGCTCTTCTTCACCAACCGCGGCAAGGTCTACCGGCTCAAGGTCTACGAGCTGCCGGAGGGCTCGCGCCAGTCGAAGGGCCGAGCGCTGGTCAACGTGCTGCCCCTGCGCGACGGCGAGCGGGTGATGACCGTGATCCCCACCCGCGACTTCACCGAGGGCCGCTACCTGGCCTTCGCGACCGCCGAGGGCCTGGTCAAGAAGACCGAGTTCACCGCCTACAACACGCCGATTCGCGCCGACGGGATCATCGCGATCAAGGTCCGCGACGGCGACGAGTTGGTCGGGGTGCGCCTGACGTCGGGCGAGGACGACCTGCTCTTGGTCTCGAAGTCCGGCCACGCCTCGCGCTTCGCCGAGTCGGCCGTCCGCTCGATGGGCCGCGACACCTCCGGCGTCAAGGGGATGAACGTGGCGGGCAAGATCGACGGGACCTCGAACCGCGTCCTGGCGATGGACGTCGCCCGCGACGACTCCCAGCTCTTCGTCGTCACCGAAAACGGCTACGGGAAGCGCACCCCGGTGGCGGAGTACCCGGTCAAGGGTCGCGGGACGAAGGGCGTGCTGACGATCAAGATGACCCTCAAGAAGGGCGGGCTGGCCGGCGCGCTGATCGTCCGCGAGCACCAGGACCTGCTCTTCATCTCCCACAACGGGATGGTCCAGCGCACCAACGCCGGCGGCATCTCGCAGCTCGGCCGCGCGACCCAGGGAGTCAGGGTGATGAACATCCGCGACGACGACCGGGTCAGCGCCGTCGCGCTGGTGGTCGAGTCCTCGGCCGACATCGCCGAGGAGGCCGACCGCAGCGCCGAGGTCGCCGCCGACGCGGCCAAGCCAGCCGACGGCTGAGTCGCGGGGGCGCGCGGTACCTCGACCTCCCGGTCTGCTTCAATCGGATCACCAGAGAAAGGAGGTGGTCCGAACTTGAGTGACAGTTTTTCCGGGACCCTGGAGGTGCGGGGCCGCTAGTCGGCCGCTTCGTCCCTTCGGCGGGTGACCGTCGTCGCGGACGGGCAGCGTGCGAGCCGCCTGGCGGAATCCAACCCCAGGCACCGGCGGGCCACGGGGGCCGGGATTAGTCCCACCCGGCCGCGAACCCGGGACCCGTTTGACAATCGCACCTTGGAAGGGCCGCCCCTCGGGGCGGCCCTTCGCTTATACGCCGGGCAGTCCCCGGCATGCCGGTCGGTCCCGATCCTGAGATGCTGCCGGTCGCTTGATCGCCGACCTGCACAACCACTACCCGATGCACATCGTCCCCGAGACCCACGGCGACGTCCTGCGGCTGGTGCGCTCGAATCGCGGTCGCTGGCGACTGCTCGACCAGCTCCAGAAGCGGGCGGTGGGGGTGGCCAGCAGGATCGCCAACTACGAATCGTTTCACTCTGGGCCGCGCTCCACGGTCCCGCTCCTGCGCGAGGGCGGGGTCGGCGTGGCCCTCTCGGTCCTCTACTCGGCCTACGACGAGATGGACCCCGAGACGCGCCATCACCACCCGCCCAGCGACGCCTACGTGCACACCATCCTCAACCGCATGGACGTGGTCGAGGAGGAGGTCGCGGTTCAGCACGCCGACCAGGCCAGGGTGGTCCGCGGCCCCGCCGAGCTCGAGGCGGCGCTCGAGGCCGGCGAGATCGCACTCCTTCACTGCCTCGAGGGCGGCTTTCACCTCGGTCTCACGCCGCGGGCCGTCGACCGGGCGGTCGCCGCCCTGGCGGCCCGTGGCCTCGCCTACGTCACCATCGCCCATCTGTTCTGGCGCCGGGTGGCGACCCACGCAAACGCGATTCCGTTCCTCACCGATCGGCTCTTCTTCCTGCTCTTCCCGCAGCCGCGCGCCGGGCTCAATGACCTCGGCCGAGCGGCGGTCCGGGCCCTGGTCCGCGAGCGGGTCCTGATCGACCTCAGCCACATGAGCGAGCGCTCCCTCAACGACACCTTCGCCCTGCTCGATGAGCTCGATCCGCGGCGCAGCGTGCCGGTGCTCGCGACCCATTGCGGGTATCGCTTCGGCAGCCAGGAGTACAACCTCAGCGAGCGCACGGTGAGGCGGATCGCCGAGCGCGACGGAGTCGTCGGGCTGATCCTGGCGGAGGCCCAGAGCACCGACGGGCTTCGCGACAGCCCGACCCAGACCCTCGGGCAGTCGCTCGACGTCATCTTTCGCCACATCGACCGCCTCCGCGAGATCACGGGCTCGCACCGCCACACCGGGATCGGCTCCGACCTCGACGGGTTCATCAAGCCCACCCTCGCCGGGCTGCAGAGCGCCGGCGACCTCCGCCACTTGGAGCTGGCGCTGAGGCACCGCTACGCCGACGCCGACGCGGAGCTGATCGCCTCGCAGAACGCGCTGCGGCTCCTGCGGGGGTTCTGGCGCGGCGGCTAGCCGAATGGCTTGATCTCGACCAGATCGTCGACGATCGCGAGGTCCCCGGTGTCGGCGGTGAGCAGCGGGACCTCGTGGACGTTCGCGGTCGCGGCGATCGCGAGGTCGATCGCCCGCCGCCGCGGCCGGCCGTCGCGCTCGGCGACCGCGGCCGCTAGGCGGCCCCACTCTCGCGCGACCGCCGCGTCCACCGGGATCGGGTCGAAGGTCGCCTCGATCACGCCAAGTCGCTGCGCTCGGCGCGCGCGCTCGTCCGGGTCGGCGGCGAGCAGCGCCCCGAAGTGAAGCTCGGCCAGCGAGGCGGCGCTGATCGCCGCCTCCAGCTCGCCCGGGGAGGCGGAGCCGATCAGAACCGAGGTATCGAGCAGGACCCGGGTCACGCAAACGGGTCGCCGAGCTCCGCAGGGAGCCGCTCGAGATCCTCCGCGAGCGTCTCGGGCGCCGGCGTTCGGAAGACCTCGCCGAGGCCTGGAGCGCTCACCCAGCGCCGCTTGGCCGCCGGACCCAGCCGGGCAACCGGCCGGCCAGAGACCGTGATCGTGAACTCCTCGCCGGCCTCGGCGCGCCGCAGCACCTCGGCGACGTTGTTCCGCAGCTCCTTCTGGGGGATCGTGGCCATAAGCGCACGGTAGCAGAACTGCTACCGAGGACCGAGGGCAGGCGTGGCGCTATGCGGCGAGCAGGTACGGCTCCCACGCGTGCGGGACCCGCGGCGCCGCGATCCGGATGAAGACGGTGGGCCCGGGCGCGCGCGGGCTGTTGGCCGGGTGCATCGCCGCCTCGCGCGGCAGTCGGTTGCCCTTCTTGCGGTTGCAGGGCGCGCAGGAGGCGACGATGTTCTCCCACACCGACCGACCGCCCTTGCTGCGCGGGATCACGTGGTCGACGGTCAGGCCCGCCGCCTCACGGCCGCAGTACTGGCACGTGTAGGCGTCGCGGGCGAGGACCGCCTTGCGGGTGATCTTGCGCCGGTGGACGTCGCGGGGGATGCGCACGTAGCGAACCAGGCGGATCACGCAGGGGCGATCGAGGTCGAGCCGCTCGGAATGCAGCGCCCCGTCCCCCTTCTCGAGCATCTCGGCGCGCGCCTTGAGCACCAGGACCGCGGCCCGCCGCACGGTGCAGACGTTGATCGGCTCGTAGCTGGCGTTGAGCACGAGCACCCGCGTGCTGGCGGCCCGTGGCGCCGGCCCGGCACCGTTCGACGGCCGCCCGGCACCGTTCGATCGATGGCCGTTGGCGCCGACCCTGCCCCTCGCGGTGCCCGCCCCGGGTCGGGGGCGGTCGACTACCTCGGGGTCGGCGAGTTCCTCCGCCATGGTCGCTGGATTGTAGAGCGAGCCGTCGGCCGCTCCCCTAAGCGGCGGGAACGCCGTGGTCGGCGACCGGATAGCTGCCCAGCACGCGGACGGTCTCCGCCTTGCCGCGCAGGGCCGCGATCGCCTCGCCGACGGCCGGCTCGCGCTCGTCGCCCTCGAGGTCGATGAAGAACATGTAGCGGCCGAGGCCGCGGCGCAGCGGGCGCGACTCGATCCGGGTCAGGTTGACGTCCCGGCTCGAGAACTCGCGCAGCGCGTCGACGAGCGCCCCGGGATGGTCGGCGCCCAGCTCGGAGAAGCTGAGCGTCGTCTTCCACTCGCCCCGGCCCCTGGCCCGGGTGCCCTCCGGCGCCAGCCAGACGAACCTGGTCAGGTTGGCGGCGTCGTCTTCGACGCCCTCGCGGAGCACCACGCAGCCATAGATTCGGGCGGCCGACGTGGTGCCCAGCGCGGCCCAGGGCCGCTCCTCGGAGGAGATCTCGCGCACGGCCTCGGCGGTGCTGGCGGCGGCGCGCACCTGGGCGCCGCGCAGCTCGGCGCGGATGAATCGCGCGCACTGCGCGCTGGCCTGCGGATGAGAGAGGACGACCTCGATCTCGGCGAGCGCCAGCTCGGTCCGCGCGATCAGGCTGTTGGTGATCGGCTGGTCGTGCTCGCCGACGATCGAGACCGACGGGGCGTCGAAGGCGAGCGTGTCGAGCGTCGCGCGCACCGACCCCTCGATCGAGTTCTCGAACGGCACCAGCGCCCGCTCGGCGCGCCCGTCGACGACCGCGGTGATCGCCTCATAGATCGTCGGCTCAGGGGCCGGCTCGATGGGGGCGTCGCCGACCGCGGCCCGCAGGGCGTCCTCGCTGAAGGTCCCCGCCGGGCCCAGGTAGGCGACACGCATGAGCGGCGAACCTACCGGACGCCGCCGCGGGCCCGGCGATCAGTTGAAGGTGACCGTGTAGGTGAAGGTGTTGTTGTCGGTGACCGTCTCGCCGGGCACGGGCAGGACCTCGACGCGCAGGGTCAGCGGGGTGTCGGTCTCGGGCTCGGACTCGAAGCCGATCGCCTGCTCGCGGATCCCCTGCGCGTCGAGGCTCGGGATCGTCTGCTGGCCCTCGATCGGGACGGCGCCGCCGCTGATCGAGTAGCTGACGACGACGTCCTTCTCGACGCTGTCGCCCTGGTTCTGGATCTCGACGGTCAGCTCGGGCGGGTCCTTGCCGAGGCTGACCGTGTTCTCGGCGTCGGCGGTCAGCGGCGTGTCGTCGATCGAGGCGCTCAGCAGGGCGAGGCCGTGCACGCCCTTGACCGCGCCGGTGTTGGTGGCGAACGTGCTCAGCACCGTGCTCAGCTCGAGCTCGTCGAGCCACCTGGTCGCCGGCTCGGGGAGGAAGACGCTGGCGGGCACCTCGTCGTCGATCCCCTCGTCCTCGAGCACACCCTGGATCTCGAGCCGGGCGCGCTCGTAGAGGACGTCGCTGGCGAGGAAGGCGCGCATGTCGCCCGCGATGCGCGCCAGCGCCCCGCTGCGGTCCTCGTTGCCGAGCGCGGCGGGAATATCCTCGGCGATCCCGGCGAGGGCGTCGCGGCGCAGCTCGAACGCCTGCACCAGCTCGTCCTGCGCCCCGGAGACCTGATCGGGCACGTCGAGCCCCTCGACCCGGTCGAGCAGCCCCTCGGCGCTGCCCCGGTCGGAGGCGATCTCGGCCTCCAGGTTGACCTCGGAGAGGTTCTTGGGGGGGTCCTGGAGCCGTCCGAAGAACTCCGCCGAGAGCTGGTTCGCCTGGGTCGCGATCGCGCCCAGGTCGGAGGCGTAGTTCTCGAATCCGCGCTCCTTGCGGGCGTTCAGGCAGCCGCGCACCGCGAGCAGCAGCAGGATCACGATCAGCACGCCGACGCCGAGCGCGATCACGCGCCGCATGAGCAGCTGACGTTGGCGGTCGGGCCCCGATCCCCGGGAACCCGAACCGCCCGCAGCCGGATCTAGTTCATCCTCGTCGAGGAAAGCCAAGTCGAAAATCCAGAACTCTGTCGGCGGGCAGAGTATGACCGCTGTCGCGGCGGGGCCGGGGTCCGCGCTCCGGCGCGTCCGCCGCCGCGGGGACGCCGGGCAGGAGAGCAGGGCGCGGTGACGAAGCATCGAAGGCGGTGGCTGACGATCTGGTGATGGGACGGTTCCGGATCGAGGAGCGGATCGGCTCGGGCGGGATGGGAACCGTCTATCGCGCCTTCGACGAGCGCCTGCAGCGCCAGGTGGCGGTCAAGGAGATCGTGGCGGCCGACCCTGAGCGCGTGCTGCGCGAAGCCCAGGCCGCGGCGCGGCTCAACCACCCGGCGATCGTCACCCTTTACGAGCTCGGGCGCACCCCCGGGTGCGCGGTCCTGGTCTCGGAGCTGGTCCCCGGCGAGACGCTGGCCAGGCTGCACCAGTCCGGCCTGCTCTGCGACCGCGACGTGGCCGAGATCGCAACCGACCTCTGCGACGCGCTCGTTCACGCGCACTCGCGCAGTGTCGTGCATCGCGACCTCAAGCCCGAGAACGTGGTCGTGCCCGAGCGCACGGACGGCCAGCGCCGGGCGAAGCTGATGGACTTCGGCATCGCCCGGGTCGCCGGCGCGTCGACCCTGACCGCGACGGGCGAGGTGGTCGGCACCCTGGCGTACATGTCGCCCGAGCAGGCCGAGGGCGGGCTCGTCGGGGCCGAATCCGACGTCTACTCGCTGGCCCTGACCGCGTATGAGTGCTGGGCGGGGCACAACCCGATCGCCGGGCGCACCCCGGCCGAGACGGCGCGCCGGATCGGCGCCGGCGCCCCACCGTTGCGCCTCGCCCGCCCCGACCTGCCCGAGGGGCTCGCCGACACGGTCGACGCCTGTCTGGACCCCGACCCTCCGCTGCGCCCGACCGTGCTCGAGCTGCGCGACTGCCTCGAGGCCGAGATCGACGAGCTCGAGGCGCGCGTGCCCGCGTCGCACCGCGACGAGGAGGCGCTCGACCTCCCGCGCCCGCGGCTGGCCGCGGCGCGCCTGGCGACGATCTGCGGCGCCGCGGCGCTCCTCGCCCTGCTCGCGGTCGGGCTCCGAGCCCCGGGCCTGGCGCTCGTGCTCGACGCCGTGCTCGCGCCCTCCCTGCTAGTCGGCGCGCCCGTCGGCGCGCTGGCGCCGCTCGTCGCCCCGATCCTCGCCGCCGCGGGGGTCGGTGGGGCGGCGCCCGCGCTCGGCGCCCCCGGCACGGCGAGGCCGGCGAGCACCGCCAGGGCTATCAGGTTCCTTCG